>NZ_CP032543.1:6019097-6323871 GCF_003610995.1 Streptomyces griseus subsp. griseus
CCTCCTCCGGTCCGCGGGCGACCAGCCCGCCCAGAGCCGCCAGGTCCCGTTCCGCATGGTGCTGGCGCACGTAGACGCCGAGGTCGGTCACGGCCCGCGCGTGCCGCTCGTCATGGCACAGCGGCCCCGCGCCGGTCGCCCGGCCCACGTGGTCCAGGACCTCGGAGCACACCTCCGCCACCAGGGCCCGTACCCGCAGCGCACGCAGTCCGGCCGCTCCGGCCTTGTCGAGCGGGTCGAGGTCGATCTCCTCGGCCGCCCGGCGCAGCACCGTACCGGCCGTGTACAGCCGCAGGTCCACCGCGCCGACGTGGGCATCGGTGAACGGGTCAGCGCGCCGCTCCGCCCGGGTGAACAACACCCGGGCCACCGCCCGTGCCCCGCCGTACCAGCACGCGGCCACGCCGACCCCGCCGTGGTGGAAGCCGGGGCGGCGCAGATACGCCTCCACCCCGCCGACCGGGGTGGCCGGAACGTCGGTGAAGCGGACGTCGGGGCTGTCGCTGCCGGCCATGCCGATGGCCCGCCAGGTGCCGGGGACCGGCGTGCATCCTGGGCCTCTCTCACCCGCCTCCGCTTCCGCTTCCGGGGCGCCGGTACCGACGGTTTCAGGGACGCCCGTACGGACGGCCTCCGGGGCGCCGGTACCGACGTTTTCCGGGACGCCCGTACGGACGGCCTCCGGGATGCCGGTGCGGACGGCGAAGAGCCGCCGGCCGTCCTCCGCCGTGGCGGTGACCAGGGCGTGGGTGCAGCTGTGCGCTCCGGAGCAGTACGACTTGAGACCGTTGAGCACCCAGCCGTCCGGGCCGCGGGTCGCGGTCAGCCCGGAGCCCGGCGGTTCGGCGGCCCACACCGCCCAGTACTGGCCGGGCGCCACCGGATCGTCGTCCAGCTCGGCCAGGATCGCCACGGCGTCGAGGTGGCCCTCCACCAGCCGGGCGGCGCACAGGTCGTCCTCCGCCACCGCGGACAGCACATCGAACCGGGCGGAGGTCCGGCCACCGCCCGGCAACGGCGCCTCGACGGTGCCTGCCGTCACGGCGTCGACGAACCGGGTGAACCGGTCCGCCGCACGGCGGACCGGGAGGGCGGCCGAACCTCCGCCCTCGGAGGTCTCGACGCCTGCCGTAAGAGGGATCGCATCATTCATCGGCGGCACTCCTTGCTCCATCGCTCACCGGCCATCGGCCGCCAGGGACCCACTGCCCCTGGGCAAGTCGGCGGCAGTGTGTGCGTTTCCACGTTCACCTTTTCCGGCGGCCCGCGCTTCTGGGTGCCCCTGGATGGCGGCACCACACCTGATGGCGGTGGCGGACCGCCCGGAACCCGGGAGTCAGGAGGACGCGAGTACGCGCAAGGCGAGCAGGGCGGTGTCGTCGCTGGTCCAGCCGTCATGGTGGTCGGCCAAGGCCTTACCGACGCCTTTCACGGTCGCTTCCGCGTCCCGTCCGCACGTGCCGGACAGCGCGGCGGCGAGCTCGGCGTCACCGAACACCCGCTGCCACCGGCCGGACGGTGTGCCGGGGCGGGGACGTGCCTCGCAGGCGCCGTCGGTGCGGAGCGGCAGCAGATCGCCGAGGGCCGGCCGGAAGCGGACGTCGACGAGTCCGACGCGGTCCAGGACCCCGAGAGGGGTCCCCGGGGTGCCGACCTGGTGCACGCGTACGTCGGCCCGGCGGAAGAGGGCGGGCGCCTCCACCGCCACCAGCTGCCATGAGGTACTGAAGTGGCGGCAGGGCCGGCGGGCCAGCTTGAGCTCCAACCTGCAGGAACGGGCCGTCGGGAAGAATCTATGCACCTCACGTATACGCGCCACGTATACACGCGGTGTATAGTGCTCCGCATGTCCATCGGTCACACCCTCTTAGGGCTCCTGGAGTCCGGTCCCCGACACGGTTACGACCTGAAGCGGGCCTTCGACGAGAAGTTCGGTCACGACCGGCCGCTCCACTACGGCCAGGTCTATTCGACGATGTCCCGGCTGTTGAAGAACGGCCTCGTGGAGGTCGACGGTACAGAGACGGGCACAGGCCCCGAACGCAAGCGGTACGCGATCACTGAGGAGGGCGTCACCGACGTCCAGCGGTGGCTCGCCACACCGGAGAAGCCCGAGCCCTACCTCCAGTCGACCCTTTACACGAAGGTTGTCCTCGCCCTCCTGACGCACCGCAACGCGTCGGAGATCCTCGACACCCAGCGCTCCGAACACCTGCGCATGATGCGCATCCTCACCGACCGCAAACTCAAGGGCGATCTCGCCGATCAGCTGATCTGCGACCACGCTCTCTTCCATCTCGAAGCCGTCCTACGATGGCTCCAACTCACCGCCGCGCGCCTGGGTGGACTCGCCGAGGCGGTGACGACCCGATGACGCCCGCAGGCTCCCTGCTCGTGGCCCACGACCTGCGCAAGGCGTACGGCCCCACCAATGCCCTCGACGGCGCCGGCTTCTCCATCCACCCGGGCGAGGTCGTCGCCGTGATGGGCCCCTCGGGGTCCGGCAAGTCGACCCTCCTGCACTGTCTCGCCGGCATCGTGACGCCCGACTCGGGCTCGATCACCTACGGCGGTCGGGAGATGGCAGCCATGAACGACTCCCAGCGCAGCGCGTTGAGGCGCTCGGAGTTCGGGTTCGTCTTCCAGTTCGGCCAGTTGGTGCCCGAGCTGACCTGTGCCGAGAATGTGGCCCTGCCGCTGCGGCTGAACGGCGTCCGGCGCAAGGAGGCCGAGGGCGCCGCCCTGGCCTGGATGGAGCGCCTGGAGGTCGACGATCTGGCGGGCAAGCGGCCCGGCGAGGTCTCCGGCGGCCAGGGCCAGCGCGTCGCTGTGGCCCGCTCCCTGGTCACCAGCCCGCGGGTGCTGTTCGCGGACGAGCCCACCGGCGCCCTCGACTCCCTCAACGGCGAACGCGTGATGGAACTGCTCACGGAGGCCGCCCGGTCCACCAACGCGGCCGTCGTCCTCGTCACGCACGAGACCCGGGTGGCCGCGTACTCCGACCGCGAGATCGTCGTGCGGGACGGGAAGTCCCGGGACATGGAGCACGCCGTATGAGCCTCCCCGCATCGCCCACGGTTCCCCCGACCGAGGGCCCCTCGGACTGGTACGCCGGGGAAGATCCCGAGGAAAAGCCCTCCAAGCTCCGGCAGTGGCCGGGAGACCTGGCCATGGGCCTCAAGTTCGCGTTCACCGGCGGCCGCGAGGGCTGGGTACGCGCCCTGCTCACCGGTGTCGGCGTGGGGCTCGGGGTGGCGCTACTGCTGCTCACCACCGCGATCCCGAACGCGATGCAGGCGCGGGAGGACCGCGAGTACGCGCGCATGGACGTGGCGATAGGCGACGCCGAGCCGGCCAAGTCCGACAGCACGGTGCTGGTCGCGAACGTCGACACCGAGTTTCGCGGCCTGGACGTACGCGGCCGCCAGCTGGAACCCGAGGGCCTGCGGGCACCGCTGCCGCCCGGGATCAAGAGATTCCCCGCACCCGGCGAGATGTTCGTATCCCCCGCGCTCAAGGAACTGCTGGACTCCAAGGACGCCGAACTGCTGCGCGAACGGATCCCTTACCGCATCACCGGCAGCATCGGTGAGAGCGGTCTGATCGGCTCGGCCGAACTCGCCTACTACACGGGCGGCCAGAGCCTGGCCGAGTTCGTCGATGACTCCGCCATCTCACGCATCGACACCTTCCGGGCGACGAAGGCGCCCTCGCAGGAGACGGATCCGGTCCTGCTCCTGCTCGTCCTCCTCGTCTTCGTGGTGCTGCTGATGCCGGTCGGCGTCTTCATCGCCACGGCCGTGCGCTTAGGCGGCGAGCGGCGCGACCGGAGGCTCGCCGCGCTCAGGCTCGTCGGCGCCGACAGCCGGATGACCCGCCGGATCGCGGCGGGCGAGGCACTCGGCGGCGCCCTTCTCGGGCTGGCTTTCGGCATCGGGTTCTTCCTGATCGGTCGCCAGGTCGCCGGCTCCGTCGAGCTCTTCGGGGTCAGCGTCTTCCCGAGCTACCTCGACCCGGCGCCCGCGCTCGCCGTCCTGATCGCCGTCGCGGTCCCGGCGGCGGCGGTCGCGGTGACGCTGCTGGCCCTGCGCGGAGTGGTCATCGAGCCGCTCGGCGTGGTGCGCACGACCAAGCCGGCGCGACGCCGGCTGTGGTGGCGGTTGCTGCTGCCGCTGGGCGGCCTCGGCCTGCTCGCCCCGATGATCGGCCAGGGCGGCGGCAACGGCACATTCAACGAGTACATGGTCGCCGGTGGTGTCATCCTGCTCCTCGTCGGTGTCACCGCGCTGCTTCCCTGGGTCGTGGAAAATGTCGTGGGCCGCCTGAACTCGGGTCCGGTCTCCTGGCAGCTGGCCGTACGCAGGCTCCAGCTGAGCAGTGGCACCGCGGCCCGCATGGTCAACGGCATCGCGGTGGCGGTGGCCGGAGCCATCGCTCTGCAGATGCTGTTCTCCGGCGTCCAGGACAACTTCACGGAGCCCACCGGCCAGGATGTCTCGCGCGCCCAGATGGAGGTCTCCATACCGAAGGGCGCCGCCCTCGCGGAGGCACAGCGCAAGCTCGCCGGCACCCCTGGTGTGCGCGGCGCCGTCGCGGTGTCCACCACCTCGCTCGGTGCCGGCCGGGAGAACCCCGAGTCGTCCGTGGGACTCACCGTCGGCGACTGCGCCGCCCTGCGCGAGGTGGCGAAACTGCCATCATGCCGCGAGGGAGACGCATTTACCCTGCACGGATCCTGGCCCGACGGTGAGACCGTGAAGCTCGCCGAACCCGGCCGCGAACTCTTCGTCAACCCGACCATCGAAGGCTCCGGGAAGGGCACCGAGGCGGCATGGACGGTACCGCGGGACATCAAGAGGGCCGTCCCGTACAAGGGCCCGACGGGCTGGGAGCGGACCGGCTTCCTGATGACCACGAAGGCGTTGCCCACCGCAGTCGCCTCCGACATCAGCGGAGTGATTTACGTCAGACTCGACCGGTCGGCCCCGGAGGTGCACGAGGTGGTGCGCAACGCAGTCGCGGAGATACACCCGCTCGCCAGCCCCACGATCTACGCGCAGAACGAACGATCGCAGAGCTACGACTCCCTTCGCACCGGCCTCTTCGTCGGCGCGGCCTGCGTCCTCGCGCTGATCGGGGCGAGCCTGCTGGTCTCCCAGCTGGAACAACTGCGCGAGCGGAGGAAACTGCTGTCGGCGCTGGTCGCCTTCGGCACCCGGCGCCGCACGCTGAGCCTGTCGGTGCTCTGGCAGACCGCGATCCCGGTCGCCCTGGGCCTGGCCCTGGCCCTGATCATGGGCCTCACCCTGGGCAGCGTCCTTCTCAAGATGACGGACACCGCGATCAGCGTGGACTGGACGAGCGTGCTGGCCATGACAGCCATCGGCGCAGCAGCGGTCCTGGCCGTAACAGCTCTCAGTATCCCCCCGCTACTCCGCCTGATGCGCCCGGACGGCCTGCGCACGGAGTAACCCAGGCGGACGACGTCGACTTCGAGAAGGAAGTCGTCCATGCTCGACGGCAGATCAGGACGGTGCGAGCGAAACTGTGCTTCGCGCTTCCGAAGGGCCGCAAGGTCCGGGACGTGCCGCTGCCGGCCGGCGTGGCCCGAGCCGTCCGACAGCATATGGAGCAGTTCGCGCCGGTGCCGGTCACGCTGCCCTGCGCGCACGGGGAAGCGCCACCATCGACGCGATCTTCGTGTGGCCGCGACCGTCCGCCGGGCCCGTGGCTCGTAGCCCGCCGCAGGCCCAAAGTCCCAGAGACGTCCCAGACATGCCGCCGCACCCCACCCTGACCCGCTGAAGGGCAGGTCAGACGGGGTGCGGCAGCATCCTCGTATCAGATGTCCCGGAAGATCTCGATCTGCGCCCCCACCGAGTTGAGCCGCTCCGCCAGCTCCTCGTAACCCCGGTTGATGACATAGACGTTGCGCAGTACGGAGGTGCCCTCGGCCGCCATCATCGCCAGCAGCACCACCACGGCGGGCCGCAGAGCGGGTGGGCACATCATTTCGGCGGCGCGCCAGCGGGTGGGGCCCTCGACCAGGACGCGGTGGGGGTCGAGGAGTTGGAGGCGGCCGCCGAGGCGGTTGAGGTCGGTGAGGTAGATCGCGCGGTTGTCGTAGACCCAGTCGTGGATCAGGGTCTGGCCGTGCGCGGAGGCCGCGATCGCCGCGAAGAACGGCACGTTGTCGATGTTGAGGCCGGGGAACGGCATCGGGTGGATCTTGTCGATCGGGGCCTCCAGCTTGGAGGGCCGGACCGTCAGGTCCACCAGCCGGGTGCGGGCGTTGTCGGCCGCGTACTCCGGGGTGCGGTCGCAGTCGACGCCCATCTCCTCCAGGACCGCGAGTTCGATCTCCAGGAACTCGATCGGCACCCGGCGGATGGTGAGTTCGGACTCGGTGACCACCGCGGCGGCCAGCAGGCTCATCGCCTCGACCGGGTCCTCGGAGGGGGAGTAGTCCACGTCCACGTCGATCTGCGGGACCCCGTGCACGGTGAGGGTCGTCGTGCCGATGCCGTCGACCCGTACGCCCAGCGCCTCCAGGAAGAAGCAGAGGTCCTGGACCATGTAGTTGGAGGAGGCGTTGCGGATGACCGTCGTGCCGTCGTGGCGGGCGGCGGCCAGCAGGGCGTTCTCGGTCACGGTGTCGCCGCGCTCGGTCAGCACGATGGGGCGGCCGGGGGAGACCGAGCGGTCCACCTGGGCGTGGTACAGCCCCTCCGTGGCGGCGATCTCCAGGCCGAACCGGCGCAGCGCGATCATGTGCGGCTCGATCGTGCGGGTGCCCAGGTCGCAGCCGCCCGCGTACGGCAGCGTGAACTGCTCCATCCGGTGCAGCAGCGGGCCCAGGAACATGATGATGGAGCGGGTGCGGCGCGCGGCGTCGGCGTCGATCGCCTCCATCTCCAGCTGCGCGGGCGGCACGATCTCCAGGTCCACGCCGTCGTTGACCCAGCGGGTGCGCACCCCGATGGAGTTCAGCACCTCCAGGAGGCGGAAGACCTCCTCGATCCGGGCCACCCGGCGCAGGACCGTACGGCCCTTGTTGAGCAGCGAGGCGCACAGCAGCGCGACGCAGGCGTTCTTGCTGGTCTTGACGTCGATGGCGCCGGAGAGGCGACGGCCGCCGACGACCCGCAGATGCATGGGCCCGGAGTAACCGAGCGACACGATCTCGCTGTCGAGAGCTTCGCCGATACGGGCGATCATCTCAAGGCTGATGTTCTGGTTGCCGCGCTCGATGCGGTTGACGGCGCTCTGGCTGGTGCCGAGAGCCTCGGCCAGCTGTGTCTGTGTCCAGCCCCGGTGCTGCCGGGCGTCACGGATGAGCTTGCCGATGCGTGCGAGGTAGTCGTCTGACATGACGGCAGGTTATCTCAGATATGAGATGAGGCTGATGTGGGGATGTGCCATTCGAGTGACGGCCGTGCAACCGTTCGGGAGGGCTTCGCACCGCTCCGCTCGCGGAACGTGCGACGTGCCCGCGCCGCCATCGTCCCCCGAGTGGGGCGACCGGGCACGGAGCGCGCCGCCGTACGGGGCGTGGCCCGGCTCGGCCGGGAGGCCCGCGCGTCGTCCGACGCCGGCCGGACGGGCCCGGGCCAGGGCCGTGGCGGGCGTCAGACCGCCCGTCCCGCCAGCCACTCCAGCGCCTCCGCGCCCGCGCCGAGCACGGAGATGTGGCCGTCGCCCGGGCGCACCCGCAGTTCGGCCGTCGGGCAGCGGTCGGCGAGCCAGCGGCTGTGGGCTGCCGGGGCTATCCGGTCCTGGCCGCCGTGGAGCAGGAGCAGGGGCGCGGTGATCCGTACGGGGTCGAAGCCCCACGGTGCGACGTACGCGAGGTCGTCGGCGATCAGGGCGTCCGGACCGGCCTCCAGGGCGGGCCCCACCACCTGGTCGAACCAGGACCAGTCGCCGGCCAGCGCATCGCGGTCGGCGTCGGTGAACATCTCCGGGTCGTACCCGGCGCCCGCCTCGTACGCCCTCTTCGCCTCCCGCCCCGCGGCGGCCGCCCGCAGCGAGGCCGCCGAGGACGGCACCATGCCCGCGTACCAGTCGAGTCCCTCGGCGCCGTACGGCGCGAGTCCCGCGGCCGTCACCACCCCCACGACCCGGTCGGGCAGCAGCGCACCGCAGGCCAGCGCGTGCGGGCCGCCGCCGGAGTGGCCGAGGACGGCGAAGCGGTCGATGCCGAGCGCGTCGGCGACCGCCCCCGCGTCGGCGGCGGCCGACGCCACATCCCGGCCGGGCAGCGGGGACGAACCGCCGTAGCCGGGACGGTCGTACGAGACCCAGCGGATGCCCAGCCCCTCGGCGGCGGCGAAGAGCGGCGCGGGCGGCGAGCCGATGTTCGGCGTGCCGTGGTGCCAGAGCACCACGAGTCCGTCGCCGGAGGAGCCGCCTTCGCCGCCCGTGTCGTACACATGGAGCCCCCGGCCGTCCTCCAGCCGCAGATCGCTCTCCTCGACCCTCACTCCGCCACCCCTCCACCACGCAGCACGTATCCGCCGCACGACCCTACCGACCGCCTCCGACAGAGGCCCCGGCGATCACTCCGCTCTCGGAGGCAACCCAGAGGTTCGACTCCCCGTCTCGATGTCCGAGAGCGCGTTCGACCCGGAGCAGACCACCGGAACGGGCGCGCGGGTGACCAGGGTTGAGGAGGAGCTTTGATACGTGGCCGGAGAGCATGGGCCACCGCGATAGCGGTGCTGACGGTGGCGGGGGTGGCGCCTACGGGGGCGTACGCCGCCCCGGCGCCGCCGGAGATACCCGGCGCCACCGCGACACCCCATGCGGGCGACGCGCTGCCGCCCGGCTGGCGCATCGCCGGTGAGAACGGGCGCAGCCACCTGGAGTGGCGTGCGCCCGAGCCGGTCCCCATGGGCGACGCCCGCGTGGAGTTCCGCGCGAACGGCGAACTCGTGGGCGTACCCGAACCGCAGGACGACGGCCGGACCTTCCGGCTCCCCATCGACGAGGTCCGCACCGCCGACCTCGGTGACCTCGCGGTCGAGGCGGCCGGGCGCCGACTCGACCAGGCCCCGGGCGCGGGCGCGCACCGCAAGGCCAAGCCGCCCGCCCCGAAGCTCCCGCCCAAGCTGCCCGCGGGGGCCGTCGACCCGGGCAAGCCCGGCACGTACGCCACCACCACCGGCGAGTACAGCCTCGCCTCCGTCAGGCTCCCCGGCTTTCCCGCACCGGTCGAGATGCGCGGAGTCGTCGTCGCCCCGAAGAAGGCGCCCGGCAAGCGCCCCATCGCCCTCTTCCTGCACGGCCGCCACTCCACCTGCTACGTCCCCGGCAAGAGCGGGGAGGTCTCCGGCGACTGGCCCTGCGCCAAGGGCAGCAAGCCGATCCCCAGCCACCGGGGCTATCTGCGCGACCAGAAGCTGCTGGCCTCGCAGGGGTACGTGACCGTCTCCATCTCCGCCAACGGCATCAACGGCCAGGACTGGAACGCCGAGGACGGCGGTGCGCAGGCCCGCTCCTCGCTGATCCGCAACCACCTCGGCCGCTGGGCCGACTGGGCCGCCAAGCCCGCCTCCGCGCCCGCCGCCGTACGCAAGGGCCCGAAGGCCGACCTGTCCCGGGTGCTCCTCGTCGGGCACTCGCGCGGCGGTGAGGGCGTCAACCGCGCGGTGATGGACAGCCTGTACAAGCCGCCGGCCGCCCAGGACGGCTACCGCTCCAAGGCCCGCTGGAACATCCGCGGCACCGTCCACATCGGCCCCACCATCTTCGGCCAGAACCCGGTGCCGGACGTCCCCTCACTGACGATCCTGCCCGGCTGCGACGGTGACGTCTCCGACCTCCAGGGCCAGGTGTTCACGGACGGCACCCGGGGTGTCAGCCGGGGCAAGGCCCTGCACAGCTCGGTCTACATGGTCGGTGCCAACCACAACTACTTCAACACCGAGTGGACGCCCGGCCAGGCCGAGGCCCCGGCCGACGACGACTTCTGGCACGAGCCCGAGTCGCCCGACCCGCTCTGCTCGCCCGGCGCCGCCGGACGGCTCTCGGCCAACCAGCAGCACAAGGCGGGCGCGACCTACATCGCCGCCGCCGCACGGCTGTTCGTCGGCGGTGACGACCGCGTACGCCAGCTCGTCGACGGCACCGGCCGCCGCGCCCCCTCCGCCGACCCCGCCCGGGTGCTGACCCACGCGGTCGGCGGCAACCGGGGCGCCGGCTTCCTTCCCGACGACCCGCAGGGCGGGCCCAAGGTCGGCGGCGCCCGGCTGTGCGACGCCGTCGCCCCCGGCCGCTCCGCCTGCCTGGGCGAGAAGGACCCCGGCTCCTCGCCGCACTTCGCCCAGTGGCGCCCCGAGCACGAGGCCGGCCGCCGCGCGGTCGCCCTGGACTGGAAGAAGCCGGGCACCATCGCCCGTGTCACCCCGAAGAAGCCGGTCTCGGTCAAGGGCGCGAAGAGCCTCGCGCTCCGCGTCGCCGTACCGCCGAACACCGGCGGCACCCGCTTCGACGTCCACGTCAAGGACGCCAAGGGCAAGCGGGCCAAGCTGGGCAGCGTCAAGATCGACGGGCTGCCCGGCACCGACCGCACCAGCTCGTACTGGGCCCAGGAGGTCCGTGTCCCGCTGACCGCCGCCGTCCGCGCCAAGCTCGACCTGGGCAGGATCGCGTCCCTGGAGCTGACCCCGAAGTCCGCCTCCGGCAAGGCGCTGCTGATGGACGCCTGGTCGTGGAAGCCGGGCACCCCCGCGGTGAAGGCCGCTCCGCTCGCCCGCGTCGACATCGGCCGCCTCACGGTCAAGGAGGGCGACTCCGGCTTCCGTACGTACCAGGTGCCGGTCCGTACCACCGGCAAGAACGCCGGAGCGGTCCGGCTGTACGTCGTCGACCCCGACACCGGCAAGTCGGTCGGCCGCCTGGTCAAGGTCGGCCCCGGTACCGCCGGGATCAACGTCAGGGTGAAGGTCGAGGGCAACAAGCGTTACGGCTGGGACAAGGCCTACGACATCCTCGTCAAGGCCGTCCGCGGCACGGTCATCGGCGCCGACGCCGGTGGCGTACTCGCCGAGAACGACGACCCGATGCCGAAGGTGACCGTCACGCCGGTGGCCGACGACGTCACCGAGGGCTCGCCGCTGACGTGGCGGATCTCCCTCTCGGAGAAGGCGGACGTCGACATCTGGACCGTTGCCCAGCTGATCCCCGTCCCCGACGGCCGCCCGGAGCTGTCCACGGCCGACGTCGACCAGGAGTGGCTGTCGCAGCTCGTCGAGGAGGTCCCGAACCCCGCGATCCCGCTCTCGAAGGTCGAGTACGGGACGCTGTGGACGACGGTCGAGGCAGGCCGGACCTCCGCTGACCTCACCGTTCCGACCATCCGTGACCAGGTGAAGGAGCCGACCGAGTACGTCCGCCTCCAGCTGACGGACGAGGAGGACGCGCCGCTGGGCCCGCCCTTCGAGGGCACGGTTCGCGACACGCCGTAACCCGTCCCCTGCACCGGCTCCGGCCCCTCCGCGACCGTGCGGTGGGGCCGGAGCTCTGTCCGCGGTGGGCGTACCCATCCTTTGCGGCAGCGCGGGTAGGAGCGCACAGGGGCACCTGGGCATGACCGAGCGGCGGCTATGTACTAGAGTTATCTCGACATCGAGATATGTGCCGAGGCGCACCACAGCCGCCGCCCGGTAAGGCAAGCCTAACTAAGCCTTACCTTAGCGGATGGTCGGGGCCGTAGGCGGCACAACGCGGTGCCCGCTGCCAATGAGGCGCGGCGCGGTAGACGCGCACATTGAAGAAGGAGACTGTCGTGTCGGCGAACAGCTTCGACGCCCGCAGCACACTGCGCGTGGGCGACGAGTCGTACGAGATCTTCAAGCTGGACAAGGTAGAGGGCTCCGCGCGCCTCCCGTACAGCCTGAAGGTCCTGCTGGAGAACCTGCTCCGTACCGAGGACGGCGCGAACATCACCGCCGACCACATCCGGGCCATCGGCGGCTGGGACTCCCAGGCGCAGCCCAGCCAGGAGATCCAGTTCACGCCGGCCCGCGTGATCATGCAGGACTTCACCGGCGTGCCGTGTGTCGTGGACCTCGCCACCATGCGTGAGGCCGTCAAGGAGCTCGGCGGTGACCCGGCGAAGATCAACCCGCTGGCCCCGGCCGAGCTGGTCATCGACCACTCCGTCATCGCCGACAAGTTCGGCACCAACGAGGCGTTCGCCCAGAACGTGGAGCTGGAGTACGGCCGCAACAAGGAGCGCTACCAGTTCCTGCGCTGGGGCCAGACCGCCTTCGACGAGTTCAAGGTCGTCCCCCCGGGCACCGGCATCGTCCACCAGGTCAACATCGAGCACCTGGCGCGCACGGTCATGGTCCGCAACGGCCAGGCCTACCCCGACACCCTCGTCGGCACCGACTCGCACACCACCATGGTCAACGGCCTCGGCGTGCTGGGCTGGGGCGTCGGCGGCATCGAGGCCGAGGCCGCGATGCTCGGCCAGCCGGTCTCCATGCTCATCCCGCGCGTCGTCGGCTTCAAGCTGACCGGCGAGCTCCCGGCCGGCACCACCGCCACCGACCTGGTGCTGACCATCACCGAGATGCTCCGCAAGCACGGCGTCGTCGGCAAGTTCGTCGAGTTCTACGGTGAGGGCGTCGCCGCCACCTCGCTCGCCAACCGCGCCACCATCGGCAACATGTCGCCGGAGTTCGGCTCCACCGCCGCGATCTTCCCGATCGACGACGAGACGCTGAAGTACCTGCGCCTGACCGGCCGCGACGAGCAGCAGGTCGCCCTCGTCGAGGCGTACGCCAAGGAGCAGGGCCTCTGGCTGGACCCGGCCGCCGAGCCGGACTTCTCCGAGAAGCTGGAGCTGGACCTCTCCACGGTCGTCCCCTCCATCGCCGGCCCGAAGCGCCCGCAGGACCGCATCGTCCTCGCCAACGCCGCGCAGCAGTTCGCCTCGGACGTGCGCAACTACGTCTCCGACACCGGTGTCGACGAGGCGGGCAAGGAGTCCTTCCCGGCCTCCGACGCCCCGGCCGTCTCCAACGGCATCCCGTCGAACCCGACCACCGTCACGGCCCCCGACGGCTCCACGTACGAGATCGACCACGGCGCCGTCACGGTCGCCGCGATCACCTCCTGCACCAACACCTCGAACCCCTACGTCATGGTCGCCGCCGCGCTCGTGGCGAAGAAGGCGGTCGAGAAGGGCCTGACCCGCAAGCCGTGGGTCAAGACCACCCTCGCCCCGGGCTCGAAGGTCGTCACCGACTACTTCGACAAGGCGGGGCTGACCCCCTACCTCGACAAGGTCGGCTTCAACCTCGTCGGCTACGGCTGCACCACCTGCATCGGCAACTCCGGCCCGCTGCCGGACGAGGTCTCCAAGGCGGTCAACGACAACGACCTCGCCGTCACCTCGGTGCTCTCCGGCAACCGCAACTTCGAGGGCCGGATCAACCCCGACGTCAAGATGAACTACCTGGCGTCGCCCCCGCTGGTCGTCGCGTACGCCATCGCCGGTTCGATGAAGGTCGACATCACCAAGGACGCCCTCGGCACCGACCAGGACGGCAAGCCGGTCTTCCTGACCGACATCTGGCCGACCGAGGCCGAGGTCAACGACGTCGTGGCCAACGCCATCGGCGAGGACATGTTCAACAAGTCCTACCAGGACGTCTTCGCGGGCGACGCCCAGTGGCAGGCGCTCCCGATCCCGACCGGCAACACCTTCGAGTGGGACGCCGAGTCCACCTACGTGCGCAAGCCCCCGTACTTCGAGGGCATGGCGATGGACCCGTCCCCGGTCGAGGACATCACCGGCGCCCGGGTCCTCGCCAAGCTCGGCGACTCGGTCACCACCGACCACATCTCCCCGGCCGGTGCCATCAAGGCCGACACCCCGGCCGGCAAGTACCTCACGGAGCACGGCATCGAGCGCCGCGACTTCAACTCCTACGGCTCGCGCCGAGGCAACCACGAGGTCATGATCCGCGGCACGTTCGCCAACATCCGCCTGCGCAACCAGATCGCGCCGGGCACCGAGGGCGGCTACACCCGCGACTTCACCAAGGATGACGGCCCGGTGTCGTTCATCTACGACGCCTCGCAGAACTACCAGGCCGCCGGCACCCCCCTCGCGATCCTCGCGGGCAAGGAGTACGGCTCCGGCTCGTCCCGCGACTGGGCCGCCAAGGGCACCGCGCTCCTGGGCGTCAAGGCCGTCATCGCCGAGTCCTACGAGCGCATCCACCGCTCGAACCTCATCGGCATGGGCGTCCTCCCGCTCCAGTTCCCCGAGGGCCAGACGGCCGAGACCCTCGGCCTCACCGGCGAGGAGGCCTTCTCCTTCTCCGGCGTCACCGAGCTGAACAACGGCACCACCCCCCGTACGGTCAAGGTCACCACCGACACCGGTGTGGAGTTCGACGCGGTCGTCCGCATCGACACCCCCGGCGAGGCCGACTACTACCGCAACGGCGGCATCCTGCAGTACGTGCTCCGCAGCCTGATCCGCAAGTAGGCCGCAGAGGCGGAAGGGCCGCGCCCCGGGGAGACCCGGGGTGCGGCCCTTCCGCGTTGCCCGCCGGCCCTCACTCCTCCGAGGAGGGCGTCCGCGAGAGGTCGTTGATCCGGCACGTCGTGCCCTGCGGCACCTCGTCCAGGCCCTGGACCTTCTTCCTGGAGGTCTTGCCGGGAGCGAGGCCGGCCACCCCGGTCACCCCCTCCGAAACCGTGGCGCCGTCCCTGTCCAGGAACTCCACGCCGATGTAGTAGTCCGCCGGGCTGGACGACCCGTTCACGACCGTCACATCGGCCGACTGCCACCCGATCCGCGGATCCCGTGTGCACGCCGTGATCGTGACGTCCCTCTTCACGTCCGGCTCAGGCGCGACGGGCTCCTCCACCGGCTCCTCGTCACCCGGCTCCTCCTCGTACTCGTACGGGGCGGAGTGAGGCGCCTTTGACCGTGCCGGCGGCCGCTCCATCGCCTCCGAGACGGAATCCAGAAGAAGGTAGACGGTCGTCACCATCGCCCCCGCCACGACCAGCCCGCCCCCCACGGCGAGCGTCACGACCACCCCCGTACGCTGCTTGCCGGGCGGCACCGGAGGCGCCGCCCAGGGCGAAGGGTGCGGCGCCCCCACCGGAACCCGGTGCTCCGGCTGCGGCTGTTCGGGCGGCGGAGGCGGAAAGTTGTCGGACATGCGGTCCCCCCACGGGAAGTCGGCCAGGTGAGGGACTTACGGTACGTGGCCCCAACCGCACCACCCGCACCGCGCGTACAGAAAGTGAACGGACCACCATGGGCGAGCTGATCCTCATCCGGCACGGCGAGACCGAGTGGTCCCGCTCCGGGCAGCACACGAGCTGGACCGACCTTCCCCTGACCGCCACCGGCGAGCGCCAGGCCCGCGCCCTCGTCCCCCTGCTCGCCGACCGGAACATCGGGCTCACCCTCGTCAGCCCCTCGGTCCGGGCCCGCCGCACCGCCGAGCTGGCCGGGCTCCACGCCCCCCGGGTCACCCCCGAGCTGCGGGAGTGGGACTACGGCGGGTACGAGGGCATCACCACCCAGGCGATCCGCCGCACCCGCCCCTTCTGGAACCTGTGGACCGACGGCGTCGACCCCGGCTCCGACGAGCACCCCGGCGAGAGCCCCGCCGAGGTCGGGCAGCGCGCCGACCAGGTGCTCGCGGGCGTCCGGTCGGCCGCCGAGGGGATCGGCAGCGCGGACGTCGCACTCGTCGCCCACTCGCACTTCCTGCGCGTCCTCACCGCCCGCTACCTGGAGCTGACCCCGGCCGAGGGGCGCCTCTTCCAGCTCGCCACCGGCGCCGTCTCCCGGCTCGGCACCGAACACGGCCGACCGGTGATCGCCGCCCTCAACGTGGCCCTGCCCGAGAGCCTCCAGGAGGGCTGAGACGCCGACGGCCGGCACCCCGCCTCGGGGTACCGGCCGCCAGCCTGCGTCACGTACGGATCAGGAGAGCAGTTCCACCTCCGCCAGCGTCGCCGGACCGGTCAGCACCAGGCGGTACTTCGCGTACGCGCCGGGCTTGCCCACCGAGAACGCCCGGGTCTGCTTGTCCCAGGCGAAGGACTCGCCGGAGCGGCGGTCGAGGTCCGTCCACTTCTTGCCGTCGGACGAGCCCTGGAGCGTCCAGCCCTTCGGGGCCTTGTCCGCCGCAGCCGACGTCAGCGTGTACTGGAGCGCCTTGGTGGACGAGTCGACCGGCAGCTCCACCGACTCGACCTCCGCCGAGGTCGCCGAGGTGTTGTCGAACAGCGCCCCGGCACCCTTCAGCACATCGCCCTTGGGCGTCGGCGCCTTGTCGTCCTGCTGGATGGAGACCGGGGCCGCGTCCTTGCCCGTGCCCCAGGCCGACGGCTTCGGGCCCATGTCGAACTCCAGGGTGCCGCCCTTGGCCAGCAGGTCGTGCGGGAGCGCGGTGGAGGTCCACTTCTTGCCGTTGACCTTCACGCCCTGCACGTAGATGTTCGTCTCGCTGTTCTTCGGGGCCTTCACGGTCAGCTTGCGGCCGTTGTCCATGCGGACGGTGACCTTCTTGAAGAGCGGCGAGCCGATCGCGTACTCCCCGCTGCCCATCACCAGCGGGTAGAAGCCGAGCGAGGAGAAGAGGTACCAGGCCGACTGCTCGCCGTTGTCCTCGTCGCCGTGGATGCCCTGCCCGATCTCGCTGCCGACGTAGAGGCGGCTCAGCACCTCGCGGACCTTCTCCTGCGTCTTGTACGGCTGCGAGGCCGCGTTGTACATGTACGTGGCGTGGTGGGCGACCTGGTTGCTGTGCCCGTACTGGCCCATCCGCACGTCACGCGCCTCGGTCATCTCGTGGATGACCCCGCCGTAGCTGCCGACGAACTCCGGGCCCGCCGTCTCCGGCGTCGAGAAGTACGTGTCCAGCTTCTTCCCGAGCCCCGCGCGGCCGCCGTACAGGTTGGCCAGGCCCCTGCTGTCCTGCGGGGCGGTGAAGGCGTAGCCCCAGCCGTTGGTCTCGGTGTAGTCGTAGCCCCAGACGCGGGGGTCGTACTGGTCCGAGGGCAGGCGCCAGTCGCCGTTCGGCTTCTTGCCCTGGAAGAAGCCCGCCTTCTCGTCGAAGAGCTTGACGTACTTCTGCGCCCGGTTGAGGAAGTAGGCCGACTCCTCCTTGTACCGCGCCTTCTTCGTCTTCTTGTAGAGCTCCTCACCCATCCGCGCGATGCCGTAGTCGTTGAGGTAGCCCTCCAGCGACCAGGAGAGGCCCTCGTGCGTCGCGGTGTTGGCGTAACCGGTGAAGACCGAGGTCTCCATGCCCTTGCGGCCGACGCCCGAGGACGGCGGGGCCACCGTGGCGTTCTTGACCGCCGCGTCGTACGCCGCCTCCGCGTCGAACTTCACGCCCTTGACGTATGCGTCAGCGAAGGCCACGTCCGAGCTGGTGCCCGTCATCAGGTCCGCGTAGCCGGGGGAGGACCAGCGGGAGGTCCAGCCGCCGTCCTTGTAGTGCTGGACGAAGCCGTCCACCAGCTCGCCGGCCTTCTTCGGGGAGAAGAAGGAGTAGGCGGGCCAGGTCGTGCGGTAGGTGTCCCAGAAGCCGTTGTTGACGTACACCTTGCCGTCGACGATCTTCGCCCCGGTCCGCGTGGGGGTGTCCGTGCCGGTCGGCTTGGACAAGGGGCTCGCGTACTTGTTCTTCCCGTCGACCTTCTCGTGGCCGGAGTTCGGGTAGAGGTAGAGGCGGTAGAGGCTGGAGTAGAGCGTGGTCAGCTGGTCCTCGTTGGCCCCCTCCACCTCGATCGTCCCGAGGACCTTGTCCCAGGCCTTCTGCGCGGTGCGCTGCACCTTCTCGAAGGAGGTGGACGCCGGGATCTCCATCGCCAGGTTCTTCTTCGCCTGGTCGACGCCGATCAGCGAGGTGGCCAGCCGCAGGTTGACCGTGCGGTCCTTGCCCGCGTCGAAGCGGAAGAAGCCGGTGACATCGTCGCCGCCCCCGCCCTTCAGCTTGCCGCTGTCCGTCACCGGCGCGTCGAAGACGCCGTACACGAACATGCGGGTCGCGCCGGTGGAGAGGCCGCTCTTCACGTCCGTGTAGCCGGAGAAGGAGCTGGTCTTCGGGTCCAGGGTCAGGCCGCCGGCGTTCGACACGTTGTCGAAGACCAGGCTGGCGTCCTTGCCCGGATAGGTGAACCGCATCCGCGCCGCGTGGTCGGTCGGCGCGATCTCGGTCTTGAGGCCGTTCTCGAACGTGACGCCGTAGTAGTGCGGCTTCGCGGTCTCGTTCTCGTGCCGGAACGGCAGCGCACGGGCGGTCCGGGCGGCGTCCGGGGTGCCCTTCGCCGCCGACGGCATCACCTGGAAGGTCTGCCGGTCGCCCATCCACGGGCTCGGCTCATGGCTGGCGCTGAAGGCCTGGAGCGTGGGGAGGTTCTCCTCGTTGTTGCCCCGGTGGTAGTCGTACAGCCAGCTCAGCGAACCGGCGTTGGTGACCGGCGTCCAGAAGTTGAAGCCGTGCGGGACGGCGGTGGCCGGGATGTTGTTGCCGCGCGAGTAGCCGCCGGAGGAGTTGGTGCCGCGCGTGGTCAGCGCGTAGTCCGACAGGTGCGCCTTGCGCTTCGCCGGCTTCTTCGGCTCGATCACGATGTCGTCGACCCAGCCCTGGAACTTGGCCGGGCCCTTGTCGGAGTCGTACGCCACCAGCACCCGGTCGACCGTCTTGCCCGCGGCGACCGTGCCGATGCGGGAGGCGACCTTGTTCCACTGGTTGACGTAGAGCCGCTTGGCGTCGCCCTGGCCCTGCGGGGTCAGCAGCCCGCCGTGGCTGTCGGTGGCCTTCAGCTCGCTCAGGTAGGTGCCGTCGGTGAAGGCCAGGTCCACCGCGATGTGGGTCGCGGGGTAGTTGAGGTCCGTCTCGCCCATCTGCGGATAGACGAGGTAGGAGAGCTCGGTGTCCTTGGTGACGGCCGTGTTCACGTCGAAGACCTTGTTGTACGCGTACGCCCGGCCGTCCGGCTTGTGCGTACCCGCGTAACGCAGCGCCTTCTTTCCGGTGAACCCCGCGCCGGACTTGGCGGTGGGGGAGCCGGAGGGGCCCCGGTCGGGCTGGCTGCGCATCTCGTCGGGGACGGGCGCGGAGGTGTCACCGTTCGAGAACTGAACGTCGGCGAGCTGGAGGATGTCGGATGCGCCGTTGTTGGCGGTGATCTCCAGCCGGAAGTGCCGGTAGGCGGTGTCGGAGGTGAAATCGTACGACTTCGTCTCCTGGCGCTTCTCGAACTTCTCACCCTTACGGGTGTCGAGGTCGGTCCACTCCTTGCCGTCCGCCGAGCCCTTGAGCGTCCAGTCCTTCGGGTCGCGCGGGGCGTGGTCGTTGGCGGAGGTGAGCGCGTACGTCACCACCTTCACCGGCTCGTCCAGGTCGAACTCGACCCAGCCGGTCGTCGCGAACGCCAGCCACTTGGAGGCCGGTTCGACGTCGACCAGGTTCTCCTTGACCTCGCCGCCGGCGGTGTTCTCGGCACTGGCGCGGACGTCGGTCACCCGGTCGGTGACATTGCCCGGTATGCCGGAGGAGAAGCCGCCGTCGACACCCGACGAGCGCTCGGTCCCGTCCGGCCCTTCCTCGGCCGTGTTGCGCCAGTCCGGCTGCTTCTCGTCCGCCTCGAAGGAGGAGCGGAACGTCCGTTCGCCGGACGGCTTCCGGGGCCCCTCGGACGGGCCGGCGACGGCTGCCGTAGGGGCCGCGAGGGCCAGGGCGAGTGATGCCGCGAGGACGGCGGCCGTGCGGCTCCGTCTCGTACGGGTGGCGCTGCTGAAGACCTTCCCAGCGCCATGGTGGAGACCTCGTGGTGGCTGCATACCGAGCCATTCCTCCCCGGAGCGTGCTTGGACAACGTTGTCATAGCGGGATGCAAGGTCCAGTAGGGATGCAAGTGACAGGACGTGTCAAGGGTGTTGCCGCAGGCGCCGAGCGCGAATCGGCCGTAAGGGGAGAAAGCCGCCCCTGGATCAGGGCGCACGGTGCCGAGGAGTCCGTGAGGTCTCAACTCGGGAAAGACTGGTGTCCCAACGTGCATTCGATCTTGCTGAGTTGGTGACGAGTGGACTATACCTGTCGCCATCCGCGCAGTCGTTTCGACGGAGGCGCGAAGGGGAAAGAGGGGTGGCCCGCGAGCGCGTCGTGCGCGCACGGGCGGTACGGTTCCCCGACCACCCCCGATCCGCCGGTTCTTGATCTCCGGTACATCTGCATATCTGCACCACCCAAGCGCAACCGACCGCGGTGGCGGGGCCCTTCGCCTGAGGCGAATTTTCGACGGGTGACCGGTACACCGCCTGAGTCCTGGAGAAGGCGAGGACTTGAGCATGGGATCCACCTCCGCTCAGAACAAAGAGGGCCTTGGCCGTCGCGATCTGATCAAGCGTTCTGCCGCACTCGGCCTGATCGCTGTTCCGACGATGAGCTTCCTGTCCGCCTGCGCGAGCGGCGACAGCGGCAGTGACGACAAGGTCGCCAAGGGCGAGAAGAGCGACAAGAACCCGCTGGCCGTCAACGGCAGCGCCCCGCTGGAGATCGTCATCTTCGACGGCGGGTTCGGTACCAAGTACGCGGAGGAGGCCCGGGACGTCTACAAGAAGACCTACCCCGAGGCACAGGTCAAGTTCTCCGCGACGCAGAAGATCCAGTCGGTCCTCCAGCCGCGCTTCAACGGCGGCACCCCGCCGGACCTGATCGACAACTCCGGTGCCCAGCAGATGGACATGGGCGTCCTGGTCGGCAAGAAGCAGCTCACCGACCTCACCCCGCTGCTGGACGCCCCGTCCATCGACGACCCGGCCAAGACGGTCCGCGACACCCTGCGGCCCGGCATCGTCGAGATGGGCCAGTTCGACGGCGACCCGGTCTGGATCATGTACTACGCGTACACGGTCTACGGCGTCTGGTACTCCCAGACCGCGCTGGACAAGCTGGACGCCACGTACCCGGAGAACTGGGACGACATGCTCGCGCTCTGCGCGAAGGCGAAGAAGCAGGGCATCGCCGGCTGGACCTACCCCGGCAAGCACCCGTACTACATCCCCTTCTCGCTCTACCCGTTCATCGGGAAGATCGGCGGCGTCGAGGTCCTGGACGCCATCGACAACCTGGAGCCGAAGGCCTGGGAGCACCCCGCGGTCAAGGCCGCCTTCGAGGCGTACTACGAGCTCTACGCCAAGGGCTACATCCTCAAGGGCACCCCCGGCCTGGACCACCGCGGTTCGCAGGGCGCCTGGGCCCGCGGCAAGGCGCTGTTCATCCCGAACGGCTCCTGGGTCGAGAACGAGGAAGCGGCCATCATCCCCAAGGACTTCAAGCTGTCCGTGGGCGCCCCCTCCTCCCTCGACTCCTCGGACAAGCTGCCCTTCGGCACCATCTGGGCGTCCGGCGGCGAGCCGTTCATCGTCCCGGCCAAGGCGAAGAACCCGGCGGGCGGCATGGAGCAGCTGCGCATCATGCTCAGCGAGGCCTCCTCCAAATCCTTCACCACCAACACCAAGTCGCTCTCCGCCTTCAACGGCGGCACCGACGGCATCGAGTTGTCGGACGGTCTGAAGTCCGGTGTGGCCGCGCTGGAGAAGGCGGGCACCAACGTGGTCAACCCGCGCCTCCAGGACTGGTACGTGAAGCTCCAGAAGGAGCAGATCGGTGTCGCCGCGCTCGGCGAGATGATGGCAGGCCGCGCCACCCCGGCCGAGACCATCAAGAAGATCCAGGCGTTCGCCGACGCGGCCGCCAAGGACCAGTCCATCAAGCACTTCAGGCACCAGTGATCACGCGTCACCAGCGGCAGCAGCTCGGGGAAGGTCGGAGTCGGTAACGATGCAACACGGTAAATACCGGTTCATAGTCGGGTTCTTGGTGGCCCCGATGTCGTTGTATGTCATCTTCGTCATCTGGCCGTTCATCCAGTCCATCTACTACTCGTTCACGGACTGGACAGGTCTGAGCCCCGACTTCAGGATGGTCGGGTTCGACAACTACACCAAGATGCTCGACGACGACATCTTCTGGAAATCGCTCCAGCACAGTGTGCTGCTGGCGGTTCTGCTGCCGCTGGTGACGCTGGGCCTCGCGCTCTTCTTCGCCTTCATGCTCAACGTGGGCGGCCGGCGCCGCAAGGGCGCCGCCGTCACCGGCGTACGGGGCTCCGGCTTCTACAAGATCGCCTACTTCTTCCCGCAGGTGCTCTCGATCGCGATCGTGGCGATCCTGTTCCAGTTCGCCTTCGACCCGGCCCAGGGCATGATCAACGGCACGCTCAAGGCCGTGGGCTTCGACGACGTACCGGACTGGCTGGGCGATCCGAACCTGGCGCTGTGGGTCATCATGGCGGTCCTCGTCTGGTGCACCACCGGCTTCTTCGTGGTGCTGTTCTCCGCGGGTATGGCCTCCATCCCCAAGGACTTCTACGAAGCCGCCCTGCTGGACGGGGCGAGCCGCTTCACGACCTTCTTCCGGATCACGCTGCCCCTGCTGTGGGACACGGTCCAGTCCGGCTGGGTCTACATGGGCATCCTGGCGCTCGGCGCAGAGGGCTTCGCCATCGTCCACATCATGAGCGTCGGCCCCGGCGGGCCCGACTACTCGACCACCGTCCTGCCGCTGTACGTCTACCAGTCGGCGTTCCGTGACGGACAGGCGGGCTACGCGACCACGATCGGTGTCGCCCTGCTCATCGTGACCCTGGCGTTCGCCGCCATCGTCATGCGGGTGGGCCGGCGCGAGCGGCTGGAGTTCTGATGAAGACCACTGACACCCCCGCATCCGGCCCCGGCGTGTCCAAGGTGCCCGCCCAGCGCACCGGCACGGACCCCAAGGGCTCCTCCGCCCCCGCGAAGAGCAGCGAGGGCCAGGTCCTCAACGTCTTCTCGCACGGGATGCTCATCCTGTGGGCGATCATGGTCGTCCTGCCGCTGTTCTGGGCGGTGATGTCCTCGTTCAAGACCGACGCGGACATCTTCAACACCCCCTGGTCGCTCCCGAGTTCCCTGAGCTTCGACGCCTGGGGCCGGGCCTGGAGCCAGGCCCACATGAGCGAGTACTTCCTCAACACCATCCTGGTGGTGGGCGGGTCGCTCACCGGCACCCTGGTTCTCGGCTCGATGGCCGCCTACGTGCTCGCGCGGTTCGAGTTCCCGGGCAACCGCTTCATTTACTTCTTGTTCGTCGGCGGCATGAGCTTCCCGGTGATGCTGGCGCTGGTCCCGCTGTTCTTCGTCATGGACAACATGGGGCTGCTGAACACGATCCACGGCCTGATCCTCGTGTACATCGCGTACTCGCTGCCGTTCACCGTGTTCTTCCTGACCTCGTTCTTCCGTACGCTGCCGACCTCGGTGGCGGAGGCGTCGATCATCGACGGGGCCTCGCACACCCGGACGTTCTTCCAGGTGATGCTGCCGATGGCCAAGCCCGGCCTGATCAGCGTCGGCATCTTCAACTTCCTGGGGCAGTGGAACCAGTACATGCTGCCGACGGTGCTCAACACCGACCCGGAGAAGCGGGTGCTCGCCCAGGGGCTGGTGGAGCTGGCCTCCAGCCAGGGGTACAAGGGCGACTACTCCGGTCTCTTCGCGGGGCTGGTGATCGCGATGCTGCCGGTGCTGGCGGCGTACATCATCTTCCAGCGCCAGGTCGTCTCCGGTCTGACGGCGGGTGCGCTCAAGTAGGCCACGGGCCGGCTGGGGAAGGCCACATATCCACAACGGCCCGGTGCCCCGGCGGAGATCGTCTCCGCCGGGGCACCGGGCCGTTGCGCGGTGCGCGCCGGTGCTCAGGTCTTGACGGAAGGCACCCCCGAACGGTCAGCTTAGAGTTCACATGTTGGAGGAAGCCGGGGTGTCATCGCTGCTGCCCCGGCCGGGGTGGTCCTCTGGGCCGCCCGCCAAGGGCAGGAGTGGATGAGTCGATGGAGACTCCCGGGTCGCAGACATCGCTGCACAGGGCCAATCTGGAGCGGGTCGTACGCGCCGTACGGATGGCGGGGTCGCTCACCCAGGCGGAGATCGCCCGGAGCACCGGCCTCTCCGCGGCCACGGTCTCCAATATCGTCCGGGAGCTGAAGGACGGCGGAACGGTCGAGGTGACGCCCACCTCGGCGGGCGGCCGGCGGGCCCGCAGCGTCTCGCTCAGCGGGGACGCGGGCATCGTCATCGGGGTCGACTTCGGCCACACCCACCTGCGGGTCGCCGTGGGCAACCTGGCCCACCAGGTGCTGGCCGAGGAGTCCGAGCCGCTGGATGTCGACGCCTCGTCCGCGGAGGGGTTCGACCGGGCCGAAGTGCTGGTCAACCGGCTGATCGAGGCCACCGGGATAGGCCCGGAGAAGATCATCGGGATCGGTCTCGGGGTGCCGGGCCCCATCGACGTCGAGTCCGGAACGCTGGGCTCCACCTCGATCCTGCCGGGGTGGACGGGCATCAACCCCAGCGAGGAGCTCTCCGGCCGCCTCGGCGTCCCGGTCTACGTCGACAACGACGCCAACCTCGGAGCCCTGGGCGAGCTGGTCTGGGGGAGCGGGCGGGGCGTCAAGGACCTCGCGTACATCAAGGTCGCCAGCGGGGTCGGCGCCGGTCTGGTGATCGACGGGACCATCTACCGGGGCCCCGGCGGCACGGCCGGCGAGATCGGGCACATCACCCTCGACGAGTCCGGCCCGGTCTGCCGCTGCGGCAACCGCGGCTGCCTGGAGACCTTCACCGCCGCCCGGTACGTGCTGCCGCTGCTCCAGCCCAGCCACGGCGCCGGGCTCACCATGGAGCGGGTGGTCCAGCTGGCCCGTGAGGGCGATCCGGGGTGCCGCCGGGTGATCGGGGACGTCGGCCGCCACATAGGCAGCGGTGTCGCCAACCTGTGCAACCTGCTCAACCCCAGCCGGGTCGTCCTCGGCGGCTCGCTGGCGGAGGCCGGGGAGCTGGTCCTGGGGCCCATACGGGACTCCGTGTCGCGTTACGCGATCCCCAGTGCGGCCCGGCAGCTCTCGGTGCTCCCCGGGGCCCTGGGCGGCCGTGCCGAGGTGCTGGGCGCCCTCGCCCTGGTGCTGAGCGAGATGGGGGATTCAACCCTTTTGGAGAGCACTCTCCCCGCAGCGACTCCTGCCTTCACTTAGATAACGAATGGCACCGTTGTCATCTCGTTAAGGATTTACTCCTTGACGCTGGCGCTGCGGCCGAGTTGACTTCCAGCCACCTCGGCCGCAACGTCGCGGCCTCGTCAGGGAGGTTCGAGAATGAACACGCGTATGCGTCGTGCCGCCGTTGCCGTTGCCGCCACCACGATGGCGATCTCGCTGGCCGCTTGCGGGAGCGCCAAGGAGTCCGGCGACAAGGCCGAACAGGGCTCGGAGAAGAAGGGCGACGACCTGAAGATAGGTCTGCTCCTCCCCGAGAACCAGACGGCCCGTTACGAGAAGTTCGACCGTCCGATCATCGAGAAGAAGATCGACGAGCTCACGGGCGGCAAGGCGAAGGTCACGTACAACAACGCCAAGCAGGACGCCACCCTTCAGGCGCAGCAGATCGACACGATGATCACCAACAAGGTCGACGCGCTGATCGTCGGCGCGGTGGACGCCAAGGCGATCGCGAACAGCGTCAAGAAGGCCAAGGACGCCGGCATCCCGGTCGTCGCCTTCGACCGCCTCGCCGAGGGCCCGATCGACGCCTACACCTCGTTCGACAACGAGGAGGTCGGCCGCGCACAGGGCACCGCGCTCCTGGAGGCCCTGGGCGACGAGGCCGACGGCGCCCAGATCGTGATGATGAACGGTGCCATCACCGACCCGAACGCCGCGCTCTTCAAGAAGGGCGCCAAGTCCGTC
Source organism: Streptomyces griseus subsp. griseus (assembly GCF_003610995.1). NCBI lineage: Bacteria > Bacillati > Actinomycetota > Actinomycetes > Kitasatosporales > Streptomycetaceae > Streptomyces > Streptomyces griseus. Next base: position 6,044,943 of record NZ_CP032543.1, read on the forward strand.
CTCGACGGCAAGGTGAAGTACGGCAAGGAGTACGACACCAAGGAGTGGAAGCCGGAGAACGCCAACGCCAACATGGAAGCGGCCATCACCGCGCTCGGCAAGGACAAGATCGACGGCGTCTACTCCGCCAACGACGGCATGGCGGGCGGCATCATCACCGCCCTCAAGGGCGCCGGCCTCTCCCCGCTCCCGCCGGTCACCGGCCAGGACGCCGAGCTGGCGGGCGTGCAGCGCATCGTCACCGGTGAGCAGTTCATGAGCGTCTACAAGTCCTACCCGGCCGAGGGCATCGTCGCCGCCGAGATGGCCGTCGCGCTCGCCAAGGGCGACAAGCTGGACTCGATCGCCACCTCGAAGGTCGACAACGCCAGCCAGAAGGACATCCCCACGGTCCTCGTCCCGGTCATCTCGCTGACCAAGGACAACATCAAGGACACCGTGGTCAAGGACGGCATCTGGACGCTCGACGAGATCTGCTCGGGCAAGTACAAGGCCTCCTGCGACAAGATCGGCCTGAAGTAGGCCCCCGGGGGCGTCCCGCCGGTCACGGCCGACCGGACGCCCCCGCCGCCGTACGCCCGCCGCGTCCTCGCGAAGGCGCCACGGCATCACCGCCCGCGCACGGGCCCGCCGCACGGCGGCCCGCGCGCGCCACGAAGCCTGTCCGGTGCCCCGCCCACCAACCGTCCCGCTACCGGGCGGGGCGCCGGACGGAACGCTTCCCCCCTTTTTCTGTTCTTCTGCTCGACCGCCGCGCCTTCCCCCGGGCGCGGCATCCCCGCCGGTCAGGCGGCGAAGGAGATGGTTCACGTGACCGCTACGCCCGTGTTGGCGTTGCGAGGGGTCTCCAAGCGATTCGGTGCCGTCCAGGTACTCACCGATGTAGAGCTTGAGGTCCACGCCGGCGAGGTGGTCGCCCTGGTGGGCGACAACGGCGCCGGTAAATCAACGCTGGTCAAGACGATCGCCGGAGTGCACCCCATCGATGAGGGAGTCATCGAGTGGGAGGGCCGGCCGGTCGCGATCGACAAGCCGCACGACGCCCAGAACCTCGGCGTCGCGACCGTCTATCAGGACCTCGCGCTGTGCGACAACATCGATGTCGTCGGCAACCTCTACCTGGGCCGGGAGCTGCGCAGGTTCGGCATCCTGGACGAGGTGGAGATGGAGCGCCGCTCCCGCGAGCTGCTCTCCACGCTCTCCATCCGGATCCCGAGCGTCCGCATCCCGATCGCCTCGCTCTCCGGCGGCCAGCGCCAGACCGTGGCCATCGCCCGGTCGATGCTCGGTGAGCCCAAGCTCGTCATCCTCGACGAGCCGACCGCCGCCCTCGGCGTGGAGCAGACCGCCCAGGTCCTCGACCTCGTCGAGAGGCTCCGCGAGCGCGGTCACGCGGTCATCCTCATCAGCCACAACATGGCCGATGTGAAGGCCGTGGCCGACAAGGTCGCCGTGCTCCGGCTGGGCCGGAACAACGGTGTCTTCGATGTGAAGACCACATCGCAGGAAGAGATCATCTCCGCCATCACGGGCGCCACGGACAACGCCGTGACCCGACGTGCGGCGCGCAACGCGGAGGTTTCCAAGTGACCACCGACAAGTCCGCGGCCTCGCTGGACAAGACCCCCGCCCCGGCGGACGCGCCGGTCGGCAACCCCGACGCGGCCGAGGGCGCGGCCACGGTCGTCGACCCCCGCCTGCTCATCCGTGAGCAGGGCTTCGGCGGCTACATCACCGAGTTCAAGCGCAAGATCAGCGGCGGTGACCTGGGCTCCATCCCGGTGGTCGTCGGCCTCGCGATCATCGCCATCGTCTTCCAGAGCATGAACTCCGAGTTCCTCTCCGCGAAGAACATCAGCGACATCGCCACCACGATGGTCGCCACCGGCATGATGGCCGTCGGCATCATCTTCGTCCTGCTGCTCGGCGAGATCGACCTCTCGGTCGGCTCGGTCTCCGGTGTCTCCGGCGCCCTCGTCGCGGTGCTCAGCGTCACCCAGGGCATGAACGAGTGGCTGGCGATCGTCGTCGCCATCGTCAGCGGCGCGGTGATCGGCGCGATCCACGGCTTCTTCTTCGCCCGGATCGGCGCCCCGGCCTTCGCCGTCACCCTGGCCGGTCTGCTGTTCTGGCTCGGCTTCATGCTCCAGCTGCTCGGCGACTCCGGCACCATCAACCTGGACGGCGACGGGGTGGTCGGCCAGCTGACCACGTACTACTTCACCGATGTCGCCGCCGCCTACGGGCTCGCCGCCGTCGCGGTGATCGCCTACTTCGCCGCCGCCTTCCTGGACACCCGCCGCCGCGAGGCCGCGGGCATCCCGTCCCGGCCGATCGCCGACATCGCCCTGCGCACCGGCGTCCTCGCGGTGTTCGCGTTCGCCGCGGCGTACATGTTCAACCAGTACCGCGGCCTGCCGCTCGCCCTGGTCCTCTTCCTGGTCGTCCTGGTCGGCACGGACTTCGTGCTGCGCCGCACGGCGTACGGGCGGAAGATCTTCGCGCTCGGCGGCAGCGTCGAGGCCTCCCGGCGCGCCGGTATCAACGTCACCGCGATCCGGATCTCCGTCTTCTCCATCGCGGGGACGTTCGCGGCCATCGGCGGCCTGTTCTGGGCCTCCAAGATCGCGGCGGCCAACCAGGGCTCCGGCACCGGCGACCTGCTGATGAACGTCATCGCGGCGGCCGTCATCGGCGGCACCAGCCTCTTCGGCGGCCGCGGCCGTACCTGGAACGCGCTGCTCGGTGTCATGGTGATCGTCTCGATCCAGTACGGACTGTCGCTGGAGGGCATCGCCACGCCGATCCAGTACATGGTGACCGGCGCCGTGCTGCTCGCCACGGTCGTCATCGACTCCGTCACCCGGAAGACCCAGAAGACCGCGGGCCGCGCCTGACCGCGGATCCGCGCAGGTGCCCGGCGCCCCACAGGGGTGCCGGGCACCTGCGCGTCCCGGTCCGCCCGCCCTCGAACACAGGCTCCCGCTGCCCACGTCCGGCGGTGGAACATTAGACTCATCGGATCGGCACGCTCGATCAGCTCAAACGCAAGGAGGCACGGGTGGATCTGCTGACCCGCATCAAGGGACCGCGCGACCTGGACCGGCTCGGCCTCGACGAGCTGGACCAGCTCGCGGAGGAGATCCGCACCTTCCTCGTCGACGCCGTGTCCAAGACCGGCGGACACCTCGGCCCCAACCTGGGCGTGGTGGAGCTCACGATCGCCCTGCACCGGGTCTTCGAGTCGCCCCGCGACAAGGTGCTCTGGGACACCGGCCACCAGAGCTACGTGCACAAGCTGCTCACCGGCCGCCAGGACTTCTCCCGCCTCAAGATGAAGGGCGGCCTCTCCGGCTACCCCTCGCAGGCCGAGTCCGAGCACGACGTCATCGAGAACAGCCACGCCTCCACGGTCCTCGGCTGGGCCGACGGCCTGGCCAAGGCGAACGAGGTCCTGAAGAAGGACGACCACGTCGTCGCGGTCATCGGTGACGGCGCGCTCACCGGCGGTATGGCCTGGGAGGCGCTGAACAACATCGCCGCCGCCAAGGACCGCCCGCTGGTCATCGTGGTGAACGACAACGAGCGCTCGTACGCTCCCACGATCGGCGGCCTCGCCAACCACCTCGCCACGCTCCGTACGACCGACGGTTACGAGCGGTTCCTGGCCCGCGGCAAGGACATCCTGGAGCGCACGCCCGTCGTCGGCCGCCCGCTCTACGAGACCCTGCACGGCGCCAAGAAGGGCCTGAAGGACTTCATCGCGCCGCAGGGCATGTTCGAGGACCTCGGCCTGAAGTACGTCGGCCCCATCGACGGCCACGACATCGAGGCCCTGGAGTCCGCGCTCCAGCGCGCCAAGCGCTTCGGCGGCCCGGTCATCGTGCACTGCCTCACCGAGAAGGGCCGCGGCTACACCCCGGCCCTCCAGGACGAGGCCGACCGCTTCCACGCGGTGGGCAAGATCCACCCGGACACCGGTCTGCCGATCTCCACCTCCGGCCTCGACTGGACCTCGGTCTTCGGTGAGGAGATGGTCAAGCTCGGCGAGGAGCGCGAGGACATCGTCGCGATCACCGCGGCCATGCTCCAGCCGGTCGGCCTCGGCAAGTTCCAGGACGCCTTCCCGGACCGGATCTACGACGTCGGCATCGCCGAGCAGCACGGCGCGGTCTCCGCGGCGGGCCTGGCCACCGGCGGCCTCCACCCGGTCTTCGCGGTCTACGCCACCTTCCTCAACCGCGCCTTCGACCAGGTCCTGATGGACGTGGCCCTGCACAAGTGCGGCGTCACCTTCGTGCTGGACCGGGCCGGTGTCACCGGCACCGACGGCGCCTCGCACAACGGCATGTGGGACATGTCGATCCTCCAGTGCGTACCCACCCTCCGCATCGCCGCCCCGCGCGACGCCGACCAGGTCCGCGCCCAGCTGCGCGAGGCCGTCGCCGTCGACGACGCGCCCACCGTGGTCCGCTTCTCCAAGGGCGCGGTCGGCCCGGCGGTCAAGGCCGTCGGGCGGGCCGGCGGCATGGACATCCTGCGTGAGCCGAAGGCGGCCCGCCCGGACGTCCTGATCGTCTCCGTCGGTGCGCTCGCCCCGATGTGCCTGGAGATCGCCGATCTGCTGGACGCCCAGGGCATCTCCTCCACCGTCGTCGACCCGCGCTGGGTCAAACCGGTCGACGAGGCGCTCGCCCCGCTCGCCGAGCGCCACCGCGTCGTCGTCACCGTCGAGGACAACAGCCGCGCCGGAGGGGTCGGCTCCGCCGTCGCCCAGGCGCTGCGCGACGCCGGTGTCGACGTACCGCTGCGCGACTTCGGCATCCCGCCGGTCTTCCTCGACCACGCCTCGCGCGGCGAGGTCATGACCGAGATCGGACTGACCGCCCCGGACATCGCCCGCCAGGTCACCGGCCTGGTCGCGAAGCTGGACGGCCGCTTCGAGAGCCGCGCGGTGGAGCCCGCCCGCGACTGACCTGTTTTCGGGCCGTTGGGCCGGGAAGACGACCCCTGTACGGGTGGTTCTCCCGGCCCATTCGCATGAAACGGGCCAGATGGCGCGATCGCGTGCTTGCCGGTCCCCATCATGGCGTTCACAACGAGTGCGTGGAGGTACGCAGGTGAGCGCGCAGGTCACACCACCCCGCGGAAACGGCATGTTCCGCACCAAGACCGTCGAAGAGTCGATCCGTGACACCGAGGAGCCGGAGCACGCGCTCAAGAAGTCCCTCTCCGCCCTGGACCTCACGGTCTTCGGCGTGGGCGTCATCATCGGTACCGGTATCTTCGTCCTCACCGGCAAGGTCGCGAAGGAGACGGCCGGCCCGGCGACCGCCCTCGCCTTCGTGGTCGCGGGCGTCGTCTGCGCCCTGGCCGCGCTCTGCTATGCCGAATTCGCCTCCACCGTCCCGGTGGCCGGCTCCGCGTACACGTTCTCCTACGCCTCGCTCGGCGAGCTGGTGGCCTGGATCATCGGCTGGGACCTGGTGCTGGAGTTCGCGCTGGGCACGGCGGTGGTCGCGGTCGGCTGGTCCGGCTACGTCCGCTCGCTGATGGACAACGTCAACTGGACGATGCCCGAAGTCCTCTCGGGAACGGACGTGGCGGAGGGGTTCGGCTTCGACATCCTCGCCTTCGCCCTCGTGCTGATCCTGACCGTCATCCTGGTCATCGGCATGAAGCTCTCGGCCCGGGTCACCTCGGTCGTGGTGGCGGTCAAGGTCGGCGTGGTCCTCATGGTGATCATCGCCGGACTGTTCTTCATCAAGGCCGAGAACTACAAGCCCTTCATCCCCCCGTCCGAGAAGCAGTCCGCCGGCTCCGGCTGGGACGCCCCGCTGGTCCAGCTGATCTTCGGCTACGAGCCCACCAACTTCGGCGTCATGGGCATCTTCACCGCCTCCTCCATCGTCTTCTTCGCCTTCATCGGCTTCGACGTGGTGGCCACCGCCGCCGAGGAGACCAAGCTGCCCCAGCGCGACATGCCGCGCGGCATCCTCGGCTCGCTCGTCATCTGCACGGTGCTCTACGTGGCGGTCTCGATCGTCGTCACCGGCATGCAGCACTACAGCGAACTCTCCGTCAGCGCCCCGCTCGCCGACGCCTTCAAGGCCACCGGGCACCCGTTCTACGCCGGGCTGATCAGCTTCGGCGCGGCGGTCGGCCTCACCACGGTCTGCATGATCCTGCTGCTCGGCCAGACCCGTGTCTTCTTCGCGATGAGCCGGGACGGACTGCTGCCGCGCTTCTTCTCCAAGACGCACCCGCGCTTCCGCACCCCGTACCGCCCGACGATCCTGCTCGGTGTGCTGATCGCGATCATCGCCGGGTTCACGAGCATCGACGAGCTGGCCACGCTGGTGAACATCGGCACGCTCTTCGCGTTCGTCGTCGTCGCGCTCGGCGTGCTGGTCCTGCGCCGCACCCGCCCGGACCTGCCCCGCGCCTTCCGCACCCCGTGGGTGCCGGTACTGCCGATCGTCTCGGTCGCCGCCTCGGTCTGGCTGATGCTCAACCTGCCGGTGGAGACCTGGGTCCGGTTCGGTGCCTGGATGGTGCTCGGCGTGATCATCTACTTCGTGTACGGCCGTCGCCACAGCCTGCTCGGCAAGAAGGCCGGCTAGGGCTGTCCTTCCGGACCGGGCCGTACGGTACGGGGCCCGACGCACCGGGCCCCGTGCGCCTCGACGCGCTGCCTCAGCCCCCGGTCGGCGGTGACGACGACGCAGCCGCGCTCCGGGGCGGCGGCCGCCGCCAGTCCGGCGATCAGATCGTCACCGCTGCCGGGGGCCGAGGCGACCTCGACGCCCGGCACGGACGCGACACCCCGGGCGGCCCCTTCCACGACGAGCAGGATCTCGACGGGGCCGGGCGCCCCCGGCACCCCGTGCGCGGCGTACGGGACCAGCGCGTCCCGCAGCCGCTCGGCCGCCCCGCGCCGGTCCCGCCACCACCCGTCGGGCACGGACCCGACCACATTGGCCCCGTCCACGATCACCAGTACCACCGCGCCGTCATCCATCCCGGCAGGGTGTCACGGGGCGCGCGGCCCGGCGTACCGTCAGCCGCCGGTGGCGGGTGACTTCTTCGCTTCCTCGGGGATCGCGGTGCCCTCGCGGAGCGCCTTCCACAGCTGACCGGCCTGCGGCTCGGCGGCGACCACCCGGTTCGGGTCGACCTTGTCGTACGCCACCGGGAGCATGATCGTCTCCATCGTGGCCGGGTCGAGACCGTTCACGGAACGGCCGAACTCCGCCAGCGAGGTGAGCGAGGCGAGCCCCGAGTCGGTGGTGAGCGACTTGGTGGCCGAGTCGGCGATCCTGTACGAACTGGCCGGACTGCCCAGCAGGTCCTGCGACTTGACCTCGCTCAGCAGGGCGATCAGGAACTGCTGCTGGAGCCCGATACGACCGAGGTCGCTGCCGTCACCGATGCCGTGCCGGGTCCGTACGTACGCGAGGGACTCGGTCCCGTCCAGCTTCTGCGGACCCGCGGTGAGGTTGAGCCCCGACGCCTTGTCGTCGATGTCCTGCGGTACGTCCACGGTGACGCCGCCGATGGCGTCGACCAGGTCCTTGAACCCGGCGAAGTTGATCTCCAGGTAGTGGTCGATGCGGACGCCGGACATCTTCTCCACCGTCTTCACCACACAGGCCGGACCGACCTGCGCGTAGACGGAGTTGAACATCACACGCTCCTTGGAGGGCACGGTCGCCCCGCCGTCCTTGGCGCACTCGGGCCGGGTCACCAGGGTGTCGCGCGGTATGGAGACGGCGACGGCCTTGGAACGGCCCTCGGCTATGTGGACCACCAGCGCGGTGTCGGAGCGGGCCCCACCGACACTCCCGCCCCCGCCCAGCGCCTTGTTCTCCGCCCCGGCCCGCGAGTCCGACCCCAGGACCAGCAGGTTCTGGCCGCTGGTGGGCAGCTTCTCCGGGCGGTCCTCACCGAGCGCCTTGTCGATGTCGACGCCCTTGATGTTCCCGTCGAGCCGGCTGTAGAGCCAGTAGACGGTGCCACCGCCCGCGAGCAGCAGGACGAGGATCACGCCGAGCGTGATCTTGAGGCCGCGGCGGCGTTTGCGGGGCTTGGGGGCGCGGCGGGAGGCGCGGGACTCGGATGTCGTCTCGTCGTGGGTCATCGTGCTCGAGTCCTCAAATCTCTTCGCCCGGCGGACCGGGGGAGTGCGGGGGACTCGGGTGGGGGGTGTGGCCGGTCCGTGAATGTTCGACTGACCGAGCACTATAGAACAGATGGCCCCTGGGGTGGATGGGCCGAAGCCTGCCCGGACAAGTGCGACCACCCGCCGTTCGACGGACGGTGGTGACCGCCCCCCCTCCGGACTTCCGGGCTCCCCGCCCCGCGGAACGCGGAACGCAGAACGGCCCGGCGCACCGCTCGGTGCGCCGGGCCGTTCCCACATCGGTGGTTACGCCGGAACGCTCGCCACACCCCGCGCCAGGAACGGCTTCCCGTTCACCCGCTGGGAGACGCCCTCGCGGTCCAGGTACGGCGTGATGCCGCCCAGGTGGAAGGGCCAGCCCGCGCCGGTGATCAGGCACAGGTCGACGTCCTGGGCCTCGGCGACGACGCCCTCGTCCAGCATCAGGCCGATCTCCTGCGCCACCGCGTCCAGGACGCGGTCGCGGACCTGCTCCTCGGTGAGGACGGTGTCGCCCTGCTTGAGGAGGGCGGCGACCTCGGGGTCGAGGACCGGCGCACCGGAGTCGTAGACGTAGAAGCCGCGCTTGCCGGCCTTCACGACCGCCGCCAGGTTCTCGGAGACCGTGAAGCGCTCCGGGAAGGCGCGGTTCAGGGTCTCGGAGACGTGCAGGCCGATGGCCGGGCCGACCAGCTCCAGGAGGACCAGCGGGGACATCGGCAGGCCGAGCGGCTCCACGGCCTTCTCCGCGACCTCGACCGGGGTGCCCTCGTCGATGACGTTCTGGATCTCGCCCATGAAGCGGGTGAGGATGCGGTTGACGACGAACGCCGGGGCGTCCTTCACCAGGACCGCGGTCTTCTTCAGCTTGCGGGCCACACCGAACGCGGTCGCCAGCGAGGCGTCGTCCGTCTGCTCGCCGCGCACGATCTCCAGGAGCGGAAGGATCGCGACCGGGTTGAAGAAGTGGAAGCCGACGACCCGCTCGGGGTTCTTCAGCTTCGACGCCATCTCGGTCACCGAGAGCGAGGAGGTGTTGGTGGCGAGGATCGCGTGCGCCGGGGCGACCGCCTCGACCTCCGCGAACACCTGCTGCTTGACGCCGATCTCCTCGAAGACGGCCTCGATGATGAAGTCCGCGTCCGCGAAGCCCTCGGCCTTGTCGAGGACACCGGAGACCAGGCCCTTGAGGCGGTTGGCCTTGTCCTGGTTGATGCGGCCCTTGCCGAGGAGCTTCTCGATCTCGGCGTGGACGTAGCCCACACCCTTGTCGACGCGCTCCTGGTCGATGTCGGTGAGGACGACCGGGACCTCCAGGCGGCGCAGGAAGAGCAGCGCCAGCTGGCTGGCCATCAGACCGGCGCCGACGACGCCGACCTTGGTGACCGGGCGGGCCAGGTTCTTGTCCGGGGCGCCGGCCGGGCGCTTGGCGCGCTTCTGGACCAGGTTGAAGGCGTAGATGCCGCTGCGCAGCTCGCCGCCCATGATCAGGTCCGCGAGCGCCTGGTCCTCGGCGTCGAAGCCGGCGGACAGGTCGCCGTCCTTGGCCGCCGCGATGATGTCCAGCGCCCGGTACGCGGCCGGGGCCGCGCCGTGCACCTTGGAGTCCGCGATGGCCCGGCCGCGGGCGACGGCCGCGTCCCAGCCCTCGCCGCGGTCGATCTCGGGGCGCTCCACGGCCAGTTCGCCCTTGAGGACGGCCGCGGTCCAGATCAGCGACTGCTCCAGGAAGTCCGCGCCCTCGAAGATCGCGTCGGCGATCCCGAGCTCGTAGACCTGCACGCCCTTGAGCTGACGGTTCTGGTTGAGCGAGTTCTCGATGATCACCGAGACCGCGCGGTCCGCGCCGATCAGGTTCGGGAGCAGCGCGCAGCCGCCCCAGCCGGGGACCAGGCCGAGGAAGACCTCGGGCAGCGAGAACGCCGGGATGGCGGTGGAGACGGTGCGGTAGGCGCAGTGCAGACCGACCTCGACACCGCCGCCCATCGCCGCGCCGTTGTAGTACGCGAACGTCGGGACCGCGAGGCCGGAGAGGCGGCGGAAGACGTCGTGGCCGCCCTTGCCGATGGCCAGCGCGTCCTCGTGGCGGCCGAGCAGCTCCACACCCTTGAGGTCGGCGCCGACGGCGAAGATGAACGGTTTGCCGGTGATGCCGACGCCGGTGATGGTGCCGTCGGCGGCCTCCTTCTCGACCTGGTCGATCGCGGCGTCCAGGTTCGCCAGCGACTGCGGTCCGAAGGTGGTCGGCTTGGTGTGGTCCAGGCCGTTGTCCAGCGTGATGAGCGCGAACCGCCCGGCGCCGGACGGCAGATCCAGGTGGCGTACGTGCGCCTGCGTGACGACCTCGCCCGGGAACAGCTCGGCCGCGCCCTTCAGAAGCTCAGTGGTGGAGCTCACTTGTTGCCTCCGTCAGCGTTGAAGTGCGGGTTCTCCCAGACGACGGTGGCGCCCATGCCGAAGCCGACGCACATCGTCGTCAGGCCGTAGCGGACCTCGGGCTGCTCCTCGAACTGCCGGGCCAGCTGCGTCATGAGCCGGACACCGGAGGAGGCGAGCGGGTGGCCGTACGCGATGGCGCCGCCGTACTGGTTGACGCGGGCGTCGTCGTCGGCGATGCCGTAGTGCTCCAGGAAGGCGAGCACCTGCACGGCGAACGCCTCGTTGATCTCGAAGAGACCGATGTCGGAGATCGAGAGGCCGGCCTGGGCCAGCGCCTTCTCGGTCGCCGGGATCGGGCCGTAGCCCATGACCTCCGGCTCGACGCCCGCGAAGGCGTACGACACGAGGCGCATCTTGACCGGGAGGCCCAGCTCGCGGGCGACGTCCTCGGCGGCGAGCAGGGAGGCGGTGGCGCCGTCGTTGAGCCCCGCGGCGTTACCGGCCGTCACGCGGCCGTGGGCGCGGAAGGGGGTCTTCAGGCCCGCCAGGGACTCCAGCGTGGTGCCCGGACGCATCGGCTCGTCGGCGGTGACCAGACCCCAGCCCGTCTCACCGGCCTCGGCGTTGGTGCGGCGCACGGAGACCGGTACGAGGTCCTGCTGGATCTTGCCGTTGGCGTACGCCTTGGCGGCCTTCTCCTGCGAACGGACCGCGTACGCGTCGGCGCGCTGCTTGGTGATCGTGGGGTAGCGGTCGTGCAGGTTCTCCGCGGTCATGCCCATGAAGAGGGCGGACTCGTCGACCAGCTTCTCCGACACGAACCGCGGGTTCGGGTCGACGCCCTCGCCCATCGGGTGGCGGCCCATGTGCTCCACGCCACCGGCCACGACGACGTCGTACGCGCCGAAGGCGATGGAACCGGCCGTCGAGGTGACGGCGGTCAGGGCGCCCGCGCACATGCGGTCGATCGAGTAGCCGGGGACGGACTGCGGCAGACCGGCCAGGATTCCGGCGGTACGGCCGAGGGTCAGGCCCTGGTCGCCGATCTGGGTGGTCGCGGCGATGGCGACCTCGTCGATCTTCTTCGGGTCCAGGTCCGGGTTGCGGCGCAGCAGCTCCCGGATGGCCTTCACGACGAGATCGTCGGCGCGGGTCTCGTGGTAGATGCCCTTCGGGCCCGCTTTGCCGAACGGGGTGCGGACGCCGTCGACGAAGACGACGTCCCGGATGGTACGAGGCACGATGGCTCTCCTCCAGGGTGCGGGATGGCACTGCTGCGGGGCACGCCCGTGGGGCGCACCGCCTGCCTTCATGCTACTTGCGGGTAACCAGACTGCCCACCCCTCATGGCCGGAGCGTCGAAGGTCACACCGCCCGGGTACCCGCCCGAGCGCCGGTGAGACGGGGGAGGGGCCGGAGAACCTGGCGTGATTTCGACCATCGGTTCGGCGCCTGAACAGGGCTCGGACAACGGAGAACCCCCGGCCGGTGACCGGGGGCGGCGTCCGCGCGAGCGGGTCAGGCGGTGGCGGCGAGCGCCTGGACCAGGAGCGGGCCGACCTGCTCGATCTGCCAGTGCCGGGCCCCGTACCCGGCGAGCGTGTCCTCCACGGCGCTCGGCGTCACGACCTTCGGCGGCTCCCAGCAGACCCGGCGCACGGTGTCCGGGGTGATCAGGTTCTCCTGGGGCATGTGGAGCCGCTCGGCCAGCTCGGAGACGGCCGTGCGGGCCGCCGAGAGCCGGGCGGCGGCCGCCGGGTCCTTGTCGGCCCAGGAGCGCGGGGGCGGCGGTCCGGCCGGCTGCTGGCCGGGCTGCGGCAGCTCCGACTCCGGAAGCGCCTTCGCCCGCTCCACGGCCGCCTGCCACTGCTCCAGCTGACGGCGGCCCATGCGGTGGCCGAATCCCGGCAGTGCGGTGAGCGCCTGGACGTTGGCGGGCAGCGCGAGGGCGGCCTCCACGATCGCGGCGTCGCCGAGCACCTTGCCGGGGGAGATGTCGCGGCGCTGGGCCACCTGGTCCCGGGCGTTCCACAGCTCGCGCACGACCGCCATCTGACGGCGGCGGCGGACCTTGTGCATGCCCGAGGTGCGGCGCCAGGGGTCCTTGCGGGGCGGGGCGGGCGGCGCCGAGGCGATGGCGTCGAACTCCTCCCGCGCCCACTCCAGCTTCCCCTGCCGCTCCAGCTCGTCCTCCAGCGCGTCGCGCAGGTCGATCAGGAGCTCCACGTCCAGCGCGGCGTACCGCAGCCAGGGCTCGGGCAGCGGGCGGGTGGACCAGTCGACGGCGGAGTGGCCCTTCTCCAGGGCGTAACCGAGGACGTTCTCCACCATGGCCCCGAGGCCGACGCGCGGGAAGCCCGCCAGCCGGCCGGCCAGCTCGGTGTCGAAGAGCGAGGTGGGAGCCATACCTATGTCCCGCAGGCAGGGCAGGTCCTGGGTGGCGGCGTGCAGAATCCACTCGGAGCCGGTCAGGGCGGTGGAGAGGCCGGAGAGGTCGGGGCAGCCGACCGGGTCGACCAGGGCGCTGCCCGCGCCGTCGCGGCGCAGCTGCACCAGGTAGGCGCGCTGGCCGTAGCGGTAGCCGGAGGCGCGCTCGGCGTCGACGGCCACCGGTCCGGTCCCCGCGGCGAAGGCCGCGACCACCCGGGCGAGGGCGTCGTCGGAGGCCACCACCGGGGGAATGCCCTCGCGCGGTTCGAGCAAGGGGATCGGCGCCGGGGCGACGTCGTCCGGGGGAGCGCCCCCGGTGGTTCGCAGTGAACTGTCTGCTGCGGTCTCTTGGGCGTCGGTCACGCGTCAAGGGTATCTGTGTATACGCGCCACCCGTCGACGGAACGTTCCGTCGACGGGTGGCCATGCGCGTATTCCAGCCGGAGACGCATCGGTGCACGTCCCGGCGGGGGTGGGGGTCAGTGGATGATGCCCGTCCGCAGGGCGACGGCGACCATGCCCGCGCGGTCTCCGGTGCCGAGCTTGCGGGCGATGCGGGCGAGGTGGGACTTGACGGTCAGGGCGGAGAGGCCCATCGAGACGCCGATGGCCTTGTTGGACTGGCCTTCGGCGACCAGGCGGAGCACCTCCACCTCACGGCCGGACAGTTCGCGGTAGCCGCCTGGGTGGCTCGGGGATCCGGGGGGCCGGCGGTGCATACGGGCGGCATTGGCGCCGATGGGGGCGACGCCGGGGCGGGTGGGGTGGCCGATGTTGGTTCGGGTGCCGGTGACGACGTAACCCTTCACACCGCCCGCGAGGGCGTTGCGAACGGCGCCGATGTCGTCGGCGGCGGAGAGGGCGAGACCGTTGGGCCAGCCTGCGGCTCGGGTCTCGGACAGCAGGGTCAGCCCGGAACCGTCGGGCAGGTGGACGTCGGCAATGCAGATGTCGCGCGGGTTGCCGACGCGGGGACGTGCCTCCGCGATGGACGACGCCTCGATGACGTCACGTACTCCGAGGGCCCACAGATGGCGGGTGACGGTGGAACGGACGCGGGGGTCGGCCACGACGACCATGGCCGTCGGCTTGTTCGGGCGGTAGGCGACCAGGCTTGCGGGCTGCTCAAGGAGAACGGACACCAGGCCTCCTGGGGGAGTGGCGGGACGGGGGCCGGCTCGGGGGATGAAGCCGGGGCGAACCGTGCTTGAAGGGTCATTGACCTCTTCGGCAGCAGACCCGTCCTCCTTTAGAGGAAGATCACGATTTGGTGAGTAACAATTCGGGCAAATAGGACGCGCGATCGATTGTACGAAAAGAGAGTCGGCATGTGTGCGAAATGGGTGACGGGGTGTTACGAAACCTGTGGCCCGCGCCGCTGCGGCAGCGTCACCACCGCCGCGTCCGTCGGGTCCGACGGCGGCAGCCCCGCGATCTGGCAGAGCAGATCACCCCAGGCCATCAGGTGCGACGCCGCGTCCGGCACCCCGCCCCGGCCCTCGCGCGGCGTCCACGAGGCCCGGATCTCGATCTGCGTCGCCGGACGGCGCGCGCCCAGCGCTCCGAAGTAGTGCGATCCGGCGCGTGTCACCGTCCCGCCGGCTTCCCCGTACGACAATCCGCGCGCGTCCAGCGCCCCGGTCAGCCAGGACCAGCACACCTCCGGCAGCAGCGGGTCGGCGGCCATCTCCGGCTCCAGCTCCGCGCGCACCAGCGTCACCAGCCGGAAGGCGCCCTGCCAGGCGTCGTGCCCCGCCGGATCGTGCAGCAGGACGAGCCGGCCGTCCGCGAGATCGTCCTCGCCGTCGACCACGGCCGCCTCCAGGGCGAACGCGTGGGGCGCCAGGCGCTGCGGGGGCCGCGTGGCCTCCACCTCCAGCTCCGGGCGGAGCCGGGCCGAGCGCAGCGCGTCGACCGCCGACCGGAACGCGGGCGGGACGGGAGGACCCTCCGCACTGTCCTTGCCGTCAGCGCCATCGGAATGATCGGAAAATTGTCCCTGAGCCGGAGCCATGCCGGGAAGAGTAGGCGGAACGCGGGCCTCGTGCAGGGAGAGACACCCGTGCGGCGCCGGGCTCCTTCGCCATGCGTGCGAAGATTTGGTGCGTGAGTGCCAACACCAGCCCCTCGGGCCAGCAGACGACGACCGCCGCCAGCAACGACGCCACCCGCGACTCGGCGTTCCTCAAGGCCTGCCGGCGCGAACCCGTGCCGCACACGCCGGTCTGGTTCATGCGGCAGGCGGGGCGCTCGCTGCCCGAGTACCTGAAGGTCCGCGAGGGCATCGCGATGCTGGACTCCTGCATGATCCCGGAGCTGGTCACCGAGATCACCCTCCAGCCCGTGCGCCGCCACAAGGTCGACGCCGCGATCTACTTCAGCGACATCGTCGTCCCCCTGAAGGCCATCGGCATCGACCTCGACATCAAGCCCGGCGTCGGCCCGGTCATCGCCGAGCCGATCCGCACCCGCGCCGACCTGGCCCGGCTGCGTGACCTGACCCCCGAGGACGTCCCGTACGTCACCGAGGCCATCGGGATGCTCACCGCCGAGCTGGGCGCCACCCCGCTCATCGGCTTCGCCGGAGCCCCGTTCACGCTCGCCAGCTACCTCGTGGAGGGCGGCCCCTCGCGCAACCACGAGCGCACCAAGGCCATGATGTACGGCGACCCGCAGCTCTGGGCCGACCTCGTGGACCGGCTCGCCGAGATCACCGGCGCCTTCCTCAAGGTCCAGATCGAGGCCGGCGCCTCTGCCGTGCAGCTCTTCGACTCCTGGGTCGGCGCACTCGCCCCCGCCGACTACCGCCGCGCCGTGCTCCCCGCCTCCGCCAAGGTCTTCGACGCCGTCGCCCCGTACGGCGTGCCCCGCATCCACTTCGGCGTCGGCACCGGCGAGCTGCTCGGGCTGATGGGCGAGGCCGGGGCGGACGTCGTCGGCGTCGACTGGCGGGTCCCGCTGGACGAGGCCGCCCGCCGCGTCGGTCCCGGCAAGGCGCTCCAGGGCAACCTGGACCCGGCCGTGCTGTTCGCCCCCACCCCGGCGGTCGAGGAGAAGACCCGCGAGGTGCTGGACCAGGCCGCCGGTCTGGAGGGCCACATCTTCAACCTGGGCCACGGCGTGATGCCGTCGATGGACCCCGACGCGCTGACCCGGCTCGTCCGGTACGTGCAGGAGCAGACCGCGCGCTGAGGACACCGGTCCCCGGGGGCTTCCGAGCCCCCCGGGGACCACCCGTCAGCTCCCCGCGCCCCGCACCGCGGCCACCGTCTTGCGGGCCGCCACCAGCACCGGGTCCCACACCGGTGAGAACGGCGGCGCATAGCCCAGGTCCAGCGCCGTCATCTGCTCCACCGTCATCCCGGCGGTCAGCGCCACCGCCGCCACGTCCACGCGCTTGGCCGACCCCTCCCGGCCCACGATCTGCACCCCGAGCAGCCGCCCCGTACGCAGCTCCGCGATCATCTTCACCGTCATGGGCTTCGCCCCCGGGTAGTACCCCGCCCGCTGCGTCGACTCCACGGTCGCCGTGACATAGCGCAGCCCGACCGCCCGGGCGTCCTTCTCCCGCAGCCCGGTCCGGGCGATCTCCAGGTCGCAGACCTTGCTCACCGCCGTACCGACCACACCCGGGAACGTCCCGTAGCCGCCGCCGGCGTTCGAGCCGATGACCTGGCCGTGCTTGTTGGCGTGCGTGCCCAGGGCGATGTGGCGGGTGCGGCCCGCCACCAGGTCCATGACCTCCACGCAGTCGCCGCCCGCCCAGATGTTCTCGTGGCCCACCGCCCGCATCGCCAGGTCGGTGAGCAGGCCGCCGTGCGACCCGACCGTGAGACCCGCCTCCCGGGCCAGCTCCGCCTCCGGCTCCACGCCGATCCCGAGGACCACCACGTCCGCCGGGTAGCTCCGCCCCTCGGTCACCACCTCGCTCGCCCGGCCGTCCGGACCGGTGAGGATCTCCGTGACGGAGGCGCCGTTGACCGTGGTGATGCCGAGCCCGTCCATCGCCTCGTGGACCAGCGCGCCCATGTCCGGGTCGAGGGTCGCCATCGGCTGCTCGCCCCGGTTGAGGACCGTCACCTCGAAGCCGCGCTTCAGCATGGCCTCGGCCATCTCGACGCCGATGTACCCGGCGCCCACCACGACCGCCCGCCGGCGCCCCCCGGAGCCCACGGCGTCCAGCGAGTCCAGCAGCGCCTGCCCGTCGCCCAGGGTCTGCACCCCGTGCACGCCCGGCGCGTCGATGCCGGGCAGCGCCGGGCGGACCGGACGGGCGCCGGTGGCGATCACCAGCTTGTCGAACCCCGTCCAGTACGCCTCCCCGCTCTCCCGGTCCACCGCCCGCACCCGCTGCCCCGCCACGTCGATCTCCGTGACCTCGGTGCGCATGCGCAGATCGATGTCCCGCTCGCGGTGCTCCTCGGGCGTACGGGCGATGAGGTCGTCGGGCCCCGCCACGTCCCCGCTCACCCAGTACGGGATGCCGCACGCGGAGTACGAGGTGAACTCGCCGCGCTCGAAGGCGATGATCTCCAGCTCGTCCGGCTTCCTGAGCCTGCGGGCCTGCGACGCGGCGGACATGCCCGCCGCGTCGCCGCCGATGACCACGAGTCGCTCCGCTGCCATTCCGGGTCCCCTTCGCCGTATCAGGGAGCCCACGCTACGGCGCTCAGGGAGTGGGCGCGGTCTCCGGCTCCGGCTTCGGGGCCGGCGGGGCCGTCCGGGCCGTGCGCCGGGCACGCAGCACCCGCCACACCACCACCAGCAGCGCCGCCGTCACCAGGAACGGGGCGCTCGCGCCGATCGCCACCGCGATCCACCGGAACATCGTCACGAACGCGTCCCAGCCGCCGCCCAGCGCGTCCAGGAACCCCGGGTCGTCGTCCTCCCCGCCCGTGCGCGGGGCGTCCGGCTCGTTCAGGTCCAGCGTGATCGTCGCCAGCGAGGTGCGGTCCTTCAGGCTCGCCTGCCGGGTCAGCAGCGACTCCAGATCGGCCTGACGGTTGCTCAGCTCGCCTTCCAGGGCCACGACATCGGTGAGCTTCTCCGCTTTGTCCATCAGCTCCCGTACCCGGGTCACGCTCGCGCGCTGGGTGGCGATCCGGCTCTCCACGTCGACGACCTGGTCGGTGACGTCCTTCGCGTTCGAGGAGCGGGAGAGCAGCTTCCCGGCGCCGGTGAGCTCGCGCAGCACCTCATGGTAGCTGTCCTGCGGCACACGCAGCACGAGGTGCGATGACTCGTGCTCGTCGTCGATCCGCTCGGTGTTCTCGGTGGCCACCAGACCCCCGCTCGCCTCCACCGCGCTCCGGGCCGCCGCGGCCGCCTTGGGCGCGCTCCTCACCTCGACGGAGAGCTCGGTGGTCCGGATGACCTGGCTCCCCGCGGCCCCCGGTTTCGGCGCCTTGTCCTGCCGCTCGCCGCTCTTCGCCACCTCGGGAGCGGCGGAGGCCGCCGAGTCGCCCGGGGCGTACTGCTCGCCCACGATCCCCCTCTGCGCGGCGCCCGCCTTGAGGTCCCGCCCCCCGCCCGCGTCGGACGCGGCGTCGCCGGAGGCCCCGCACCCGCCGACGAGCAGCACCGCGCCGAGCGCACCCGCCGCCAGAGCGGCACGGAGACGGGAGCGGCGGTGGTGTGCCGCACGCGGCGGACGGGCGAGGAAGCGAGCGTCGATATCGCTGTTCACAGCAGGTCCCCCAGGACGCTTGTCGGTACTGCCGGTTCGACGTGGGCCCTCCCGAACCGGTTTCCGGGCGCGGGTTTCGAAGTGGTCACGGCCGGGACCCGGCAGGCGTTTGAGAGAGTGGACCCATGCAGCGTTCACATCAGGATGCGGACCCGCCCGTGCGCCATGTCGTCGTCATCGGCGGCGGCATCGCCGGACTGGCCGCCGCCCACCGCCTGGTCGCCACCGGCCTGCGGGTCACGCTCCTGGAGGCCACCGACCGGCTCGGCGGCAAGCTCATGACCGGCGAGGTCGCGGGCGTCCAGGTCGACCTCGGCGCCGAGTCGGTGCTGGCCCGCCGCCCCGAGGCCGTCGGCCTGGCCGAGGCGGTGGGCCTCGGCGACCGCCTCCAGCCGCCCGCCACCGCGACCGCCTCCCTCTGGACCCGCGACGCGCTGCGCCCGATGCCCAAGGGGCACGTGATGGGCGTCCCCGGCGACCCGGCCGCCCTCGACGGGGTGCTCTCGCCCGAAGGCCTCGCCCGGATCGCCGAGGAGCGCGACCTCACCCCGACGCCCGTCGGCGACGACGTGGCGGTCGGCGCGTACGTCGCCGACCGGCTCGGCCGCGAGGTCGTCGACCGGCTGGTGGAGCCCCTCCTCGGCGGGGTCTACGCGGGCGACGCCTACCGGATCTCGCTGCGCGCCGCCGTACCCCAGCTCTTCGAAGCGGTGAAGGAGGGCGGCCCGCTGCTGGAGGCCGTCCGCCGCATCCAGGAGCGGGCCGCGGCCCGCCAGCAGACCGGGCCCGTCTTCCAGGGCATCGAGGGCGGCATCGGCACCCTCCCGGCCGCCGTGGCCGCGGCCGTACGGGCCTCCGGCGGGCAGATCCTCACCGAGACCCCGGTCCTCGGCCTGACTTGTACGGAGGCGGGCTGGGCGGTCCGCACCGACACCGGCCTGATCACCGCCGACGGCATCGTCCTGGCCACCCCGGCCTGGTCCGCCGCCTCCCTGCTCACCGCCGAGTCCCCGGCGGCCTCCGCCGAGTTGGCCGGTGTCGAGTACGCGTCGATGGCCCTGGTCACCCTGGCCTTCCGGCGTACCGACATCGAGGCGTACGAAGCCCTGCGCGGCCGCTCCGGCTTCCTCGTCCCGCCGGTCGACGGCCGCACCATCAAGGCCTCCACCTTCTCCAGCAACAAGTGGCAGTGGGTGGCCGACGCCGCCCCCGGCCTCTTCGTGCTCCGCACCTCCGTCGGCCGCTACGGCGAGGAGGACCACCTGCACCGCGAGGACGGCGAACTCGTCGCCGTATCCCTGCGAGATCTCGCGGCGGCCACCGGACTGGCCGCACGCCCGGTCGACAGCGAGGTGACCCGCTGGATCGGCGGACTGCCGCAGTACCCGGTCGGCCACCACACCCGCGTCGCCCGCATCCGCGACGAGGTGGCGAAACTGCCCGCCCTGCGGGTCTGCGGCGCCGTCTACGACGGGGTCGGCATCCCCGCCTGCATCGCGAGCGCCCAGCGGGCGGCCGACGAGATCGCGGGCGAGTTCGAGGAGAGGATCGCGGGGGAGATCATCGCCACGCCCACCCTGGTTCAGGGCACCGGGAGCGAGGCGGGACAATAGCCGTATGAGTGCTCCTGAGACTGTGACATCCAGCAAGAGTCCGAACGCCGGAAAGAAGGCCAAGGACCTCAACGAGGTCATCCGCTACACGCTCTGGTCGGTCTTCAAACTGCGCGACGTACTGCCGCTGGACCGGACGGGATACGCGGACGAGGTCCAGGAGCTGTTCGACCAGCTCGCGGCGGAGGACATCACCGTGCGCGGCACCTACGACGTCTCCGGTCTGCGCGCGGACGCGGACCTGATGATCTGGTGGCACGCGGAGACCTCGGACGAGCTCCAGGAGGCGTACAACCTCTTCCGCCGCACCAAGCTCGGGCGCGCTCTGGAACCGGTCTGGTCGAACATGGCCCTGCACCGGCCCGCCGAGTTCAACAAGTCGCACGTTCCGGCGTTCCTCGCCGACGAGACGCCCCGCGACTACATCAGCGTCTACCCCTTCGTACGGTCCTACGACTGGTACCTGCTGCCCGACGAGGACCGCCGCCGCATGCTCGCGGACCACGGCAAGATGGCCCGGGGCTACCCCGACGTCCGCGCCAACACCGTCGCCTCGTTCTCGCTCGGCGACTACGAGTGGGTCCTCGCCTTCGAGGCGGACGAGCTGTACCGCATCGTCGACCTGATGCGCCACCTGCGCGCCTCCGAGGCACGGCTCCACGTGCGCGAGGAGGTCCCGTTCTACACGGGCCGCAGGAGGAGCGTCGCAGACCTGGTGGCCGGGCTCGCATAGCCAGCGAGTTCCCGCACCACCCCAACCCGGAAGATCAGAAGACGGGCACCAGGCACCGACCGTGCCGCCCGCCGTTCCAGCGACACCGGGTTCGGCTTCGGGCCCTGTCGGAGTGCACCCGCTGCACTCCGACAGGGCCCGTCCGCGCTCCAGGTTCGGTTGTCGACGCGGCCGACGGGTGGCCGGCCGTCGAGGCCGTGCGCCGGTGACGGTCGCGGGGCGAAGGAACCGGAACGGCCCGGTGGCTCGGGGCCTAGCCGGCTTGCGTGAGCGCGCGCAGTTGTCCGGCCAGCCGGTCCAGCTCGGCGGCCGTCGCGGGAGAGGTGTCGCTGAGTCCGCTGCGGACGGCGGTCCGGCTGCGCAGGAAGCGCCTCAGCAGGGGCACGAGCACCCCTTCCGGCACTTTGTCCAGTGCGCCGAACGGTCGCGGGACCGGCGGTGTCGGCAGGGCGGCCAGGTTCTGGCGCATGAGGCGGAGCATCGCGCGCACGGCGTCGGAATCCTCGGCCAGAGCCGCCGGGCCGCCCGCCGTGTACGCGGCCCGGCCGAGCGGCACCGAGAACGCGGCGTGGGTCTTGAGCCAGGCGTCCATCCGGGGCTCGGCCTTCGTATTGACGCCGGCGGCCCGGAAGACGCGGACGATCCGTTCCAGCCGCGGGGTGGTGCGCCCGTCGGGCTCACCGATCGGCATGGCGACCCGGTCGGTCACGGGGTTGCTCGCGCGGTGGCGGACCACGTCGCCGTCCATGGTGCCGCCGACGGCAGGGAAGCCGAGCAGCACGCGCCCCCGGCCGACCACCTCTTCCAGCGGCTGTGCGCCGGCCGCCCAGTTGTGCAGGAACAGCACATCGCCGCCGAAGCCGGCCAGTGACTCCAGCACCGCGTCCACCTGATGGGTGCGGACGGTGACGGCGGCCAGGTCGTACCCGTCCGCCGCGTGCTCGACCACCGGGACCGGCACCTGCCGGACGACGGGGCTGTCCTCCTCGGCGAGTCGCACACCGTGCCGCCGCAGGGACTCCAGCCGTCGGCCCCTGGCCAGCAGCGAGACGTCGGCCCCGGCCTCGTGGAGCTGGGCCGCGAGCAGGCTGCCGCACACCCCGGCGCCATGGACGAGCAGTTTCATGCGATCACATCCGCCTAAGTCAAACGTTCGTTTCAATCAGTCGTCTGTACAGTACGGCACATGGTGCTTCCCGATACCCGGAGCAACGTTCTCGACGCTGCCGAACGCCTCTTCGCCGAGAACGGCTACCGCGGGACCTCGGTCCGCGCGATCACCAACCTCGCCGGGGCCAACCTGGCCGCTGTGGCCTATCACTTCGGGTCGAAGGCGGAACTCATGGCGGCGGTGGCCCGCCGCGTCGCCGGGCCCATCAACAGGGCCCAGCACGCCCGGCTCGACGAGGCTCTCGCGAAGAACGCGGACCCGGACGTCGCCGACCTCGTGGAAGCCTTCGTCGGCCCCCTGTTCGACGAGATGCCCGCCGACGACGCCGACGGAGCCCGCACGTCCCGGCTGATCATGACGATCCTCAGCGATCCGGCCGAAGAGGCCCGCAGCTGGACCGGACCGGACGAAGCCGCCGTCCGTGAGCGGTTCCTGTCGGCCTTCACCCGCGCACTGCCGGGCGTTGCCCCGCAGGAGCTGTGGTTCCGGCTGCGGGGAGTCCTCGCCGTGACGGCCGTGGACCGCGTCGAGGTCCACAACCAGCCGACCCCCGGCTGCTCCACGGCAGCGGGGGAGGATGCCAAGCGCTGGGCGATCACGTTCCTGACGGCGGCGATGAGCGCCCCGGCGACCGAAACCGTTCGCTAGGCCGTTTCGCCGCCCGCGTTCCGGGCCACGGCGGGCCGGACACGGCGCACGCCCTCGCCGCCGGTACGGCTAGTCCAGCGAGAGGGGGTTCGGCTCCGCGTGCGGGGCGCACTCCGCGTCCCCGTCCGGTGTCGCCCCCGTCAGCAGGTAGCGCCGCAGATGGTCGTCCACGCAGGTGTTCCCGGCCCCGCCGATGCCGTGCGTCCCCGCGTCCCGCTCGGTCACGAGCACCGCGCCGCGCAGCCGCCGCTGAAGTTCCAGCGCCCCCTTGTACGGGGTCGCCGCATCGCGCTCCGCCGCCAGGATCAGCACCGGCGGCAGCTCGCCCCACCCGGTGGAGACGTCCAGCGGCTGCTGCCGGGGCGCGGGCCAGAAGGCGCACGGCAGGTTGGTGAAGGCGTTGTCCCAGGTCTGGAAGGGGGCGACGGTCGCGAGGTCGCTGTGGTCGCGGTCCCAGACCTCCCACTCCTCGGGCCATGGGGCGTCGTTGCACTCGATCGCGGTGTAGACGGCCCGCGCGTTCTCGTCCCCCTTGGCCGTGATCGCGCGCGGCGACATCTGGGTGATCAGCGGCTCCGGGTTCCCCCGGACGTACTCGGAGAGGGCGGTCGCCCGCATCGCCCAGTAGTCGTCGTAGTAACCGGCCTGGAGGAACGCCGCGTGGAACTGGCCGGGCCCCACCTTCCCGCCCGCCGGTTCGGCCGCGAGGCGGGTGCGCACGTCGTCGTAATGACGCTGCACGGCCTCGGGAGTGGTGCCGAGCCGGTAGACGTCGTCGTGCCTGGCGACCCAGCGCCGGAAGTCCTCCCAGCGGGACTCGAAGGCCAGCGACTGGTCGAGGTTGGAGCGGTACCAGATCTGCTCCGGGTCCGGGTCGACCGCGGAATCGAAGACCATACGGCGCACGCGTGAGGGAAAGAGGGTCGCGTACAAGGAACCCAGATACGTGCCGTACGAGGCACCCATGAACGTCAGCCGCTCGTCCCCGAGCGCCGCCCGCACCACCTCCAGGTCACGCGCGTTGTTGAGCGAGGTGTAGTGGCGCAGGGCCTCGCCCGCGTGCTTCTCGCACCCCCGCGCGTACGCCCGCGCCTGCGCGATCCGCTGCTTCTTGTACGCGGCCGTGGGGTGCACGGGGGAGTCGGTGGGGCTCTGCGCGAAGGCCGCGGGGTCCTGGCAGGAGAGCGGGGCGGAGGCGCCGACACCGCGCGGGGCGTAGCCGACCATGTCGTACGCCTCGGCGATCTCCTTCCACTCGGACATCTCGCCCATCAGCGGGAAGGTGACGCTGGAGGCGCCGGGGCCGCCCGGGTTGTAGACGAGGGAGCCCTGCCGGCCGGCCGCATCGCCGGTGGCCAGGGCGCGGCTGACGGTGAGTTCGATGGTCCGGCCGTCGGGCTCCGCGTAGTCCAGGGGGACGCCGACGGTGCCGCACTCCAGGGTGTCCGGCAGCTGCTCCTCCTCCGGGCAGGCGCCGAAGGAGATCCCGGCGGCTGCCGCGCGGACCGCCGCCACCGTCGTACCGCGCTCCTCGGCGGAGGCCGGAGCGGGGCCGTCCGAGGCGGTGGCAGGGGCGGCCACCAGGGCGGACAGGACCAGGGAGCCGATCGTTGCGTACAGCGGTACTGCTCTCACGGCGGGACCTCTCTGCGGATGCGGAGAGGGGATGGTGAGGTGCGGAGCGGGTGAAGTCCAGCACCGGGCCGGTGTGTTGCGGGGAACGACCCGGTTGCCGCACTCCTTCTCCCGGTGGCGGTTCAGGAACTGCTGCCGCAGCTGGAGCCGCCACCACAACTGGAGCTTGACCCCCCGCAGCTGGACCCCGAGCTCCCGCAGCCGGACCCCGAACCGCCGCACCCGGACCCACCGCCGCAGCCGCCTCCGCCCCCGCAACTCGTATGCCCCGGGCCCGAGTCGGCGCACCACACCGTGGTCGCCGCGAAGCCCGACGCCGCCGCACCTCCCACGTACCCCGCCGACCGGCCCCCCGAGAAGCCGGACCGTGAGCGCCGGGTCCGCAGGTGCTGCTGGGCCGCCGCGATCAGCTGGGCCTGGAGCACCGGGTCGGGGAGAGCGTGCAGCCCCCGGTTGGCGACGAGGTACGGCGGGGTCAGCAGGTAGGCGTTCGCGGCTCGAAAGGCCTGCGCGGCCCGGCGGCCCGCCCGGGTGATCCGCTTGGCGCCGGACGCGGCCACGACGAGCCCGCTGATCCCGCCCAGCAGGATGCCGGGCAGCACCTTCACGACGAAGGGGAACGGCATGTCGAACGGGGAGTCGTGTGCGATGTACTGAAGGACCGTGAGCAGGATGGAGAGCGGGAACGCGACGAAGCAGCTCACCCCCTGGATCAGTCCCCACCGCCGCACGGGACGGCCGTCGGCGGGCCGGACGAGCAGCCCGCGCTGAGCCAGCCCGTCGCCGATCTCCTGCACCGCCGGGTGGTGCATCACCGCCTCCCGAACCGCGTGCAGAGCCCCGCTCGGTGAGGTCGACAGCGCCTGGAACACGGCGCGTTCGACCGGGTCGTTCGCCTGCGCACGCTGTACGGAGATGATGCCGGGGCCGCCGATGAGGATCCGGCCGTCGGTGTACAGGGCGGTGAGCGCGGTGTCCGCGACCCTGGCCGGACCGCCGTTCAGGAACGCCGCCTCGTAGAGGTCGTGGACGGTGGCGGAGGGGTCGGCGGACGGGCGGCGGGACCGGGAGACGGCCACCTTCGCCAGGAGCAGCACGGTGGAGAGGGCGGCCACGAGGTTCATTACCAGGGCGAGCGTGTTCACGGCGGTCACTTCCCCGCGAGGACGGCACGGGCCGCCCGGACGATACGGGTGGTCCGGCTCGGTGGCCGGGGCCCGGAGCGGTCCTCCCACCAGTGCGTCAGCCTGCGCTGAGCCACGGGGTCGGGAAGGCCGCCCGAGACCAGGATCCGCTCCACGAAACCGAGGGCGTCGCGCCGGTAACCGGCGCTCATCGGGCGGCCCTCGGCGTAGTCGAGGAACGCGGCGCGGTAGCCGTCGCCGAGGATCTCCGGCAGCTCGGGCGCCACCTTCGCGACGACATCGGCGCGCTTGGCGGCCAGCGCCCGGCTCTGCACCCGCAGCCGCCGGTGGTCGAAGCCCTCGGGCGCCGGGGTGCCCGCGACGAGCGCGGAGAGCAGTACGGTCTGGGCGACGGCGGTACGGTCGCGGGCTCCGGGGGCGGCGGTGGGCGCCGAGGGCGTCTCCGTACGAGGGGCGGCTTCGCACGCCAGGGACGTCGCCGTGCGGGGGACGGCCCGGCGTGAGCCGGTCGCCGCGGACCGCAGCGTCTCCCGGATCGTGTCCAGCTCGCCCGCCAGCTCCGCGCCGGGCGGGAAGGCGTCGTCGCGCTCCAGCAGCACGCCCGGCGGGTCGACCCGCGAGCGCAGCTCGGCCAGTACGTCGAGGACCGGGGCGGTCACCGGGTGGGCGTGCGTGTCGTGCCAGACGCCGTCCTTCTCGACCCCGCCCGCCACATGGACGTACGCGATGGCCTCCACCGGCAGCTCGTCCAGCGCCTTCGCCGGGTCCTGGCCGAGGTTGACGTGGTTGGTGTGCAGGTTGGCCACGTCGATCAGCAGCCGCACGCCGGTCCGGTCGACCAGCTCCGCCAGGAACTGCCCCTCGGTCAGCTCCTCGTCCGGCCAGGAGACCAGCGCCGCGATGTTCTCCAGGGCCAGCGGCACGGGCAGCGAGTCCTGGGCGATGCGCACGTTCTCGCAGAGCACCTCCAGCGCGTCCCAGGTGCGCGGTACGGGCAGCAGGTGGCCCGCCTCCAGCCGCGCGGACGCGGTGAGCGGCCCCCCGGCCCGTACGAACGCGATGTGCTCGGTCACCAGCGGTGTACCCAGCAGCTCGGCCCGCGCCGCCAGCCCCGCGAGCCGCCCGGCGTCCGGGCGGTCCGCGCCGCCCAGGCCGAGCGAGACGCCGTGCGGGACGACTGTCACCCCCCGTTCCCGCAGGCGCACTAGGGAGTCCGGGAGGTGGTCGGCGCAGAGGTTCTCCGCCACCGCCTCCACCCAGTCGATCCCCGTGAGCGCCTCCACCTCGGCCGCGATCTCCGGCCGCCAGCCGATCCCGATGCCCAGCTTCATGGTGTCCCCCTCCTCCGCTCCCTGTCCGGGTGATGGCCCCGGGAAGCGGTGCCCAACCCGAACAGGGGACGTTCAGAGGAGGATTTGAGGTTCCGGGCGGGCGGGTCTCGTTACGGCATCGGCTTGGAGGGCTGTCCTGCGGGAGCGGCTTCGGAGGCCGCGTCAGGGTGGAAGGCCCTACGGCAGCGGCGGCATCGTCGGCGGTACCGGGCGCGAGGTGAACGACTGGTCGCCGGTCGGTGTCACCGGCACCGGAACCTGCGGCACCTGCCCGCCCTGCGGCATCGACGGGCCCGAGGGGCTGGCCGTGGACCCGCCGGCCGCCTCACGCGCCAGGGCGTCGAAGTCGACGAAGCCGGTGCCCTCCAGCATGGTGATGTGGTCCAGCACGGTCTGGTTCGCGTCGCTGGCGAGCTGCCGGATCAGGGTGTTGCGGGTGGTGTGCCGGACCTGGCCTATCAGCCCGAACACCTTGCCGTGCGCGGCCCGCAGGATGTTGGCGAACTTCCGCTCGTACTCGTCCCCGCTCGCCGCCGTCAGCTCCGCGAGCCACGCCCGCTGCTGCTCGGTCGGCTGGTTGGGCAGCTCCACCCCGAGCTTCGCGGCCACGTCCCGGGCCCGCCGGTCCAGGTCCGTGTGGCCGACCACCAGATGGTCCCCGGCCGCCTTCGTCGCCTCGCTGGGCGCCCGTTCGATCGCCTGCTGACCGGCGGGCAGCTCCCACAGCCCGGCGAGACGCACCTTGACCAGGAAGTCCCGGTCGGTCGCGGAGAGCGGGCCCCACTGGGTGGCGACGCTGGACGCGTTCAGGTTCGCCTCGCCGGTGCCCGAACGGTCCGCGTAGGACCAGACGGGGAAGGCGAGCGCGCCCACTGTGGCGACCAGTGCCGCGATGATGAGGGCCGTTCCGTTGATGCGTCGCAACAAGGTGTCTCCCGGGACGAGGCGAGGCGTGACAGCGCCGGTCAGTCGATCAGGCGTCAATCAACCGCCGACCGGCTCGCCGCGCAGGCTACTTGTCGGTAATGCCGGTGGGGCAGTATCGGGAGATACGTAGTCGGGCGCAGGAATACTCAGCCGCGGGCGGGCCGGTCCCGGCCTACGGGGGCGCCGCGCCGTGGAGGGCGGCCGGCGGATCTCCGAGGGGGCGTGCGTTCAGCGGCGGAGGCGTACGCCCGGGAGGGGACAGAACCGCCGGCCGCCCTCCACGGCGACGGTGGGCCCGGGGGCGATCTCCGTGAACCCCGCGTCGCGCACCACCGGCAGGCCGCTCGTGGTCAGCTCGCGCCAGCGCGCCGGGGTGGCCGTGGCCACGGAGAGCGGGAACCCCGCCTCGCGCCAGGCCTTGCGCTCGGTCTGTGACAGCTCCCACCAGGCGAGCTGGGCGCCGTGGCCGACCTGGGCCATCGTCTTGCCCGCCGACATCTCCAGCTCCGGGTTGAGCCACAGCACCGGCCCCTCCGGGTCGGGGGCGGCGGGCGGCTCGGGGTCGTCCAGGTCGGTGCCCGACACCTGGAGCTTGGCCAGCTCCTTGGGCCAGCCGTCCAGCGGGATCGGCGGGTAGACCCGGACCTCCGCGCCGGTGCCCGTCACCGTGATCCCGGGCAGCGCGGCCGCCTTGCGCCACTCCGCCCCACGTGCCCGGCGCACCACCTTGCGGATCCGGGCGTCCTCCCAGTCCCGCATCGCCCCCGCCCACTCGCCCTCGCCGAGGGACCGCTCGTCGGACAGGATCGTCAGCACCGCGCGGGCGGCGGTGCGCAGGGCGTCCGTACGGGCGGGCGGGGCCGTCTTCTCCAGGTGCACCACGAGCGGGAGCACGTACTGCGGGGCTTCGTCCCGGTCGGTCGGACCGTTGTGGAAGGGGCTCGGGGAGACAGTGGTCCGGGAGGAGGTGTTCTGGGAGGTGTCGTCGCTGCTCACGGTCCCAGTCTGCCAGGCGGAGATTCGCCGGCTCCTTGGCTTGACGGGCCGCCCCGGGTGAGGATGCTCCACATGAAGAGCGACCTTTTCTCCAGCGAGCACATGGCCCAGCCGGCCACCGCCCCCGGCATGACCCTGCAGAACCCGAAGTCGATCAAGTACGCCGTCAACGGCGAGATGCACGCCCGCCAGGGGTCGATGATCGCCTTCCGCGGCAATCTCCAGTTCGAACGCAAGGGCCAGGGCATCGGCGGCCTGCTCAAGCGCGCGGTCACCGGCGAGGGCCTCGCGCTCATGGCCGTACGCGGGCAGGGCGAGGCGTGGTTCGCGCACGAGGCCGCCAACTGCTTCATCCTGGAGATGGACCAGGGCGACCAGATCACCATCAACGGCCGTAACGTCCTCTGTTTCGACGCCACCCTCTCGTACGAGATCAAGACGGTGAAGGGCGCCGGGATGGTCGGCGGCGGCCTGTTCAACAGCGTCTTCTCCGGCTACGGCAAGCTCGGCCTGATGTGTGAGGGCACGCCCATCGTGATCCCGGTGACGGGCGCCCAGCCGGTGTACGTCGACACGGACGCGGTCGTCGGCTGGAGCCAGCAGCTCACGACGTCCCTGCACCGCTCCCAGAGCGTCGGATCGATGGTGCGCGGCGGCTCGGGCGAGGCCGTGCAGCTGATGCTCCAGGGCGAGGGGTTCGTCATCGTGCGGCCGAGCGAGGCCAGGCCGGAGCGGACCGCCAACTGACAGTCCGGTTCTGCCGACCCGATCCGACGGCCCGGTCCGGCGACCCCGTTACGTACGCTTGTGGGCATGGACGCCGCCGCGTACTGCGAAACGCCCGCACCCGTGACCACGGAGGCGGACGCGGGCCCGCCGTTCGCGGAGTGCGTGCTCTGCCGCGAGCCGACCGAGTACCCGGAGTCGGCCAAGGGCGCCACGCTCTGCCCGGTCTGCGCCTGGCAGGAGGCGGGGCGCTCGGCCTGCTCCGGCTGAGTCCGGTCCGGCCTCCCCCTCGGAGGACTCCGCCAGGGCCCGTTCCGTTCGGCGTGGACGGGGGGATCGGGGGACGGGAGGGCGCCGCAGCGCACCGTCGCCCTTCATGCCGAGGCATCTCCGGCCAGGGCACCACCGGATGGCGCCGACTCCCGGCAACCCCGGCACGGCGCCGCTCCGCACGCGTGCGACACGCGATGCCGGTGATCGGGGGAGAGGCGCGGGGGATGCCGACCATCCACGTTGCCGTGTTTCCGACCGTCGTCGTTCTGGTGGACCGCGACGCCGGCCCTCCGGGCCGGTGGCGGTCGGCCCCGCCGGGAACTCCTGCGTGCGGTGCCGCCTCCGCGCAGTCCGGGTCCGCTGTCCTGACCCGGGGACGGGTAGCGGGCACTCCGGCCGGCCCCTGTCCGACGGCTGTGGAGCCGCCACAACCGACCCGTCAGCCCTCCATCAGCTCCGACACCTTCACGAACCGGTAACCCCGCTTCCGCAGCTCCGGAACGATTCTGCTGATCGCCTCCGCCGTGACCGGCGCCGCGCTGCGCGTGCAGTGCAGTACCACCAGCGACCCCGGCCGCACCCCGTCCAGCACCTGTTCGGCCACCGCCCCCGCGTCCGTCGCGAACGCGTCGCCGCTCACCACGTCCCACTGCACCGCCGTCACGTTCGCCGGGGCCAGCGCGCCCAGCGCCGCGTCGTCGTAGCAGCCGCCGGGGAAACGGAAGTACGGCACCACGTTCCGTACACCGGCCTCGCGGAAGGCGGAGAAGGCCCGCTCCACGTCGCGGGCCATCGACTCCTTCGCGACCACCGGCAGGCCGTAGCAGTCGGCGGTGAAGGCGTGGTGGCTGTACGAGTGGTTGGCGACCTCGAACAGGTCGTCCGTTCCGATGCCCTTCGCCTGCGCCGGGTACTCCTCCGCCCACCGCCCGGTCATGAACACGGTCGAGGGCACCTTCAGCCGCCGCAGCAGGGCGATCAGCTCCGGGTTGTCGAAGCGCTCGCCCGCCGCCGCCCGGGGGCCCTGATCGGCCGTCATGTCGGCGTCGAACGTGAGCGCGACGACCTTCTCCGCCGCGGCCCCTCCCGCCGTACCCCCGCCTCCGGCCGCCGCAGCCCCGCCCGCCGGCCGCCGCTCGAAGACCGGGGTGCGCCCCGCCGGGCCGGGGGCCATGGTGGGTGGCTTCTTCGGGGCGGGAGAGGTGGTGGCGGCGGAGGGGGCGGGGGTCGTGGGGGAGGACGGAGCGGGGGAGGAGGGGGCGAGGGCGGTGGGTGCGGGGGTGGTGTCCCCGCACCCGGCCAGCACACCGCCGAGCAGCACCGCCGCGACCGTCAGGGCAGTTGTCTTCCACTTCCGTGCAGTAGTGATCACTCACGGAAAATATCCGACATCCCGCTTATATGGTTATAGCGGCACTCCGGTGCGGCGTCAGTGGTGCGGTGCCGACGGTGCGGCTCTCAGCGCCACGGCCCCGTCACCGCGAACGTCGTCCCCGGCGTGTAGCAGTTCACGTACATCGTCGCGCCGTCCGGCGAGAAGGTGACCCCCGCGAACTCGCCCCACTCCGGCTCCTCGGGCGTCCCGATGTTCTGCCGCCCGCGCGCCATCGCGTACACCTCGCCCCGCCGCGTCACCCCCAGCACGTGCTGCGCGCCGCCGCCGTCCTCGCAGACCATCAGCCCGCCGTCGGCCGCCAGGCAGATGTTGTCCGGGGACTCGCCGGGGAGCTGGATGTCGGTGTCCGGGCCGAAGACCACGACCAGGGTCAGCCGGCGCTTCTTCGGCTCGTACCGCCAGATCTGCCCGAAGTGGTCGGCCGCCGAGCCCTCGTCGCTGCGGGCGAAGCTGGAGACGAAGTAGACGCACGAGCCGCCCCAGTAGCAGCCCTCCAGCTTCTGGGCGTGCGTGATGCCCTTGGGGCCGAAGTCCTGGAGCCGGATCGGGGTCTCGGCCGCCAGCGGGTCCGGTACGGGTACCCACTCCACCCGGTCGAAGCTCGCCCCGGTCTCCTGGACCACGGAGAGGTCCGGCAGCCCCGGCACCCGCATCGCCTCCAGCGCCCCGCCCGCCCGCAGCGAACCGGTGCCGCCGAGCGGCTTGGCGGGGAGGAAGCGGTAGAAGAGGCCGAACGGCCTGTCGAACGCGTCCTCCGTCTCGTACACGATCCCGGTCTTCGGGTCGACCGCGATCGCCTCGTGCTGGAAGCGGCCCATCGCGGTCAGCGGGACCGCCCCGGTGCGGCGCGGGTCGGCGCCGTCCACCTCGAAGATGAAGCCGTGGTCCTTGGTGTACCCGTTGGTCCCGGCCTTGTCCTCGGTCTCCTCGCAGGTCAGCCAGGTGCGCCAGGGGGTGGGCCCGCCCGCGCAGTTCACCGCCGTACCGGCGATGGCGACCCGCTCGCCGAGTACCTTGTTCCGGCCGTCCAGCTCCAGGGACGTACAGCCGCCCTTGGCAGCCGGGTCGTAGGTCAGCCCGTCGACCGTCGGGACGCCGATCTTCGCCGTGACCCGGTTCTCGTGGTTGCGGACGAGGTGGACGCGGCCGTGGCGGCCGGGGAACGCGGCCATGCCGTCGTGGTTGCTGGGCACCTTGCCCTCGCCGGAGAGCAGCGGGTCACCCTCCCGGGACAGCACCCGGTAGCGGAAGCCCCTCGGGAGGTCGAGCAGGCCGTCCGGGTCGGGGACGAGGGGGCCGTAGCCGCTGTGCCCGCGGGCGGCGGCCGTACCCGCGAAGAGTTCGGAGAAGGCCCCGGTGAAGGCGATCGCGGCCGCCGCGCCGCTGCCGGCCAGGACCTGTCGTCGTGTCGTGGTGTGCCGGGGGTCGGTCGCTGCGGTCGCTGTGTTCCGGGTCTCGGATGACATGAGGCAACTCCCTGTTGGCGGACAGGTGACGTGACCCGCATGTGTGTAGCACGCACAGAGGCGCGGGGGAACCATACGCGCCCCCGCGCCTCGTGTTGCTGCTGGGACGGCCCACCGAGCCGGGCCGCCGGGCCGCCGCGCTGCCGGTCGGTCCGGTGCCGGCCGCCGGAGTGCCCGGATGGCTCCTGGGGAGGCCGCCAGGGGGCCGGTCGCCGCTCTGGGCTCTGGCCGGCCGCGCGGCGGGTCAGGCCTCAGGCCCGGCCATCGGGACCCGTCAGGCCAGCGAGGCCGACAGCGTGATGGACGTACCCGACAGCGCCTGGCTGACCGGGCAGTTCGCCTTGGCGTCCTCGGCCGCCTTCACGAAGCCCGCCTCGTCGAGACCGGGGACGTCGCCGACGACGGTGATGTGGATGCCGGTGATGCCGGTGCCGGGCTGGAAGGTGACGTCGGCCTTCGTCTCCAGCTTGGCGGGCGGCGTGCCGGCCCCGGCGAGGCCGTGCGAGAGCGCCATCGAGAAGCAGCTGGAGTGCGCGGCCGCGATCAGCTCCTCCGGGCTGGTCTTGCCGTTCGCCGCCTCCGAGCGGGCCGGCCAGGAGACGGGGTAGTCACCGATGCCGGAGGAGTCGAAGGTGACGACACCCTTGCCCTCGATCAGGTTGCCTTCCCAGACCGTGTGCGCCTGACGCGTGGTAGCCATGCTGGATCCCTTCAAACGGTGTACGCGGTTGTACGGAAGTGGAGTTACGGGTACGCCGCCGAACGGGCACCCGGTGCCACCCCCTGAACCTACTGCGCCACCAGACCCTTCGCGTCACGCGCCAGGGCGGTCAGCCGCGAGATGGCCCGGAAGTATTTCTTCCGGTACCCGCCGTTCAGCATCTCGTCGCTGAACAGCTGATCGAACGGCACCCCGGAGGCGAGCACCGGCACCTCGCGGTCGTACAGCCGGTCGGCCAGCACCACCAGCCGGAGCGCGGTCGACTGGTCGGGCACGGCCGTCACCCCGGTCAGGCAGACCGCACCGAGCTCGTCGGTCAGTGCCCCGTACCGGCTCGGGTGCACCTTCGCCAGGTGTTCGAGCAGCCCCGGGAAGTCGTCCAGGGACGCGCCCGCTGTGGCGTACGCGGCGCGGGTCACCTGCTCGTCGCTGTACGGCGGCGGGGCCTCGGGCAGTCCGCGGTGCCGGTAGTCCTCACCGTCGATGCGCAGCGGGCGGAAGTGCGCGGACAGGCCCTGGATCTCGCGCAGGAAGTCGGCGGCGGCGAACCGGCCCTCGCCGAGCTTGCCCGGCAGCGTGTTCGAGGTCGCGGCGAGCGCCACCCCGTGCTCCACCAGCCGGCTGAGCAGCGACGAGACCAGGACGGTGTCGCCCGGGTCGTCCAGCTCGAACTCGTCGATGCAGAGCAGCCGGTGGCCGCTCAGCGTCTGCACGGTCTGCTGGAACCCCAGTGCGCCCACCAGGTTGGTCAGCTCCACGAACGTACCGAACGCCTTCAGCGGCGGCTCGGCGGGCGTGGCGTGCCAGAGGGAGGCGAGCAGGTGGGTCTTGCCGACGCCGTAGCCGCCGTCGAGATACACCCCGCGCGGACCGGCCGGCGCGGCGGGCTTCTTGCTCCCGAACCACTTCCGGCGCCCGGAACCCGTCGCGTGCGACCCGCCGAGCCCGGCGGCGAAGCCGGACAGCACGGTCACGGCCTCGCTCTGGCTGGGCTGGTTCGGGTCGGGTACGTAGGTGTCGAAGCGCACCGAATCGAAGCGCGGCGGCGGCACCATCTCGGCGACCAGACGGTCGGCGGGGACGCGCGGCTCGCGGGCGCACAGGGACAGCGGGGCCGTTTCGGCAAGGGGGCTCTGCCCCGGAAACGCGGTGGAGGACGACACAACTCTCCACCCTAAGGCCCGTGCCAGACTGCAACCCATGCGAAGCCTGTTCCCTGTGACGGACCTGACAACAGCGGCCACCGCCCCAGCTCCGCCGACCGCCTCCGAACCGTCCGGGCCGCTCCCCGGCCACCCGGGCCGCGCCGACCGCGAGTGGAGCTTCGACGAGCTGGCCGAGGCGTACGCCTACCCCACCGACCTCCCCGTCGAGGGCCCCGGCAACTCCTGGCTGCGCGCCAACATGGTCTCCACCCTGGACGGCGCCGCCCAGCACGACGGCCGCTCGCAGCCCATCTCCTGCGCCGTCGACATGCGGATCTTCGGCACCCTGCGGGCCTTGGCCGATGTCGTGATCGCCGGGGCCGAGACCGTACGCCAGGAGGGGTACCGTCCGGCTCGCGCCCGGGAGGCCTTCGCGGCGCGGCGGGCGGCGGCCGGGCAGGGCGCGGCGCCGGCCATCGCGGTGGTCAGCGGTTCGCTGGACCTGGACTTCTCGCTGCCGCTCTTCACCGAGCCGCTGGTCCCGACCCTCGTGGTGACCGCGGCCGGGGCTCCGGCCGACCGGATCGCGGCGGCCCGGGAGGCGGGCGCGGAGGTGGTGATCGCGGGCGATGCCACCCGGGTGGACCCGGCGCGCGCGGTGCGGGAGCTGGCGGACCGGGGGCTGCGGCGGCAGCTGACCGAGGGCGGGCCCCGGCTGCTGGGCCAGTTCGTGGCGGCGGGGGCGCTGGACGAGCTCTGCCTGACGCTCTCCCCGATGCTCACGGCCGGGGACGCGCAGCGGATCGCCGGGGGCCCCGGGGTCGCCGTGCCGGAACGTTTCACCTTGGCATCGCTGCTGGAGGAGGACGGGTTCCTCTTCGGCCGCTACCGGCGGTGAGCCCGGCGGGCGCCGGAGCGCGGAGCCGGTGATTCCCCGGCGCAGGGCGACGTAGACGCGGTGTCACCAGTGTGGGGACACTTAGCGGAATTACCCGTTCCGGTTAGCTTCGGCTGGGCACACTTACCTCTGCAGTCCCCGTGGAAGCACGGGGAAGGATGGTTTCAGCAAACGACCGCCGACGGCCGAGCCGGCTGTCGGCGAGACGCAGAAGCGGAAGGGCGCCTGTCGTGTTCACAAGCGTTTTGATGATCGAGAAGCCGCTCACTCCCGAGGACGTGGACTTCGTCACCACCCTCCACGGCGAGGAGCGGATCTCGTTCGTCGTTCTGTTGCAGCCGCGCGGAGACCAGGCCGATGTCCTGCTGCGCGCGATCGACGACGTGGCGATGGGGGAGCTCAAGGAAGCCGTCCGCGAGGGAGAGGAACCGGAGGGCAAGGAGGCCCGCGAACCGGCCGAGATCGGCCTCGAATACTCGCTACGGGCGCTGCGCGAGGCAGGTGCCGAAGCGGTCGGACAGGTGATCGAGGACCACCCCCTGGACAAGCTGAAGGCCGTCGTCGGCGACGCGGGTGCGGACGAGGTCATCGTCCTGACCGCCCCCCACTACGTGGAGGAGTTCTTCCACCGCGACTGGGCCTCCCGCGCCCGGCACAAGGTCGGCGTCCCGGTGCTCAAGCTCTTCGCGCACAGCGAATAGGCTGAAGCCGCGCGGCCGCCGGAGGCAAGCCGGGACCGCGCCACCACGACCACGAGCACGGAGGATCACAGATGGCACCCGGCATTCCCGCCGCCATGGAACGACCGCACTTCATCGGCATCGGCGGCGCCGGAATGTCGGGCATCGCGAAGATCCTCGCCCAGCGCGGGGCGAAGGTGGCGGGCAGCGACGCCAAGGAGTCCGCCACCGCCGAGTCGCTGCGGGCGCTGGGGGCGACCGTGCACATCGGGCACGACGCCCGGCACCTGGCCGACGACGCGTCCTGTGTGGTCGTCTCCAGTGCCATCCGCGCCGACAACCCGGAGCTGCTCCGGGCGAACGAGCTGGCCGCCCCGGTGGTCCACCGCTCCGACGCGCTCGCCTCCCTGATGAACGGCCTGCGCGCCATCGCGGTGGCCGGCACCCACGGCAAGACCACCACCACCTCCATGCTCGCCGTCGCCCTCTCCTCGCTGAGCCTGGCCCCCTCGTACGCCATCGGCGGCGACCTGGAGGGCCCCGGCACCAACGCCACGCACGGCGAAGGCGACATCTTCGTCGCGGAGGCGGACGAGAGCGACCGCAGCTTCCAGAAGTACGACCCCGAGGTCGCGATCGTCCTCAACGTGGAGCTGGACCACCACGCGAACTACGCCTCGATGGACGAGATCTACGACTCCTTCGAGACCTTCGTCGGCAAGGTCGTCCCCGGCGGCACCCTGGTCATCTCCGCCGACCAGCCCGGCGCGGTGGAGCTGACCCGCCGGGTGCGCGACCTCGCCGACCTCAAGGTCGTCACATACGGCTCCGCCGAGGACGCCGACGTACGCGTGCACAAGGTCACCCCGCGCGGCCTGACCAGCGAGGTCACGGTCCTGCTGAACGGTAGGTTCCTCACGTTCACCGTCTCGGTCCCCGGCGCCCACTACGCCCACAACGCGGTCGCCGCCCTCGCCGCCGGGGTCGCCCTCGGTATCCCGGCGCACAACCTCGCCTCGGCGCTCGGCAGCTACACCGGGGTCAAGCGCCGCCTCCAGCTCAAGGGCGAGGCGGCGGGTGTGCAGGTCATCGACTCGTACGCGCACCACCCCACCGAGATGACCGCCGACCTGGAGGCCATGCGCGGCGCCGCCGCCGACGCCCGCATCCTGGTCGTCTTCCAGCCGCACCTGTTCTCCCGTACGCAGGAGCTGGGCACCGAGATGGGCCAGGCCCTCGCGCTGGCCGACGCCTCCGTGGTCCTGGACATCTACCCGGCCCGCGAGGACCCGATCCCGGGCATCACCAGCGCCCTGATCATCGACGCGGCGAAGGCGGCGGGCGCCGAGGTCACCGCCGTCCACGACCAGGGGGACGTGCCCGCCGCCGTCGCGGGAATGGCGAAGCCGGGCGATCTCGTTCTCACCATGGGAGCGGGCGATGTCACCGACCTCGGCCCGCGCATCCTGGACCACCTGTCGAACGACCGGTAGTCGAGCGACCACCGATCGAACGGCAACCGGTCGTCGAACGACGACCGATCGAACGACGACCCGTCGAACCGAGGGAGCGAGCCGTGCCGTACGACGTCGAGAAGCCGGACGAGCAGTGGCGGGCGGAGCTGTCCCCCGCCGAGTACCAGGTCCTGCGCCAGGCCGGCACCGAGCCCGCCTTCCGTGGGGAGTACACCGACACCAGGACGGCGGGCGTCTACTCCTGCCGCGCCTGCGGGGCGGAGCTGTTCCGCTCCGACACCAAGTTCGAGTCGCACTGCGGCTGGCCGTCCTTCTACGACCCGAAGGACACCGACGCGGTCGAGCTGATCGAGGACCGCACCCACGGCATGGTCCGTACCGAGGTGCGCTGCGCCCGCTGCGGCTCGCACCTGGGCCATGTCTTCGAGGGCGAGGGCTATCCGACCCCGACGGACCAGCGCTACTGCATCAACTCGATCTCGCTGACCCTGGCGCCGGACGAGAGCTGAGCCGCACGCGGACGGAACGCGAAGATGCCCGCACAGGGGGACCTGTGCGGGCATCTTCGCGTTCTCCTACCGGCACCACTCCGGCCGTGGACCGGAGCGGCCGGGGTCACCGGCGTCCGCGAAGCCGTCCGAAGAGGCTGCGGGCCTGGGCGCGCTTACGGGGGTCGGCCGCGGCGCGCCGGGCCGAATCGATGGTCCGCCGCCCCTGGGGGCTGCGGGTGAAGCGGGTGATGCGATCGAGCAGACGGGACATGATTCCTCCTCGCGGGGCCTGCCTCCCGCCTACCCCGTAATCGCCCAGCCGCACGCCCTCGGTGACCGCGTCTTCACCGAGGGGCACCTCACTCCTGGCCGGGGTCCTTGGCCGCCTCGGACCGCAGCAGCGGGTGGATGACCCCGGGGAAGACGGTCGCCTGCACGACCTCCTCGCCCGACCCGCCCTGCACGACCGTCTCCGCGACGCCCCAGGGCCGCCCGGCCAGGTGGATGGTCAGGGTGTACGAGGAGGAGCAGCCGGTGCACTCGTAGCGGTCGGCCCAGGTCTCGACCTCGGTGGTGGAGCCCGGGTAGCGCTTCACATGGCGGTGGCGGGCGTGGCAGTGGTCACAGGTCTCACCGGGCTCGCAGGTCCCGCCGCACGGGCAGGGCACGCCGAGGGAGTCGGCGGGCGTCCAGCGCTGCACGAGGACGGCGTCGCGGGTGGCGGCGGTGTCCTTCATGGCCTTGAGGTTGCGGGCGGCGACGTTGTACGACTCGCCGGTGGCGGCCATCCGGTCACGGATGACGTCCTTGCGTCCACGGTTGGTCGTCATGCGGCTCCTCCTGGGTTCACGCAGCCCGCCAGGAGGCCCACGAGTGACATCGGTACCTCGTTACCGTACCTGTCCGGTACCGGTACGAGGGCCGGGCGGCCCGGCGTCCGGCCGTGGGCTCCGGAGCCCACGGGGCCGGGTGGTGCGCGTCCCGCCCGCCCGGCCGTCCGGAACGGGCCCGACCCGGGCCCGGGCGGCGGCAATCCGGAGCGTTGCCGCGCCTGACCGGGCAGCTGACGGACGAGTCGCCGACCTGGTCCGGTCTTTTCGACATGGTGCCCGGATTCCGGGACAGCAGGTGGCCCAGAGCGCCCTACGGCAACGGGCCGGGTGCGGCGGGCATCACCGCCGTCCCTCCCACGTCGCCCGACGGGCGGGTCCTCACCACGTCCCACGTCCGAAAGAAGGTCACCGTGGCGATCAACCAGACGCAGCAACCGCTGGACGACGGGCGGCCGGTACCGGACCCCGCCGAGAGGCGGTCCGCGATCGATCCCCAGGGCCCGGCCGAGGCGGGGACCGGGCTGCCGGGACAGCCCGGACACGCCCCGGGACAGCGGCCGTCGGCCCTGGAACAGGCGGGCGGAGTCCGTGGCGTGATCTACTCCGCTCTGCCGGTCCTCGCCTTCGTCATCGGCAACGCCATCGGCGGACTCACGACGGCGATCATCGCCGCTCTCGCCCTCGCGGTGGTGATCGCCGCCGAACGGCTGATCCGCAAGGAGTCGGTCGTGCCCGCCGTCGGCGGGGTCTTCGGGGTGGCCGTCGCCGCCGGTATCTCCTGGTGGACCGGGTCGGCCAAGGACTACTTCCTCATCGGGATCTGGTCGAACCTCGCTCTCGCCCTGGTCTTCGGCATCTCCGTCCTCGCGGGCCGCCCGCTGGCCGGCGTGCTGTGGTTCTCGATGAGGGGCAAGAAGTCGACCTGGCGGGACGACCGGCGTGCGCGCCGGTACTTCGGCGCCGCGACGATCGTGCTCGCGGTCATCTTCGCCGCCCGCTTCGTCGTCCAGCAGTACCTGTACCAGGCCGACGAGGTCGGTTCGCTGGGCACCGCGAAGATCCTCATGGGGTATCCGCTGCTGGCCGTGGGCGTGCTGGCCGTCGCCTGGGCCGCTCGCGCCGCCTCGCGCCGGTCCTCCGAGGCCGCCGAGCCCACCACGCGGCAGCCCTAGGACCGGGGGAGAGGCACGCTGCGTACACCTGCCGCGCGCGGCAGGTGTACGTCCGGCCAAAGCGGTTACCTTCCCGCTATGCGACGACATGACCTGATCGTTCTGGGCGCCGGTACCGGCAACGCACTCATCGACGACCGCTTCGCCGACCTCGACATCGCCCTGGTCTCCGCCGGACCCTTCGGCGGTACCTGTCTGAACGCGGGCTGCATCCCGAGCAAGATGCTCGCCGCCACCGCCGAAGTGGTGGACACCGTCCGGGAGTCCGGACGCCACGACATCGACGCCGAACTGCGGGGTGTCCGCTGGCGGGACATCCGCACCCGGGTCTTCGGCCGGCTCGACGCGGCGGCCGAGGAGGGCGAGAAGGGCCGTCGCGACTCCGAGCACATCACCGTGTACCGGGGCACGGCCCGCTTCACGGGCCCGCGTCGGCTCATGGTGGAGACCGATGACGGGCCGGTCGAGATCGAGGCGGAGCGGATCGTGGTCGCCGCGGGCGGCCGGCCCGTCGTCCCGCCGCCGGTCGCCGAGTCCGGACTGCCGTACGAGACGTCCGACACGGTCATGCGCCTGGACGAGGTGCCGCGGCGGCTCGTCGTGCTCGGGGGCGGATACATCGCCGCCGAGCTCGCCCACGTCTTCCACTCCCTCGGCAGCCGGGTCACCGTCATCGAGCAGGCGGACCGGCTGCTGGCACAGCAGCAGGACGAGCTGGTCTCCCGCACCTTCACCGAGGCCGTGCGCGACCGGTGGGACCTGCGGCTCGGACGTGAGCTGACCGACGTCTCCGGCCGCCCCGGCGACCTGCGCATCACGCTGGACGACGGCACCGAACTGGCCGCCGACACCTTGCTGGTCGCGGTGGGGCGCCGGCCCAACAGCGATCGGCTGGAGGCGGCCGCCGCGGGCATCGAGACCGGTGACGACGGACGGATCACCGTCGACGAGCACCTGAGGACGACCGCCGACGGGGTCTGGGCCCTCGGCGACATCTCCACCCAGGTCCCGCTCAAACACGTCGCCAACCGTGAGGCGGAGATCGTCGCCCACAACCTCCTCCACCCCGACGATCCGCGCACCATGGCTTACGACGCCGTGCCGTCGGCCGTCTTCACCCACCCGCAGATCGCCCAGGTCGGGCTCACCGAGCAGGAGGCCCGAGAGCAGGGCGGCGACTTCACGGTGGCGGTCCACCGGTACGCGGACGTCGCCTACGGCTGGGCGCTGGAGGAGACCGAAGGCTTCTGCAAGGTGCTGGCCGACCGGCGCACCGGCCGCCTGTTGGGCGGACACATCCTCGGCCCGCAGGCGGCCACCCTGGTACAGCCCCTGGTCATCGCGCTGGCCACCGGCATGACCGTACGGGAGCTGGCCCAGCAGCCCCTGTGGATCCACCCGGCGCTCACCGAGGTCGTGGAGAACGCGCTGAAGGACCTGGACCTGGAGGGCGCCGGGACGTGACGTGGCGGGGCCCGGGGCTGTTCCCGGGGCACCGGAACGCTGTGCACGCGGACGGGCGTGGATCTGGCACCGAACCCATGCCCGGGCGCAATCCCCGTGAAATACTTGTGAGTTACAGGCGCGAGCGGATGTTTCGCGGCGGGAGGGGGCGGGTTTCGTGGCGGACGGCAGCGAAGCGGCGGCGGGGGAGCAGGGGGCTTCGGGCGAGCAGCTCGTGTTCCGGGTCGAGGTCAGCGGTACGCACCGGCGGCGGGAGGACCTCGCGGCGCTGCACCAGTGGCTGGAGGACGCTCCGATCCTGACGGAGGCCCGGGACGGGGGCGGGCTCGACCTGAGGCTGGTGGACTCGCGCCGGCAGAGCCCCTCCATGGGCGGCGAGTTGGTGCAGGACATCCTGCTCGTCGTCACCGCCGAGGTGGCCCGGTCGGTGATCGAGAACGTCTGGCGGGCGGTCCTCGCCTGGCACCGCAACCGGCGCAGGCTCGCGAACTCCGAAGAGCTTCCCCGGGTCACGCTCGACGCGGACGACGGCGACGGGGACGGCGACCCCACGCTCCGACGGGACACCGCGACGGGGCCCGGTGCCGGGGACGAACCCGGCTCCGGGGAGGCGGAGCGGCGTCCGGCGGACGAGGCGGACGGGCCGGACACGGACGGGCCGAACACCACCGGACGGGACGCGGACGGACGGGGCTAGGCGTTGTGCCGCCGTACAACGCGCGTAGTCCGCAGAACCGGTCGAAGACCCATCGCGCGGTGCTCATCGGCGTCGACTCCTACACCCATGAAGCCGACCTGCCCGCGGTCGCGCGCAGCCTCCGGCTCATGGCGGAGGCGCTGACCGCCGAAGGCACGGGCGTCATGGCCCCCGGAGAGCTGGTCGTCCTGCCGGGCCCGAACGGGAACGGCCCGGGCACGGTCGACTCGCTGGAGGTGGTCCGTGCGTTACGGGACGCCCGCGAACAGGTCGACGGGCTCCTCATCGTCTACTTCGCCGGGCACGGCATGGTGCGGGCCGACGGAACAGATCTGCACCTGCTCTTCAGCCCCTCACAGGTCATCGCCGATCCGCACCACCCCTTCGTCGACGCGCTCTCGTGGCGCGAGCAGGTCATGGCCGAGCTGCGGCGTGCGCGGGCCGACTGGGTGGTGGTTGTTCTCGACTGCTGTTTCGCCGGGAACGCACGGCTGGACTTCCACCCGGAGGAGCAGCAGAACTTCGCGCTCCTGATGGCGGCCGAGCAGGGCGTGGAGATCCCACCGGGCGATCCCGCGACCGGGACCGACTTCACCGTCGGACTCCACCGCCTGCTCACCGCACGGACATGGGCCTCCAAACCCGCCACCTTCACCCGGCTGGTGGGGGAGATCCGCGAGGCGATGGCCCCGCTGAAAGCGGTCCACGATCACCGCTGGGTACCGGGGGAGCGCCGGCACGGCGACGACGTGCTGCTCGCCGTCCCCGGCAGGAAGCACGGGCGGGAGCCCGAGCCGTCGGAGCCGGCCGGAACAGCACACGGGACCGGTCCTCCGGCGCTCCCGTCCGCCGTAGGGGAGGGCGCGTCCGCGGCACCGGCGCGTCCCCTGGAGGGCGAGACCGGGTCCGGGACGGGGAGCGCAGCCGAGGGTCACCCGGCCCGGACCGTCGGCGCGACGCCGAAGCGGCCTCCGCCGTCCCGGCGCTACCGGGCGCTGTGCGCCGCCATCGCGGTCGCCTGCTTCGCCGGCGCCGGAGTTCTGCTGAGCCTCGGCGGCGGTCCGGATCGCGGCTGCGCGCCGCCTCTGGAATTGCGGGTGCTGGTGGATCCCGACATCCTGCCCACCGTGCAGAAGGCCGCCGACTCCTATCTGGGCCGGAGTACCGGCGGCTGCCGGGCCGTGGGGGTCAGCGTGTACACCGGCAGTTCCACCGATGTCGTCGACGCGCTCCAGGCCGCCCCGCTCTGGCAGGTCCCGCCCGCCTCGTGCCCGCCCTCGGGCGACTGCCTGCTGCCGCAACGTGATCTCGGAGCTCAGCCCGATGTCTGGATCCCGGCCGCATCGGCCACCTGGCGCCGCGTGCTCGCCGGGCAGAGCGAGGCGGCCGGAGCGGTCGCGGAGCTCGAACGGCTGGGCTCCGTGGCGTACACCCCGATGGTTCTCGCCGTCCCCACCGGCGCGGGCCGGGAGCCGTCCCCCGCCGTTCGCCCCGCACCGCTGGCCGACCTGGTAGCCGGGGCCCGGGACGGCGGCGCGGAGCACCACCAGGTGTTACGTCCCGACCCCGAGGACGGGGACGGCGCCCTGCTGGCGACCACCGCGCTGTACGGGACCGACGACCGCCGCCCCACCGCCGTCGAAGCCGCCCTGGCCGATGACCGGCTTCCCGCGCAGCCCACGGCGCGCGATCTGATGTGCGGGCTCGCCGACGGGTCTCGTAACGAACTGGAGGACGAGGCCGCGGTTCTGATCCCCGAGCAGACCATGGCCCTGTTCAACCTGCCTTCCGCGGACCGGGAGGCCGACGCCGTGGGACGACCCG
Organism: Streptomyces griseus subsp. griseus; assembly: GCF_003610995.1. Taxonomy (NCBI): domain Bacteria; kingdom Bacillati; phylum Actinomycetota; class Actinomycetes; order Kitasatosporales; family Streptomycetaceae; genus Streptomyces; species Streptomyces griseus. The sequence goes on from NZ_CP032543.1 coordinate 6,089,059, forward strand.
CCTGCGCCAGCGACATACTGGAACACCGCACGGCCCGCTACCCCACCGACGTTCCCGTACTCGACCTTCCCTTCCTGCGCGTCACCTGGGCCGGTGCCGAACGGGACGCGACCGCGCGCGAGCGGGCGGTGCGGGGCTTCTACGACTGGCTGGTCAAGGCCCCCGAGGCCCGCACGGTCTTCGTGCGCGACGGCTTCCGTACCGGACCGAGCGGGAAACCGTCGCTTCCCCCCGCCGCCTCGCCGCTCAAGGCGAAGGCCAACGAAGGGGCGGTGAGCCTTCTCCTGCCGCCCGCGAACCCGGCGACACGGCCGGAACAGGTCACCGCGACGCTTCGCGACTACCGCCAGGCACTCGGCCCCGGCCGCGTCCTCTACCTGCTGGACGACTCGACCTCGATGGAGGACAACCGGGTCTGGTCGGGACCGGGACGCGCCAAGGACCTGGTGGCACGGTCCACCGCCCCGATCGGCCCCGAGGACTCGTTCGGGGTGTGGGGGCTCTCACCCGGAAGCGCGGCGAACCACACGGAACTGGTCCCCTTCGGACGCCCCGAACCGGGCCCGGCCCGGGCGGCGGTCGGCCGGGCTCCCGCCGTGAACAAGAACGCGCGCGTCCTGGACGGCCTGCGCGACGGACTCTCCGAGCTCCGGTCGGGCCCGCAGGGCCCCGTGCCCCGGCTGCTCGTGCTCGTCACCGACGACGAGGACTCCGCCGACCTCCAGCGCGAGGACGTCCTCGCGCTCGAGGAGTCCGCGACCGAGGGACCGCCGGTCCGCGTGGTCACGGTCTCGCTGCGCGGCGGCGGCTGTGCGCCCGACCAGCTGAACCAGCGGCTCGCCGAGGCGACCGGAGGCCGCTGCCTGGACGTCTCGGACGACCTGGCCACCGAGTTGACCGCCGAGGTCGCCAGGACCGGGACGGGGGACGCCCGGTGAGCGGCGCGACGCGGGCCCGTCGCCTTCCTCACGGCGTCGCGCTGGGCTGCCTGCTGCTCACCCTGTCGGCCGCCTGTACGGGGAAAGGCGCGGACGGCCCCTCGCCGACGGCCGGCGGGCCGGCACCGGGGCCGGGACCGATCATCGTGGCCAGCGGCCTCGACGTGACAGGTTCCGGCGGGGTACGCCAACAGCTGATCGCGGAGTGGAACCGCCGGCACGAGGACGAACCCGGCCTGCGGGCCCAGATCGTCGAGCTGCCCGGCGGCGCCGACCAGCAACGCAGCCAGTTGCTCGGCGCACTCCAGTCCGGCAGCGCCGCGTACGACATCGTCAACCTCGACGTCACCTGGATACCGGAGTTCGCCGAGGCGGGACTGATCCAGGCCCTGCCTGGTTCCGATGTCGAGGACCCCGACGTCATCCCCGAGGTACTGAGCACCACCCGGTGGAAGGGCCGCACCTACGCCCTCCCCTTCAACACCGACGTGGGCCTGCTCTACTACCGCAAGGACCTGATCGAGCAGAGCGGCATCAACGAGAACCGCCGGCCGGCCGGCGACTGGTCCTGGCAGAACCTCTACGACTCCATCGCCACGCTCGGCGGCGGGGTGCCGGAAGCCGACGCCCCGGAGAAGGGCTGGACCACACAGCTCGCCCCCTACGAGGGGCTGACGGTCAATGTGATGGACGCCTTCGCCGCCGCCGACGTGGAGATCGCGAGCGCCGACGGCGAGTACACCGCCACGCCGGACACCCTGAAGGACGGCCTCCAGGAATTCCTCACGCATGTCGACGACAACCGCACACTGCGGCCCAGGGCGCTGACCTCCGACGAGGACGCCACCCTGGACGACTTCGCGGAGGGACGGGTGGCCTACATGCGGAACTGGCCCTATGCGTTCGGTGCTCTCCAGAGCCGGCTGGCACCGGAGCGGTACGCCGCCGTCCCGCTGCCCGGCCGCTCGGTGCTCGGCGGCCAGAACCTCGCCGTCTCCGCCGCGTCCCCCCGATCCGACGCCGCCCGGAAGCTGCTCGCCTTCCTCACCGGGCCGCGCAGCGAACGCTGCCTCCTGGACGCGGGTTTCGCCGCGACGCGTCTTTCGTCCTACACCTCCGGGAAGACCGGGTCACCGACCTGCTGGGAGGCGGTCACCGAGGCGCTGCGGCCCGGCACGGCCTCCACGGACCCGGGGCCACGGGAGGGCAGCGCCCGCACGCCGTCCGCGCGGGAGCGGTCGGAGTACATCGAGAGCGTACGGCTGGCACTGGAGGAGGCGGTGCAGCGTCCGCGCACGCCGTACTACGGAGCGTTCACCCGGGCCCTGCAATCGGCGGTGTACGGGCTCCTGACGGACGAATCGCCCGATCTGGATGACGCGGCGGAGCGACTGGACGAAGCCTTGAGGGAGGCGTTCGCAGGCCGCTAGCCGCCGCCGGGCGGCGCGGTGGCGTCACCGCGCGGGAGCTACGCCGTCGCGGTGACCTGCGCGGCGGCCTTGGAGGACGGCTCCGAGGCGAAGGTGGTGGAGGCGGGGAGGGAGTAGCCCGCCGAATCGTGGCCTTCGCAGAAGCGGCTGTCCGCCAGATACCGACGCCGTGCCGTGCCGGTCCCGGCGACGGCGGGCTGGGGCAGCCAGGACCGGTCGGGGTGCCGGAAGCGCAGGTGCGACATGGCCCGGCGCACCACGCGTCCCTCGGACAGGGACAGGGGAACGCGTGTGGTGGTCATCTGACCGGCCGGGCAGCGGTCGCAGAGCCGGTAGGAGAACTCACCGACCACTTTGCGGTGGTGGACCAGGAGGAGATGGTGCTCGCTGGTCCCGGCCGAGGGCGGACAGGCCGTCCACTCCAGACGATCCAGCAGACGCGCGCGGCCCCGCCTGCGCGCCCAGCGTCGCCGAACAGCTTCGAACCGACGGTTCCCGACCATACCCATGCATGACGGCTGCCCCGGCGTGCCCGTGTCATGCTTCCCTGTCCGGGAGCCGCAGGGATCAGCCCTGGACGGCGTACGAGAGGAAGCGCGTCCAGGCGGTCGGGGCGAGCGCGAGCTGCGGGCTCTCCTCGATCTTCGAGTCGCGTACGTGGACGGTGGAGGGGCAGGCGGCGACCTCGACGCAGTCGTCGCCGGAGCCGCCGCTGTAGCTCGACTTGTGCCACTCCAGCGCGACCTCCACACAGGAGTCGCCTTCAGCGCTGCTGTAGCTGCTCTTGAACCAGGCCAGGTCTGTGGTGCTCATCTCGCTCCTCGCATACGCCGCATCAGGCTCTTGGAGTCGTCCAACGAGAGAGCCTGTGAACGCATACTGGCACACCGCATCTGAAGTGCGCTGACCACTTTGGGGTCGGAGATGAACTGCCCGTGCTCCTGTCCCTCCAAGTAGCCCAGCCACCGGTGGTCCGGGGTCTCCAGCAGCCGCATCGGCCCGTCCAGCCCCGCGTGGTGATGCCGTACGAGCGGCATGATCTGGATGTCCACGTTGCGCAGCTCGGACAGGTCGAGGATGTGGTCGATCAACTCCCTGGTGACCTCCTCGCCGCCCAATTCCCTTAGGAACAGGTGCTCTTCGAGGATGAAGGTGAACGCGGTGTTGGGCCGGTTCCGCAGGAGCTCCTGACGTTCCAGCCGAGCCGCGAGCTGTGCCTCGATCTGCTCGTCCCCGAGTGGCGGCAGCTGGTCAGTGAACAGCGTTCGCGCGTACTCAGGCGTCTGCAACAGCCCCGGAATCAACCGGCACTCGTACGTGTACAGACTCAGCGCCCCCAACTCCAGCAGCGCCCACTGCCGGAACCAACTCGCCAGCCCCTTCCGCCGCGTCAGATGCTTCGCCGCGGCCAGGATCACCCCGAACGCGTCGAGGAGACTGTCCGCGCGTTCCGCGAAGTCCGGAGGCGGGAGGCGGCGGCCCTGTTCGATGGAGGCGACGGTCTCCAGGGAGTAGCCGACGAGCGGTGCGAACTGTTCCTGCGTGAGCCGCGCCCGCTTGCGGAAGGTCTTGACGATTTCCCCGAACATCTTGAGGTTGTAGTGCGGTTCGGATTCGGTGCGGCTCGTGCCGCCGTTGCCGAAGGTCCCGTACGTCGTGCTGTCGATGTCATCCGTGCCGTGCGTCATGTACGGCCACCTCCCCGTGCGCCTGTCCTGGTCCGCAACCCGTCCATGCTCACGGAACGTGATTCGTACTGTCTACCCTTTGCGCCCGTACGCTGACTCAGCGTACGGGTCGCTGACCTGGTGGAGAGGTCGCCAGGACCGGAATCTGGGGGCATGGAAGCACCTGCGAAGACCCAACCTGATGTAACCGTACGTGTGTTCAGGCGGCAGTTCAGCTCGAATCCGCGCGGTGCCCGGCTCGCCCGCCGCGTCGGCCTCTACCGGCTGCACGCCTGGGGCATCCCGTACCTCAGTGACGCCTCGGAGTCGGCAGCCCTGATCATCGGGGAGCTGACGGCCAACGCGGCGACGCATGGACGCATCCCCGGGCGGGACTTCGAGCTGCGGCTGACGCACGCACCCGGGGATCGCCAGGTCCCCGGTGTGCTGCGGATCGAGGTGTCCGACACCCGGGGCGAGTGCCGGCCGCCGGGGCCGGGGGAGATCACCGCACCGGCGGACGGCCTCGACAGCGGGCGCGGGATGCTGATCGTGGACGCGCTGGCGGACCGCTGGGCGGTTCTCGACCGAGAACGACCGCCGGGCAAGACGGTCCGCGCGGAGCTGGACCTGCTGTACTGAGCGGGCCGGGACTGTTCGGCGGCAGCTCCGTCAGCCGCCGGTGTCGCTGTCGTCTCCGGTGTCGCTGTGGTCTCCGGCGTTCCCGCGCTCTCCGGCGTTCCCGTCCTCTCCCGCGTTCCCGTCCTCGCGCAGGGAGCGGATCATGCTTTTCAGGGACCGGAACGCGTCGGACTGCTCGGTCTCGGTCATGCCGGACAGCATCCTGATCTCGACGGACCGGACGGCGGCGGTCGCCTGCTCCAGGCTCTGCCGCCCGCTGGGCGTGAGCTGCGCGGGGAGGGCCTTTCCGACCCGCGCCTCCGTCGGCCGGGTCACGTAGCCCTCGCGTTCCAGGTTCTGGAGCAGCACGTTCATCGTCTGGCGGGTCACGAACGCGCCCCGCGCCAGCTCGGAGTTGGACATGCCCGGACGCTGGGCCAGCAGTTCGAGGCAGGAGTAGTGCGTCACGCTCATGCCGAGGGGGCGCAGGACCTCCTCCATGGCGGCGCGCAGGGCACTCGAAGCCTCCTTCAGGAGGTAGCCCAGTGATGTGGTCAGGTCGATGCCGTCGCCCGGTTGGCTCATGTCAGGATTCTGACATACGGTGGTGTGTGTCAGGAAGCTGACATGAAACTCACGTCAAGTGAAGGAGCACCACCATGCCCGCCACCGGCCCCGACTTCATCTCCTTCCAGGTGCGCGACCTGGACGTCTCGCAGGCCTTCTACGAGCGTTACCTCGGCCTGGTCCGCTCACAGTCCGGGCCGCCGCACGCCGTGGTCTTCGCGACGAAGCCGATCGCGTTCGCCGTCCGCGAAGCCCTGCCCGGCACCGACCTGGCGTCGATCCCGCAGCCCGGCATCGGCGCCGCGATCTGGCTGCACGCCACCGACGTCCAGGCCATCCACGATGCCCTCGCCGCCGACGGCCACGCGATTGTCTCCGCGCCCACCGACGGCCCCTTCGGCCGGACGTTCACCTTCGCCGACCCCGACGGCTACCAGGTCACGCTCCACGACCGGGCCTGAAGGGTCTCCGTGGCCGCGCCTGACGGTCTCCGTAGTCGCGCCTGAGGCTCTCCGCGGTCCCGCCCGGGCGGGGTGGTCAGTGGTCGGAGTAGCTGAAGTCGCCCATGGTCCAGGCGCTGACATCCTCGATGGCCACGCGGTACATGCCGCCCGTCTCCGGGATTCCCACCGAGCCCTGGAGGATGCGGGCCACGTGGAAGTGCAGATGCGTGGGTGGGCCGTCCTCGCGGGGGGCGGCGGTGAAGGCGGCGGCGAACTCGCTCAGTCGGTCCGAGTCCGCCAGCACCTCCGACACCCGCTGCCGCCAGACGGCCTCGGGGGCCAGGCGGCCGGTGATCACGGCGCCTCCGGCGACCACGGTCAGCGACATCTGGTTGCTGTGCCCGGACTCCACCAGGGCAGCGACATCGACAAGCAACGCGTCAGGCTTCGACATGGCAACCGAGTCTAGTCGGCGGCGGCCGGCTGTTGGAGGCGGGCGCGGAGTGGCCCCCTCCGGCAGCCGGACGGAGGTGGTCGCCTTCGCGCCATGGGTCAGCGCGGCTCCGCCGGGCGGGCGCCTCGCAGGAACTGTGTCACCGCGGTGCCCACGAGGCCTTCGAGCCGTGCGGGCTCGATCATGCCGCTGTTGAGCATGGTGGTGATCCCCAGGACGGTTGCGTAGAGGACGAGTCCGATCTCCTCCGGGTCGTCCCCCTCCAGTTCGCCGCGCTCCTGGCCCTCTTCGATCAGGTCGCTGATCTGGCCGAACGCGGCCGCGGCGGCCTCGGCGACCGCAGTCGCCCCCGGGCGGTGCTTGCTGGTGTTCATCAGCCCGGTCAGCGCGGCGTTCTCGGTCGCGAACCGGACATAGGCCGACGCGAACGCGTGCAGACGGGCGGGCAGGTCGCTCTCGTCGCCGATCTCGTCCACCGCGGCCCGCAGCTCCGCGCCCAGGCGCATGAAGCCCGACTCGGCGAGGGCATCGAGCAGCGCGCGGCGGTCCGCGAAGTGGCGTCGGGGCGCCGCGTGACTCACGCCGACGTCCCGTGCCAGGTCCCGCAGGGAGAGCTGCTCGGCCCCGTGCGCCCTCAGGCTGCGCTCGGCCGCGGCGAGGAGATCCGTGCGGAGATTCCCGTGGTGGTAGGGCCGCCGCTCGGTGGTGTCAGGCATGGGAGCAGCCTACCCAACCCAATGTTTCCATTGACAACAATGTTGGCAGTGTCTACTCTCTCGGTATGTCCAGATTCTCTCTTGCCGACCTGCCCGACCTGACCGGCCGCACCGCCGTCGTCACCGGCTCGAACAGCGGGATCGGGCTCGTCACGGCCCGTGCCCTCGCCGAGCGTGGAGCGCGGGTGGTCCTGGCCGTACGCGATCCGGAGAAGGGGGAGGCAGCGGCGGCGACCATGGCGGGACCGGCCCAGGTCCGCCCCCTCGATCTCGCCGACCTCTCCTCCGTACGGGCCTTCGCCCGTGACCTCCCCGGTCAGGTCGATCTGCTGATCAACAACGCGGGTCTCTCGTTGGGGCCGCTCTCCCGGACCGCGGACGGATTCGAGTTGCAGTTCGGGACCAACCACCTGGGCCACTTCGCCCTGACGAACCTGCTCCTCCCGCGCATCAGGGAGCGGGTCGTCACGGTGGCCTCCCTCGGGCACCGGATCGGCTCCCTGGACTTCACCGACCTCCAGTGGCAGCGCAGGCCCTACCGTCCCAACGCCGCCTATACGCAGTCCAAGCTGGCCAACCTCCTGTTCGCCGCCGAACTCCAGCGCAGACTCACCCGCGCGGGGTCACCCGTCATCTCCACGGCCGCGCATCCCGGCATCTCCTCGACGAACCTCATGCGAGCGGAGCGGAAGCCCTCCCTCGGCTTTCGCGTCGAGAAGTTCCTGGTCGGGCTCGTCGCCCAGAGCGCCGAGGAGGGCGCCCTGCCCACCCTGTACGCCGCCACCGCTGACCTTCCCGGCGACAGCTATGCCGGCCCCGGCCGGCTCTGGGGCATGCGCGGCGCACCGGCGCTGGTCGGACGGTCCGCCCGAGCACGTGACGGCTCGGCGGCCCGGCGGCTCTGGGAGGTGTCGGAGGACCTGACCGGCACGCGCTTCCCCCTGGACGCGCTCGCGACCCCCGCCTCGTGAAAGGACCCACCGCTGTGATCCGTCCACCCGGAGACTCCCGGCAAGACCGACGGAAGAACCCTCGGAAGCCCGACGAACTCGTCGTCGTCTCCGGCGCCTCGTCGGGCATCGGAGCGGCGACGGCCCGCGCCCTCGCCTCGATGGGCTACCACGTTCTCGCCGGGGTACGCACCGACAGCGAGGCGGACGCCGTCCGGGCCGACGGCATCGAACCGGTCACCCTGGACATCACCGTCCCGGAACACATCGAGGCCTTGGCCCGGCGGATCGCCGACGACCCCGAGCGGCGCGCCCTGCGCGTCCTGGTCAACAACGCGGGGATCGAGATCAACGCCCCGGTCGAGGTGCTCCCCCTGGCTCTGTGGCGCGAGCAGTTCGAGGTGAACCTCTTCGGACACATCGCCGTCATCCAGGAGCTCCTGCCCTTCCTGCGGCAGAGCCGGGGCAGAATCGTCAACATCAGCTCGGTGGGCGGAGTGGCCGCGCTGCCCGTCTTCGGGGCCTACGCGGGAACCAAGTTCGCCCTCGAAGCGGCCAACGACTCCCTGCGCCGCGAGGTCGCGGCGCACGGCGTGCAGGTGGTCATCGTCCAGCCCGGCGGTGTCCGGACCGAGATGGCCGCCCGCAGCGGTGACCTCTCCCTCGAACTCGCCGCCGCGATGAGCACCGAACACCAGCAGCTCTACGGTCACCTCATCGACGCGACGGTGGCGTCCAACACGGCCTTCCTGGAGCGCGCCCTGCCTGCGGCGAAGGCGGGGGCCAGGATCGCCAGGGTGGCGACCACGCCCCGTCCGCGCGCCCGGTACACCCTCGGCACGGACGCCGCCTTCATCATCCCCCTCGCGCGGTTCCTGCCGGCCCGGCTGATGGACGCCGTCCTCGCCTTGAGCCACCGGTCCCGGAGCCCGAGATCCGCGCCCACGCCCGCACCTGAGTCCACCGGGAGTTCCTCATGACGACGCTCGCCGATCGCATCGAACTGATCGAGTTGATGGGCCGCTACGCCGACATCGCCGACCTCAAGGAGTTCGACAGGCTTCCCGCCCTCGTCTACACGGACTCCGTGACCCTCGACTTCTCCTCGGTCGTCGGTCTGCCGCCCATGACCGTGCCCCTCGACGAGTACGTCCACGTGCTGGACCAGGCGTTCGCCCCCTTCTCCGCCACCCACCACGCCATCACCGGGCACGTCGTCGAGATCGACGGTGACCGCGCCACCCTCCACGCACACGTCCGCGCCGAACACTGGGTGCCGGAAGAACAGGCGGGCGGCGGCCCGGACCGATGGCTGGTCGTCGGCTTCTACGACAACGAGGCCGTCCGGACGCCGCGGGGCTGGCGCCTCAGCAGCGTCAAGCTCACCGCCACGCACCAGGAGAACGCCCAGCTGCCAGGGCCTGCCCCGTCCTACGGGCACGCCGTCGAGCAGGGTGAATAGGGCCCCCGACCGGTCAGGAGGCCGTGGACGGCCCACGGCCCCTGGCTGCTCACGGCGGTGTCGATGACGGGTGGGTCCGGCCCTCAGCCCCGCCGCACCCGCCCCGCGATCCGCCGCCCCAGCCGGCCCAGCGCGCGCGACCGGTTCCAGTCGCGGAAGGCGTTGGCCCGGCCGCTGCTGCCCGTGCGGCCCACCGTCTCCTCGACCTCCGCCACGGCCTCCGCCGTCATCCCGCGCACCGCCGGGCGCAGTACCTCCTCCAGGAGGGCGGCGGCCGTGGTCGTCCAGGCGGGGCCCGCGTGCGGGTGGGCGGTCCAGTGGGTGAAGCAGTCGGCCGCGTAGGCGGGGTGGGTGCGCAGCCGCGCGCGGGTCGGCTCGGCGCGGGCCGCCCGGTCGTAGGCGGCGATCAGGGCGGCGTCGTCGCTCCGGACGAAGTCGTACAGCTCAGCTCCCGGCCGGTCCGGGGCCAGCAGGCGTTCCACCAGGCTCGTGAACGCCCGCTCCTGGACCGCTGGTTCGAGGGGTTCGGCCCGGTCACGCAGTGTGCGGACCTGCTCCGCCCAGCCGGGCTCCGGGGCCCCCGTGCGCAGGTCGCGGCAGAGGTCCAGGAGCTGGAGCGCGGCCCGCTCCCGGCCGCCGATCTCCTGCGGGAAGCCCCGCAGCAGGTCGTGGGCGAGCGCGGTGGCGTCCTCCGCGTCCGCCGGGGCGCCGAGCGCCGCGTCGACCAGGCGCGCCCACGTCCCGGCCGCCCGGTGCGCGTCCGAGGTCGCCGCCTCCAGCAGCAGCCGGGCCTCCTCCATGGTGGGCGCCCGGTCCTCCCAGACCAGGCCCACCGCCGTACGCAGGACCAGGGGCTCGGCGAAGGGGGAGAGGCCGGCCGCGCGCAGGACCCGGTGCCAGACCGCCGTCCGGTCCCGGCCGAGCGTGGTCATCGCGCCCGGCACCTCGGCGCACATCCGCAGATGCGGCAGGGCCTGCGTCCCGGTGAACGGCAGCGCGACCCGCTCCAGGAACCGGGCCACCGCCCCGGGGTCCTCGGGCGCGATCCGGTCCAGCGAGCCCAGCAGCGCCGTCCGCACGTCGAACTGCTCGTCCAGCAGCTCCAGCAGCGCCGGGGCGAAGGCAGGCGCCCCCGCGGCCCTGTCCGCTTCCGCCTCTCCGCCCGCCGTCGCCTCCGCCAGGATCGTCCGGGCCAGCCGGTCCACGACCTCCGGCAGCACCTCCGTACCGTTCACACCCAACAGCCGTGCGACCCGCAGCAGTTGTACGGTGCGTGCCACCGGCCGCGCCCTGCCCGCACCGCTCTCCAGCTCGGCCAGGATCTCCGGGCCGAGCACCCCGGCGATCGCCTCCCCGTCCGGGCCCACGAACGCGTCCCGGCGCGGGAGTTCCAGCGAACCGTTGCCGCCCCGCACCGCCTCCGTCACCAGCATCGCGGCGAGCGGCGCGGTGACCGAGGCCGGGCACCGCCCGTCCAGCGCGCCGAACAGCCGCCCCGCCGCGTCGAACTCGGAGCCCGTACGGTCATCGATCCCCGGTGAGGTCAGCGCCTCCACCAGCTGGCCGATCCGCTTCGCGTCCAGCGCGTACGGCCGCTCCGCCGCCCAACCGGCGCCCGCCGCGCGCTCCTCGGGCCCGAGCGTCACCCCGGCACACAGCGCGATCACCGCCAACGGCCCCGCGGCGAAGGGATCCCCGGGCAGCCCGCGCGCCTCCTCGAACAGCTCCGGCGCCCGGCTCCGCCACACCCGTGCCGCCGTCCGCGCCCACACGTCCGCCGCGCCGTCCACCGGGGGCCGGTCCGCGCACACATGGACCCGCAGTCCCGCCTCCCGCGCCGCCGCCGCGTCCTCGGGCGGCACCCCCACCACCCGCAGCGCCGAACTCCCCGGCCGCCGCGTGTACGTGGTGAACGTCAGCCGCTCCACGCTCTCCCTCGGCAGCGCGACCGCCGCCAGCCCCAGCCAGCGCGCCACATCCGCGCTCCGCCTCTCCACCAGCACCACCGGCCCGCCCGCAGGCGCCGCCTCCTCGCTCGCCCGGCGCAGATCGGCGAGGACGGCCGCCAGCCACGGGCCGCGCGAGACGGCGAAGTCGTCGAGACCCTCCCGTACCGGAGCGGGGCCCGGCGGCAACGTGCCGAGCGGGTCGGGCAGCGCACCGCCGACCGGAGTGGCGGCGACCCAGTGCGGCGACCGCCACGCCTCCACCGGCAGCCGGTCGCCCGGCAGCGGCACACCGGCGGGTATGTGCACCGCGTGCGCGTGGAAGCGGACCGGCGCCGTGCCCTCGCCACGCGCCGGAGCCGTACGCCCGACCAGGCGACTGCCGTCGGAGAGCACGGCATACGTGAACGCCTGCGGCAGGGAGCGCAGTTCGGCGTCCGTGGGCCGGTGCGAGGCCCCGTCGGGGAGCGTGTATCCGACCAGCGGTTCCATCTCGGCGAGCAGCGCCGCCGAGACTCCCGGCCCGACCGCCGTGAACCGGCCCGTCGACTCTTCCTCCGGCGCGGCGGAGATGTGGTGCACCTGTGCAAGGCTCATCTGTCGGCCCTCTTCGTCCTGCCGCGACCGGATCCCCGTTCCCACCCACACGCGACCGGGTCGGGGGAGAAGTCCACGGCCGCGGGGGCGACGTTATCAAGGAGCGGGGCGCTGTCCCTACGCTGCGTCAGGTACTGGCCCGAAGACCGCGCCGAAGTCGCGGCTGCCTGCGCAAAGGCAGCGCCGGAGCCGCGGGCCCGGCGGCCGTGGCGTGGATCGTGAACGTGCCGCAGCAGCGGTGGCGGACACACGCCCGAGGGGCGGCGGCCCGGAACGGCCACCGCCCCTCTCCTGGGTCCATCGCCCTACGTCAGCTGCTCCACCCACACGTTCCGGTAGCGGATCTTGCTGCCGTGGTCCTGGAGCCTGATCGCCCCCGCCGTCGCGGCCTCGGCCGCTCCGCCGCCGGTCGGGCCGTCGACCGCCACGTCGTCGTGGACGGTGACACCGTTCCAGACGACGCTGATCCTGGCGTCCTCCGTCTTGTTGCCGGAGGAGTCGAAGCGGGCGGCGCGGAAGGTGATGTCGTACGTCTGCCAGGTCTCCGGCGCGGTGGCCGCGTTCACGTCCGGGGCCTTCTTCGTGTAGATCGCCCCAGCCTCGTCGTCGGCGAGCGTGTCGTCACCGTAGGAGTCCAGGATCTGCACCTCGTACCGGTCCTGGAGGTAGACCCCGCTGTTGGCGCGGTCCTGGCCGGTCACGTCCGGCGGCAGGTTCGGCAGCCAGAACTCCACGTGCACGCGGAAGTCCCCGAACCCCTGCTTCGTGCGCAGATCGCCGTTCTTGATCTCCATCTCCCCGTCGCTCACCGGCCATTCGGGGGTGCGGCCGTCCGGGTGCTGCCAGGCCGCCTGGCTCGTGCCGTCGAAGAGCGGGATGCGGGCGCCCTTCGGGTGGACGGCGATCATGTCGAGGTTCACATGACCGGTGTCGCCGCTGTCGTAGGAGTACGTGATGGTGTTGCGGCCTTCCTCCAGCTCCAGCTGCTCGTTCTTCGTCGCCCAGGTCTTCCAGTCCGTGGTGGAGGCCAGGCTCGTCTGCCGGACCTTCGTGCCGTTGACGTGGACGCTGATCGTCTTGGTGCCGGGGGCCGGGTTCGGCCCGTTGGAGTAGCGCAGGCCGACGTCGTACGTCCCCGCCTTCTCCGTCCGCACGTCGAAGGTGACGGCCGCGCCCTCGTTGCCGAAGTTGTCGACGAAGCCGCCGCCCGAGTAGCCCGCGTGCTCGGTGTCGACGCCCGCGCCGCCGGTGAGGGCCGCCTCCTCCGCCTCGTACAGGGTCGGCGAAGGCTGGTCACCGGGGAGGGAATTGAGCGTGTACCAGGCTTCCGTGGACCACAGCTCCGTGCCGCTCGCGGAGGAGAAGGGGCGCGGGGAGCGGACGTGCACGACCCGGTTCGGCTTGAGGCCGGGCAGGGCGAGCATGACCTTCCTGCCGTCCTCGGAGAGCGTCGCCGAGCCGACCTTCAGGGTCTCCTCGTCGATCTTGGGGCCGCCGTAGGCGGGGGTGGGCGCGTATGTCCACTGCTCGACCTGGTAGCTCTCGGCGAGCTTCGCCGCCGTCTCCTCCGAGAGCGGCTCGGTGTACTCCAGCTCGAAGCCACCGGGCTTGGCCCGCATCGCCAGGATGTCGAACGCCTTGTCCCCGCTGGGGGAGAGCTTCTGGAGCCCGTACGTCAGCTTGCCCTCCTGGCCCCAGTTGCCGCCCGCGCCGAGCCCGCCGGCGTAGATCGCGCCGTCCGGTCCCATGCTGATCCGGTTGACGCCCGCCTCCAGGCCCTGGGTGAAGCGGAAGACCGCGCCCTGGTACTCGCCGTCGACCTTCTCCAGGTAGGCACGTTGGATCCCGCCGTACGTCACGTCCCCGAACAGCATCTGCCCGGCGAACCGCCCCTCGGTCAACTGAAGAGGTGTGCTGGGTGAGTTGGCTATCTCGTTCTGCGGCAGCCACAGCACCGGCTTGGTGACCGGCTTCGTGTCGAAGGGGCCCGACGGGTTGGTGTAGTGATTGAAGAAGCGGTCCTGCTTCACGTGGACCAGCTTCGAGGACGGCAGCCAGCCGCCCTGGTTGTCCAGGACGAACAGGTCGTCGTCCGGGCCCCAGCCGATGCCGTTGGGTGTACGCAGGCCACCGGCGATGTAGTCGACCTTGCCGGTCTCCTTGTTCACCTTGATGGTCGTGCCCCGGTTCTGGGCCGGCTGCGGATTCGTCGTCGCGCCGCCGTAGTCGATCGCCACCGACAGGTTGAGGTAGAAGAACCCGTCCCGGTAGAGCAGGCCGAAGGCGAACTCGTGGAAGTTGCCGCCGTAGGGCCAGGTGGCCACGGTCCGCCGCTCGTCGATGACGTCGTCGCCGTCCGTGTCGGTCAGCTCGGTCAGCTCGTGCTTCTGCGAGACATAGAGCTTGCCGTCGACGGCCTTGATGCCCATGGGCTCCTTGAGCCCCTCGGCCACCTTCTTCGCCTTCACCCGGTCCGGGCCGGTCTCGCCCTGGACGTCGTCGAGGAGGTAGACCTCGCCGGTCTCGTTGTCCGTGCCGCCCCAGGTCGTCACCGCGAGGCGGCCGTCGGGCAGCCAGTCCATCGCGGAGACCTGCGGCTCGAAGCCCGCCGGGCGCAGATCGGTGAGCGCGTAGTCCGGGTGCGTCTCGGTCAGCGGCAGCCCGTCGCCGGGGGAGTCGAGGGCGCCTTCGCACTCCTTGCGGCCCGGCGCCGTCACCCGTACGACATCGGCGTCCGTGGACAGCACGGAGTTCGGTACGACGGCGAAGTCTCCGGAGCCCGGCGGCTGCCAGGCGAGCGTGATCTGCTGGCCGCCGGTGCGGTCGAAGTGGTCGATCCGGAGGGAGTGGTAGCCCGCCGTGAGGGTGACCGTGCCGTCCTTCGGCTCGGCGCCGTGCAACCCGTCGTGGTCGATGACGAGTTGGTCGTCGATGAGCAGCCGCGACCCGTCGTCGCTGGTCAGGCGGAACGTGTACGAACCGTCCTCGGGCACGTCGATGTTGCCCGTCACCTGCGAGACGAAGTGGTCGTTGAAGCCGAAGTCGTCCGTCGAGTCCCAGTCGATCTGCGGCATCAGCTTGTCGACGTTGGGCGTCTGGCCCGCCTTGATGTCGCACAGCTCGTCCAGGGGCACCTGCACATCGAAGACGCGCAGGGTCACCCCCGGTTCCTGCGGGGGGAGGTCGGCCGGAGCCGCCGGTGCGGCGGTGGCCGGGACGGCGGTGAAGGCGCCGATGAGGAACGAGGCGGCCACCAGGCCGGTCAGGTGCCTGCGGAGCGGTCGGTGCCGCGATGCGGATGGTCTGCGGAAGGGGTGGAACGGCCGTGGATGCATTCTTCCTCCTGGCCCCTCGCAGCGAGAGGCACGTCGCGGCGGTGGGTGGGGCCACCCGTCGCCCGGGGGTGAACGGTTCGGCTCGTGCGGGTCAGGCTGCGTGACCCCGGCGTAACTCCGGCGGGTCGCGACCGAAACAGTAGGAGGCTTCTGCTGACTCCGTCCATACTTCGTCACCACTGTGTTCAAAGTTCGCCGGTCTTCGTGCAAAGGTCTGAACGCGGTGCTCCCGCCGCTGTGGGCCTCCGAGGAGATCCGCCGCGATCCGCGGACGTGGGTGCCCGGGGCGCCGGACCGGGCCGAACTGCCCTGGTGCGCCGATCAGTTGCCTACGTCCCGATGGGGCAACAGTCTCTGACCGTGCCGCTGCGGACACACCCGGTGAACCTATGATCGGCCATGGCATCGAGGGCGAGCGGGGGAGAGCGCTGTGGGCAGTCAAGGACCATTAGATGCCGGGTGGTCGGGCGCACGGGGGCGGCGTGCTCTGGGTCTCGTGATCGTCCCTGTGCTGCTCGCCGGCTGCTCGGGCGGGGGCGCCGACAGCCCTCGTACGGAGGACCGCGAGGCCACCGGCCGCGCCGGCCCGAGCGCGGGGGCCACCGCCGGGTCCGGTGGACCGGCCGAGCCCGACCCCGCCCGCCTGCCCCGGACCCGGGCTGCCGCTCTCGACCTCATCGGCCAGGTCATCGCCGGTCCCGACAGCTTCGGCCCCGGGGTGGTGAAGCGGAGCCCGTACGAGAGTGATCCGGCCACCTGGCCGGTGCTCGGCGCCGACTGCGTCTGGAAGCGGGGCAGGCCGGCCGGCACCGTCCTGGCCACCCGCACCCGGTACTTCGAGGTGCCCGCCGCCGCGGGCAAGGGGCCGGTCCGGCTGGCCGCCGTCGTCACCGTCCACCGCAGCCGCGAGGACGCCGAGTGGGAGATGGCGGAGTCCATCGAGGAGACCATGCGCTGCCCCACGCAACAGCTCACCGCCGACGAGCAGGTCGGCTCCATGGTCGCGGCCGCGCTCCTCGGGGAAGAGGAGGTCCAGCGCAACTCCGACGACGCGCTGACGGAGTTCGGCGAGTACCGCTCCACCGAGCTGGGCGGGCCGCACCCCTACACCTGGCAGCAGGCGCAGACGCACCAGGTCACCGTCGCCGTGACCGGCAAAGGGGCGAAGGGGCGCACGGAGAAGGAGATCGGCGCCCTGGTCACCCAGGCGCAGGCCACGATGCTGGTCCGGCTGGAATCCGCCGTCGAGAAGCAGAGCTGAGGCCGGGCGATGGACGCACTGCGACCGAACGATCCCGCGCGCATCGGCGGACACCGGCTCCTGGGCCGCCTCGGGACGGGAGGCATGGGCGTCGTCTACCTCGGACGCACCGACGCCGGAGCGCTCGCCGCCCTCAAGGTGATCCTCCCCGAGTACGCCGGAGACGCGGATTTCCGGACCCGCTTCCGCCGCGAGGCCGAGGCCGCCCGCCGGGTGGACAGCCCCTGGGCCGTCCCGGTCACCGACGCCGACACCGAGTCCGAAACGCCTTGGCTGGCAACGGAGTTCGTGCCCGGACCCACGCTGTCGGAGGCCGTCGCCCGATGCGGCCCGCTGCCCGCCCGCAGCGTCCGTGTGCTCGGCCGACTGCTCGCCCGCGCCCTGACCGCCGTACACGGGGCGGGACTCGTCCACCGGGACGTCAAGCCGGGCAACGTCCTCCTCACGGCCGACGGCCCCCGGCTCATCGACTTCGGGATCGCCCGCGCCGCCGACGCCACCGCACTGACCGCCACCGGCCTCCTCGTCGGGACCCCGGGCTTCCTCCCGCCCGAACAGGCCGCCGGGGGCGGGGCGGTGGCCGGACCGGCCGGGGACGTCTTCTCACTCGGCTGCCTCCTGGCGTACGCGGCCAGGGGGCGGCCACCCTTCGGCGGCGGGGCCGTCGACGCCCTGCTCTACCGCACGGTCCATGACGCGCCCGACCTCGACGGGATCGACGACCCCGGCCTCCGCACCCTGCTGTCCTGCTGTCTGGCCAAGGCCCCGGCCGCCCGCCCCACCGCCGCCGACCTGGACACCAGGATCACCGAGGACGTACCGAGCGACGGCGCGAGCGTCGACTGGCTGCCCGAGGGTGTCGTCCGCATGATCGCACAACGGTCCGCCGCGATGCTGGAACTGCCCGACATCGACGCCACGGTGAGCGATCCCCCGACGGAACCCGCACCGGCCCGGCGGCGGTTCCTGGCGCTCGCGGCGGGCGGCGCGGTGGCGCTCGGGGCGGGCGCCTTCGCCGCGGTACAGCTGATGGGCGACGAGCCCGAGGTTCGTAGCGGCCCACCTACCGGGCGGCGCTGGACAATTGGCGTACACGCCGACCTGACAGGTCCGCAGGAAGCGGCCGGGCGGGCGCAGGAGCGCGGGGCGCGACTCGCCGTCGACAGGTTCAACTCCCGTACGGACAAGCCCTTCACGCTCACCGTGAAGGTTCTCGACGACCGGGGCGAGCCGGCGCGTGCCGTGCGGGTCGCCGAGGAGTTCGCCCGCGACGGGGATGTGCTCGCGGTCATCGGCCCGACCGGCGACGCGACGACCACGGCCGCACTGCCCGCGTACGACGAGGCGGCGCTGCCCCTCCTGACGGTGTCGTCGCTCCAGATCGCCTACCCGGCCCGCGTCAACTCCGCCTTCTTCCAGGCCTGCCCGTCCTATGCGGCCCTCTCCGTCCCCATCGTCAACCATCTCCTCCTGCGCCCCGACGTGGAGCGCCTCGGCGTGCTGATCGACCGGTCCGGCGGGCAGGCGGCGTACCAGGCGGGGTACGCGGCCAACCTGATGACCCCCAGCCTCACCACCGGCACCACCCATCCACGCGTGGTCCCGGCCGGGACGTCCGACCTCGCGCCGGTGATCGCGGACCTCCTCGCCCATAGCAGCGACGCACTCTTCTACGCGGGCGACGCGGCGGGGGCCGCCGGGGCGGCCCATGCCTTGGCGGCCACGCCCTTCAAGGGGCCGCGCGTGGCCCAACACATCGCCATGAGACCGGAGTTCCTGGAGCGGGCGGGGGAGGCGGCCGAGGGGTGGGAGTTCGTCACGCCGTTCACGGACGCCGGTGCGGCAGCGGGTGCCGCCGACTTCGCGGCCGCGCACCGCAAGCGCTTCGGCAGCGCCCCCGCCGCCTGGTCGGCCGAGGCGTACGACGTCACCGGGCTCGTAGCCCAGCGGGTGGCCGCCTTGGTGGACTCGGCCACGAAGGGCGGTGCGGGGCCCACCACTTCACCGGGCGCCACGCCATCCGGGCCCACCGGCGACGGCCGCCCCACCCGTTCCGCGCTCGCCGCCGCTGTCACCACGTCCACGTACAAGGGCGCCTTCCGCACCTACGCCTTCGACAAGCGGCAGACACTGGTGGGCCAGGACGCCCACCTCCACCGGGTGGAGCGCGGCCGCTTCCGCTATCTCGGCCCGGCCCCGAAGCCGAAGAGCTGACGTGCGGCCCCTCACCTCCCAGGACCCCCGCACGGTCGGCCCGTACCGCACGCTGGCCAGGCTCGGCGCGGGGGGCATGGGCGTGGTCTACCTGGCACGTTCGGCGGGCGGGGCCCTCGCCGCCGTGAAGGTGATCCGCGCCGAGCACGCCGCCGACCCCGGCTTCCGGGCCCGGTTCCGGCGCGAGGCGGAGGCCGCCGGGCGGATCACCGGGCCCTGGGTGGTCCCGGTGCTCGGCGCGGACACGGAGGCGCGGGAACCATGGCTGGCGACCGCCTTCGTCCCCGGTCCGTCCCTGGGCGAGCTCGTCGGGGCCGGGGGCGCACTGCCCGCCGGGACCGTACGCGCGCTCGGGGCGCGGCTCGCGGCGGCCCTGGTCACCGTGCACGAGGGCGGGCTGATCCACCGCGACGTGAAGCCCGGAAACGTGCTCCTCGCCCTGGACGGGCCCCGGCTCATCGACTTCGGGATCGCCCGGCACGAGGGCGCGACCGCCCTCACCGCCACCGACGCGCTGATCGGCACCCCGGGCTACCTCGCACCCGAACAGGCCTCAGCCGGACCGGTGGTGGGCCCGGCGTGCGACGTCTTCTCACTGGGCTGTGTCCTGGTGTACGCGGCGACGGGGCGGCGCCCGTTCGGTGACGGCAGCCCGGCGGGCGTCCTGTTCCGGACGATCCACGAGGAGCCGGACCTCGACGACGTACCGCGCGCACTGCTGCCCCTGGTCACGGCCTGCCTGACCAAGGACCCGGCGGCCCGGCCGGGGGCGGGGGAGGTGCGGGACGCGTTGGGGGGAGGGGGTGCGCGCGACGAGCCGGTGGGGGGTGCCGGGGGCGAGGCGTCGGTGGGCGGAGGCGGGGGGCGGGACCCGCGCGAGGCGCTGGCGGGCGGCGCCGGAGGAGGGGACCCGCGCGAGGCGCCGGCGGAGGGCGCCCGGGGCCCCGACCCGCGCGAGGCACTGGCCAGGCCCTCCCCGTCCGGTGCGCCTCGCGGCTCGCGTGGGCCCGACGATCCCGTCTCCGGTGGGGCTCGCGGCTCGCGTGGGCCCGACGATCCCGTCTCCGGTACGGCTCGCGGCTCGCGTGGGCCCGACGGCCCCGTCTCCGGTGGGGCTCGCGGCTCCCGTACGCCCGACGATCCCGTCTCCGGTGCGCCTCCCCACTCCCGTACGCCCGACGACCCCGCTCCCCGTACGCCTCCCCACCCCCGCAGGCCCTCCGCCCCCGCACTCCACCCCCGTACTCCCTCCGACCCCGCGTCCCACCTCCGTACGCCCTCCGACCCCGCCGCCCTGACCCCCGCCACCGCCCCGACACCCCCGGCCCCCTGGCAGCTCCCCGGCCTCTCTGCCCTGATCGCCGAACGTTCGGCCGCCGCCCTCGCGCTGCCCGACCCCGAGCCCCTCCTCCCCGCCACCGTCACACCGGACGCCGGCCCGCCCCCCTCCCTCACCCGCCGCAGGCTCCTCACCGCCGGGGCCGTGCTCCTGACGGGTGGCTCCACGGCGGCCTGGATCGCCATGCGCCGGCGAGACGGAAGCGCATCCGGACCGCAGGACGACCTCCCCACCCGCACCATCGGCCTCCATGCCGATCTCACCGGACCCGGTCGCGCCACCGGCCTGGCCCACCGGCGTGGCGCGCAACTCGCCGTCGACGACCACAACTCCCGTACCGGCAAAGCCTTCCGCCTGGCCCTACGCGTCGAGGATGACGCCGGGGACGCGGCGCGGGCGGTGCGCACGGCCGACCGGCTGGTGGCCGACCCCCAAGTCATCGCCGTCCTCGGGCCGACCGGTGACGTGCTGCCCGAGGCGGTCGTCCTGCGGTACGGAGAGGCGCGGCTCGCCACGGTCGTCGTCGCGGCCGGGTCCGCCACCGGGGCGTGGGACGCGGGCCTCCAGCTCTGTGTGACCCGCCCCTACGACGACAGCCTCGCCCCCGGCCTCGTCAGCTATCTGGTCCACACCCGTCCCGCCGAACGCATCCTCCTCGTCGTCGACGAGGCCGACCCCGACCGGAGCTGGAAGACCGGCTCAGCCTTCCGGGACGCGAACCTCACCGGTACCACCCTCACCGAACACCCCCTTCCCGACGGCGAGTCGGGGTTCCGCCCGGCGGCCCGCCGAGCCACCGCCGTCCGGGCCGACGCCGTGGTCTACACGGGCGGCTCCGCACCCCGGGCCGCCCGCCTCGCCACCGCGCTCGCCGCCGAGGGCTTCACCGGTACAAGGGCCGGAGCCGGACCCGCCCTCGGGCCCGCTTTCCTCCGGGGCGCCGGGAGGGCGGCCGAAGGCTGGGTCTTCGCCGAGGCGTACGCGGACGCGGCGGTGCTCCCGACGGCCGCGAAGTTCACCGCCGCCCACCGCAGGCGCTTCGGCGTCCCGCCCGCCACCTGGGCCGCCGAGGCGTACGACGCGGTCGGCCTGATCGCCCGGGCCTCGGCGGCGACGAGCGCGGGCGGCGAGGAGCGCGGCGGGCTGGCACAGCGGCTGATCCGGACCGAGCACCGGGGCATCGTCCGCACCCTGGCGTTCCAGACCTCGACACGCCAGGTCCGGCATGCGGGCGGGATCCACCTCTACCGGATCGAGAAGGGCCGGCCCCGCTTTCTCGGGCCGTACGGCGAGCTGTGACCGCGGAAACGAAGGCCTGCGGAGGGCACCGGCAAGTGAACCGTTGCCCAGGCGTGAAGATCTCCTGCGGCCGTGCTTAAGAAATCCTCGATGGACCCGGGGCACCGCCGTACGGCAGCCTTCTGGGTGACGGCCGGAGACGGCACGTGGAGCCGCACGGGCGTGTTCCGTCCCGTCCCGCCGTACCCCCGCCCCCACCATGGGGGTGGAGAACCCCCGAAGACCACCCCGGGCCGCAGGGCTCCTCCGACAGGCCCCAAGGCCCGGGGTATCCACCACCCGCGTACCACGTGCAGGGAGCCGCAGCCGTGAAGGCACTCGTCAAGCAGAAGGCCGAACCGGGACTGTGGCTGATGGACGTGCCGGAGCCGGAGTACGGCCCCACCGACGTCCTGATCAAGGTCCTGCGTACCGGGATCTGCGGCACCGACCTGCACATCCGCGCCTACGACGGCTGGGCCCAGCAGGCGGTCACCACCCCGCTGATCCTCGGCCACGAGTTCGTCGGCGAGGTCGCGGCCCTCGGCTCGGACGTCGCGGACATCGCGGTGGGCGACCTGGTCAGCGGCGAGGGCCACCTCGTCTGCGGCAAGTGCCGCAACTGCCTCGCCGGCCGCCGCCACCTCTGCCGCTCCACCGTCGGCCTGGGCGTCGGCCGGGACGGGGCGTTCGCGGAGTACGTGGTCCTGCCCGCCTCCAACGTGTGGGTGCACCGGGTCCCCGTCGACCTCGACATCGCGGCGATCTTCGACCCGTTCGGCAACGCCGTGCACACCGCGCTCTCCTTCCCGCTGGTCGGCGAGGACGTCCTGATCACCGGCGCCGGGCCGATCGGCATCATGGCCGCCGCCGTCGCCAAGCACGCTGGCGCCCGCAACGTCGTCATCACCGACGTCAGCGAGGCCCGCCTCGCCCTCGCCCGCAAGGTCGGCGTCAGCCTCGCCCTCGACGTCGCGGACCGCACCATCGCGGACGGCCAGCGTGAGCTGGGCCTGCGCGAGGGCTTCGACATCGGTCTGGAGATGTCCGGCCGCCCCGAGGCGATGCGCGACATGGTCGCGAACATGACGCACGGCGGCCGCATCGCGATGCTCGGCCTGCCCGCCGAGGAGTTCGCCGTCGACTGGTCCCGGATCGTCACCTCGATGATCACGATCAAGGGGATCTACGGCCGCGAGATGTACGAGACCTGGTACGCCATGTCCGTCCTGCTGGAGGGCGGCCTCGACCTCGCCCCCGTGATCACCGGCCGGTACGGCTTCCGCGACTTCGAGGCGGCCTTCGACGACGCGGCGAGCGGACTCGGCGGCAAGGTCATCCTCGACTGGACCGTCTGAACCGCCGAGCCTCTTCTCGCAATACCGTCCTCTCGCCTTCTCGAACCTCCCGAACGCCTCGAACCTCTTCTCGCGTCCCTTTTAAGGAATCCAGCATGTTCGAATCCGTACGCGACGATCTGCGCACCACCCTCGACGAGATCCGCGCCGCCGGGCTGCACAAGCCCGAGCGTGTGATCGGCACCCCGCAGTCCGCGACCGTGGCCGTCACCTCCGGCGGCCGCGCCGGTGAGGTCCTCAACTTCTGCGCCAACAACTACCTGGGCCTCGCCGACCATCCCGAGGTCATCGCCGCCGCCCACGAGGCGCTGGACCGCTGGGGCTACGGACTCGCCTCGGTCCGCTTCATCTGCGGAACCCAGGAGGTCCACAAGGAGCTGGAGGCGCGGCTTTCGGCCTTCCTCGGCCAGGAGGACACGATCCTCTACTCCTCCTGCTTCGACGCCAACGGCGGTGTCTTCGAGACGATTCTCGGCCCCGAGGACGCGGTCATCTCCGACGCCCTCAACCACGCCTCGATCATCGACGGCATCCGCCTCTCCAAGGCCCGGCGCTACCGTTATGCCAACCGCGACCTGGCCGACCTGGAGAAGCAGCTCAAGGAGGCGTCCGGCGCCCGCCGCCGGCTGATCGTCACCGACGGCGTCTTCTCCATGGACGGGTACGTGGCCCCGCTCCAGGAGATCTGCGACCTGGCCGACCGCTACGACGCCATGGTCATGGTCGACGACTCGCACGCCGTCGGCTTCGTCGGCCCCGGCGGCCGCGGCACCCCCGAGCTGCACGGCGTCATGGACCGCGTCGACATCATCACCGGCACCCTCGGCAAGGCGCTCGGCGGCGCTTCCGGCGGTTACGTCGCCGCCCGCGCCGAGATCGTCGCCCTGCTGCGCCAGCGCTCGCGCCCGTACCTCTTCTCCAACTCCCTCGCCCCGGTCATCGCCGCCGCGTCCCTCAAGGTCATCGACCTGCTGGAGTCCGCGGGCGACCTGCGCGACCAGCTCAACGCCAACACCGCGCTCTTCCGCACCCGGATGACCGAGGAGGGCTTCGACATCCTGCCCGGCGACCACGCCATCGCCCCCGTCATGATCGGGGACGCGGCGAAGGCAGGCCGGATGGCGGAGCTGCTGCTGGAGCGCGGTGTGTACGTGATCGGGTTCTCGTACCCCGTCGTCCCGCAGGGGGCCGCGCGCATCCGCGTCCAGCTCTCGGCCGCGCACTCCACCGCCGACGTCAACCGCGCCGTGGACGCGTTCGTGGACGCGCGGGCGGCCCTGGAGGCGGAGACCGCCTGACCTGCCGACCGGGTCGGGGACTCGCCGCGACCTGGGACAATGGGCACATGATCGATGCGCGGCGGCTGCGAATCCTCCGTGCGGTGGCCGACCACCGCACGGTGACCGCGGCCGCCGCCGCGGTGTACCTGACCCCCTCCGCCGTCTCCCAGCAGCTCGCCGCCCTGGAGCAGGAGACCGGCCACCGCCTCGTCGAACGCGGTGCGCGCGGCGCCCGGCTCACCGCCGCCGGGGAGATCCTGCTCAGCCACGCCAACGTGGTCCTGGCCCAGCTGGAGCGGGCGGAGGCGGAGCTGGCGGACTACAGCGCGGGCGTCGCCGGTACGGTCACGGTCGCCGCGTTCGCCACCGGCATCGGCCTCGTCCTCGCCCCCGCCCTCACCGAGCTGGCCCGCACCGCACCCGGCATCCGGGTCAAGGTGCAGGACGCGGAGGGCGACGCGAGCGTGCCGATGGTGCTGGACCGGCAGGTGGATGTGGCGGTGGCGGTGGAGTACCGGGGCGCCCCTGCCGAGGATGACCGCCGCCTCACTCGCGTACCCCTCTACTCGGAGCCGTTCGACGCGGTGCTCCCGGTGGCCCACCGCCTCGCGGACCAGGACCACGTGGCGGTCGCGGACCTCGCCAAGGACCCGTGGATCGGGCCGTACCCGGGGAACCCCTGCCATGACGTGGTGGTCCTGGCCTGCGAGCATGCCGGTTTCGCGCCCCGTCTGGAGCACTCGTCGGACGACTTCCGGGCGGTGGTGGCGCTGGCCGGGGCGGACGCGGGGGTGGCCCTGGTGCCGAGGTCGGCGCTGCGCGGGATGGAGCTGACCGGGGTGGTCGTCCGCCCGGTGGAGGGCAGCGCCCCCACCCGCCGCGTCTTCGCGGCCGTACGCCAGGGAGCCGAGGGCCATCCGCTGATCCGGCCGGTGCTGGACGCGATGGAGGCGGTGGCGGTACGGGAGGCGGGGCTGGCGCGGGTGTGAGCGGTGCTCAGCGCTCGTCGGCTGTGAGCGGTGCTCAGCATTGCGGGCGGGGAGCGCAGGTGTGAGCGGTGCTCAGCATCGCGGGCGGGGCTCATGGGGGTGGGCGGTGCTCAGGACGGGGGGCGGGGGACGCGGACGTGAGCGGTGCTCAGGGCCCGTCGGCTCGGCTCGTGCGCCGGATTCTTGCGCCCCATCGCCGCCCGCCGGGCACAGGCGCCTCCGCCCGCCCCGGGTCGTAGAGGATCTGCCAGCACACCAGCGCCACCAGGATCCCGATCGTCGCCCACGCGGGCAGCCGTACGCCCAGCGGGGCGAGCGCCACGGCCACCGCCACGCACGGCACTCCCCAGCCCAGCACCCACACCCGGTCGGCCCGCTCCGCCAACGGCAGCGTCGCGACCACGCCCGCCGCGAAATACCCCGCCATCGCCCCGCACAGCAGCCAGTGCTGCCCCTTCGGCAGTACGTCGTCGAAGTGGGCGACCGCCGAGCCGAGGGCGGTGGCCAGGGCGACCAGGAAACCGGTCATCACCGCGTGCAGGAGCATCGCCAGCCGAGGCGGGAGCGCGTCCTTGCGCAGGTGCGGGATGCCGTTGGTGCCGTACAGCAGGCTCAGCGTGCAGATCCCGGCCAGCAGCCCGAACGCCCCGAGCCCGGTGGCGGCCAGCGGCAGGTCCCAGTCGTCGCGCTCCGACGCGGCGTCGATGATCTGGATGACCCCTTCGCCCAGCACGATGATCACGTACAGCCCGAGCCGTTCGCCCATGTGCGCGGTGTCGATGCGCGACTCGCTGAGCTGAGGCTGCGCGGGCCCGGGCGAGGCGGTGTGCGGCGGGCCCGGCGGCGGCCGGTCACCCCGGTGTGCGGCGGCCCGCTCGGTCACGCGCCGGAGAGTGCGGCCGCGGGTGGCGACCAGCAGGGTGACGATGTCGACGGCGATGCCGAGCGCCCAGAGCCAGTAGCGCCACGGCGTCGGAACGAGGAGCGAGACGAGCCAGGGCAGCGCCCCCGAGCCGAACTGGGCCAGTGGCCAGTCCACGACGACGCTGCCCCGCTGCCAGACGCGGCCCGCCTGCCAGCGCAGGGCGACATAGGCGAGGACGAAGGTGATCGCGTGGTGGGTGAGGACCGCGTGGACGGAGGCCGCCATCACGGCCATGCCGAGCATCGCGATCAGCAGGGTGCGGACGCGGGTGGCGGAGGCGGCGATGTCCCCGTAGACGGCGAACCCGGCCCAGACGGTCCAGAAGGCGAGGTAGAGGACCCCGTACAGGGCGAGGTCCGCCAGGTGCGGCCCGTCGTGCAGGAGGTGGGCCAGCTGCCCGGCCCCGGCGACGACCACCAGGTCGAAGAACAGCTCGTTCCACCCGGCGTGCCGCTCGGGCTGGGCCGCCACGGAGGAGGCGCTCGGGTCCGCGGGCTGCTCCATGGGCCCATGGTCACTGCGGGCGGCCCCGCGAAGCGCGCCGAGTGTAGGCCGAATGGCGACCCGCACCCCGCCCGGGCTCCGGTGGGGTCAGCCCGCCGGCTGGAGCAGATCCCACCGGTTGCCGTACAGGTCCTCGAAGACCGCGACCGAGCCGTACGTCTCGTGCCGGGGCTCCTCCAGGAAGCGCACCCCTGCCGCGCTCATCCGGGCATGGTCCCCCGCGAAGTCCTCGGTGTGCAGGAAGAAGCCGACCCGCCCGCCGGTCTGCGCCCCCACGCTCGCCACCTGCGCCCCGTCCTTCGCGCGGGCCAGCAGCAGCCCCGTACCGGCCGCCGCCCCACGCGGGCGCACCACCACCCAGCGGGAGCCGTCACCCCGGTCGGTGTCCTCCGCCAGCTCGAAGCCGAGCGCGTCGCGGTAGAAGGCGACGGCCTCGTCGTAGTCGCGGACGACCAGGGTGACCAGGGCGATGTGGGACATGGGGCTCTCCAGGGGATCGAGACGTGGTTATACGTAACACTACCGTCGGCGCCGTCGATGAGGACGGGCACCGGCGTCAGCGCGCCCCGGGCGCTTGGCGATAATCGCGCGATGAGGATTTCAGACCCCCGGGGCTCCAGACCCGAGCCCCTGCCCGTGATCTCCCCGCGCGGAGAGTTCGACATGGACAACGTCACCTCGCTGGGAGCGGAGATCGAGACGGTGGCCGCCGTCCACGGCGGGCTGGTCCTGGACGCCAGCAACATCACGTTCGCCGACTCCTCCTTCCTGCGCATGATCCTCGACGTCCACCAGCGCACCGACCTGCGCATCGCGGCCCCCACCCAGCGGGTCGCCCGGCTGTTCGACCTGGCGGGCGTCGACACCTACCTGCGGATCTACCCGACCCTGGATACCGCCCGCACGCCCTGACATGACGCACCCACGAGCATCCGCAGGCTGCTCAACGCGGTGGCGGTGTGAACCTCCCACGCCCCCGCGCCTTTGAGGACGAGCCCCCGCCCCCGCACAATGCCCCGCATGGACATCCTCGACGCCACGACCACCCGCGGCCTCGCCGACGCGGCCGACCGGGCCCGCCGCCTCGCGGAGACCGGGCGGCGGCGCATCCTCGGGATCGCGGGGCCTCCCGGGGCCGGGAAGTCCACCGTGGCGCAGCGGCTGGCCGAGGGGCTGGAGGGGCGCGCCGCCCTCGTTCCCATGGACGGCTTCCACCTGGCCGGTGCCGAGCTGGACCGGCTGGGCCGGGCCGGCCGGAAGGGTGCCCCGGACACCTTCGACGCCGCCGGGTACGCGGCACTCCTGCGGCGGCTGCGTGACCCGGACCCGGCCCACCCGGTGTACGCCCCCGCCTTCGACCGGGCCCTGGAGGAGCCGGTCGCCGGGGCCCTGGCCGTGCCGCCCGACGTGCCGCTCGTCATCACCGAGGGCAACTACCTGCTGCTGGAAGACGGGCCGTGGGCGGAGGTGCGCGGGCTGCTGGACGAGGTCTGGTTCCTGGACCTCGACCCGGAGGTCCGGGTGCGCCGGCTCGTGGAGCGCCATGTGCGGTACGGGAAGCCTCCGGCGTACGCGCGGGCGTGGGTGGAGCGCTCCGACGAGGCGAACGCCCGCCTGGTGGAGAGCGGCCGGGAGCGGGCCGACGTGGTGGTGCGGCTGCCGTCGTGACCGCGCCGCCCGCCAAGGGCGTACGGGTGCGAACCCGTTCGCATACGTCCCGCCCGGCGGGCAGGATGCAGGGAGCCGTGCCCTGTCGCGCCCCGCACCCCCTCACCGCCAGGAGGCCCCGATGTCCAGCCCGAACCCGCCCGCGCCGCCCCCCGTGCCCTTCACCGCCGAGGTCTACCGGGCCCGGATGGCGAAGGCGGCCGAGTCCGCCGCCGCGGCCGGGCTGGCCGGGGTGATCGTCGCGCCCGGGCCCGACCTCGTCCACCTCACCGGCTACCGGCCCGTCTCCACCGAACGCCTCAGCCTCCTCGTGCTGCGGGCCGGCGAGGAGCCCGTCCTGGTCGTCCCGACCCTGGAGGCGCCCGACGCGGCGGCCGCCGCCGGGGCTCCCGCGCTCGCCCTGCGGGACTGGACCGACGGCGTGGACCCGTACGCGGTGGCCTCCCCGCTGCTCGCGGCCCAGGGCCGCTTCGGCGTCAGCGACAACGCCTGGGCCATGCACCTCCTCGGCCTCCAACGGGCCCTCCCCGACACCACGTACACCGCCCTCACCGAGGCGCTCCCGATGCTCCGGGCGGTGAAGGACGGCGCCGAGCTGGAGCGCCTGACGGCGGCGGGGGCGGCGGCGGACGCCACGTACGAGGAGATCCTGAAGGTGCGGTTCTCCGGCCGCCGGGAGACTGATGTGGCCGCCGATCTCGCCGCCCTGCTGCGGCACTTCGGCCATTCCCAGGTCGACTTCACCGTCGTCGGCTCCGGCCCCAACGGCGCCAACCCGCACCACGAGGCGGGTGAACGCACCATCGAGCGCGGCGACATGGTCGTCCTGGACTTCGGCGGCCTGAAGCACGGTTACGGCTCCGACACCTCCCGTACGGTCCATGTCGGCGAGCCCACCGCCGAGGAGCAGCGCGTCCACGACATCGTCCGCGAGGCCCAGCAGGCGGGGTGCGCCGCCGTCCGGCCCGGCGTCGCCTGCCAGGAGATCGACCGCGCCGCCCGCGCGGTGATCACCGAGTCCGGCTACGGCGACCGGTTCATCCACCGCACCGGCCACGGCATCGGTGTCACCACCCACGAACCCCCGTACATGATCGAGGGCGAGGAGCAGCCGCTCGTCCCCGGCATGTGCTTCTCCGTGGAGCCGGGCATCTATCTCCCCGGCCGCTTCGGGGTCCGCATCGAGGACATCGTGACCGTCACCGAGGACGGCGGCCGCCGCCTCAACGCCACCGCGCGCGAGCTGGCGATCGTCGAGTAGCCGACGGAGCCGGGCAGTTCAGTCGTCCGCCAGCACCACGCACGACTCCGGCGGCAGATGCAGCACCCCGTCCGGCCCCGGCGCCTCGACCGGCTCCCAGGCCGCCACCACCCGTCCGCCGACCCGGCGGTGGCGGCCGGAGCCGAGCGGGATCGCGGCCGGCCGGTCCGCCAGGTTGACCGCGACCCGCAGATCACCCCGCCGGTACGCGATCCAGCGGGCGTCCTCGTCGAACGCGGTCTTCACCGAGGCCAGGTCGGGGTCGTGGAGGTCGGGCAGCGTCCGCCGCAGCGCGATCAGTTGGCGGTACCAGGCGAGCAGCCGGGCGTGCGGCTCGCGCTCCGGTTCGGACCAGTCCAGACAGGAGCGGTCACGGGTGGCAGGGTCCTGCGGGTCGGGGATCTCCTCCTCCGCCCAGCCGTGCGCGCCGAACTCCCGCCGCCTGCCGTTGCGTACGGCCTCCGCCAGCTCCGGATCGGTGTGGTCGGTGAAGAACTGCCACGGCGTACGCGCCCCCCACTCCTCGCCCATGAACAGCATCGGTGTGAAGGGACCGGTCAGCACGAGGGTGGCGGCGCACGCCTGGAGCCCGGGGGAGAGGGAGGCGGCGAGGCGGTCGCCCAGGGCCCGGTTGCCGATCTGGTCGTGGGTCTGGGCGTAGCCGACGAAACGGTGGGCGGGGGAGCGGGAGACGTCGACCGGGCGGCCGTGGGTGCGGCCCCGGAAGCTGGAGTACGTCCCGTTGTGGAAGAAGGCAGAGGTCACCGTCTTGGCCAGGGCGGCGAGCGGGGCCCGGGCGAAGTCCGCGTAGTAGCCCTGGGACTCGCCGGTGAGCGCGGTGTGCAGGGCGTGGTGGAAGTCGTCGTTCCACTGGGCGTGCAGCCCGAGGCCGCCCGCCGGGCGCGGGGTGGTGGTGCGCGGGTCGCAGAGGTCGGACTCGGCGATCAGCCCCAGCGGCCGCCCCGCCTCCACCGCGAGCGCGTCGACCGCCGTCGACAGCTCCTCCAGGAAGGTGAGCGCCCGGGTGTCGGCGAGCGCGTGCACCGCGTCCAGCCGCAGTCCGTCCAGCCGGTAGTCCCGCAGCCAGGCCAGCGCGCTGCCCAGCAGGAACGCCCGCACCTCGTCCGAGCCCGGGGCGTCCAGGTTGACCGCCGCGCCCCACGGGGTGTGGTGGGTGTCGGTGAAGTACGGGCCGAAGGCGGGCAGGTAGTTGCCGGAGGGGCCCAGGTGGTTGTGGACCACGTCCAGGACCACGCCGAGCCCCAGCCCGTGCGCCGTATCGACAAAGCGCTTAAGTCCCTCGGGCCCGCCGTACGGCTCGTGCACCGCCCAGAGCGAGACCCCCTCGTACCCCCACCCGTTGGTGCCGGGGAACGGGCAGACCGGCATCAGCGACACATGGGTGATCCCCAGCTCCGCCAGATGGCCCAGCCGGGCGGCCGCCGCGTCGAACGTGCCCTCCGGGGTGTACGTCCCCACGTGCAGCTCGTACAGGACCGCGCGGTTCAGTCGCCGCCCCGCCCAGCCGTTGCGCCAGGCGTACGCCTCCTGGTCGACGACCGCGCTCGGGCCGTCCGGCCCGTCCGGCTGGCGCCGCGAACGGGGGTCCGGCAGCAGCGGCCCGTCGTCCACGCGGAACCCGTAACGCTCCCCGTCCGCCGCCTCCGCCTCGGCGCTCCACCACCCCTCCCGCTCCGAATCGCGCTCCATCGGATACCGGACCTCCGCCGCCTCCAGCACGACCGTGTCCGCCTCGGGGGCCCACACCTCGAACCGCATCCACCACTCCTCGTCGTAACGGATCGTCGGACCGCCGGACGGCGGCCCGCACGGCCCCGGGGCCAGCCCCGCGACCGGCGCACCCGGCCCGCGACCGCGCACCCCTGGAACCGGCCCGTCACCGGCCATTAAGGTCTGGTCCTGATCATTGCCCGGCCTGCTCCCCGCTCATACAGGCTCCGTTCATCCGTACGGCTCATGGAGGCCCCGATGCCCGTACCGCAGTTCCCGCCCGGCTTCCTCTGGGGAGCCTCCGCCTCCGCCTTCCAGACCGAAGGGGCGGTGGACGCCGACGGCAAGGGGCCCTCGGGGTGGGACGCGTTCGCCGCGCAGCCCGGCCGGATCAAGGACGGCACCGACACCACCCGCGCCACCGGCTTCCACGCCCGCTACCGCGAGGACGTCGCCCTGCTCTCCGGGCTCGGCGCCGACGCCTTCCGGTTCTCCATCAGCTGGCCCCGTGTCGTCCCGGGCGGCAGCGGCGCCGTCAACGCCGACGGCCTCGGCTTCTACGACCGGCTCGTCGACGAGCTCTGCGCCCACGGCATCACCCCCGCCCCCACCCTCTACCACTGGGACACCCCGCTCCCGCTGGAGGAGGCCGGCGGCTGGCTGGACCGGGACACCGCCTACCGCTTCGCCGAGTACGCCGGAATCGTCGCCGAACGGCTCGCGGACCGGGTCCCGATGTGGATCACCATCAACGAACCCGCCGAGGTCACCATGCTCGGCTACGCGCTGGGCGAGCACGCCCCCGGCCGCACCCTCCTCTTCGACGCCCTGCCCGCCGCCCACCACCAGCTCCTCGCCCACGGCCTCGCGGTCCGGGCCCTGCGCGCGGCGGGCGCCGACAACATCGGCATCGCGCTCTCCCACGCCCCGGTGTGGGCGGCCGGGGACTCCGACGAGGACCGCGCCGGAGCCGGACTGTACGACCTCCTCACCAACTGGCTCTTCGCCGACCCCGTCCTCACCGGCCGCTACCCCGACGAGGCCGTCGCCGCCCTGATGCCCGGCCAGGTCGCCGACGACCTCAAGATCATCTCCACCCCGCTCGACTGGTACGGCGTCAACTACTACAACCCCACCCTCGTCGGCGCCCCCCGGCCGGAGGCCCTGGAGACCTTCTCCGGCTTCGCGATGCCCGCCGAACTCCCCTTCGGGATACGCGAGATCGAGGGGTACGAGAAGACCGGCTTCGGCTGGCCCGTGGTCCCCGAGGGGTTCACCGAGATCCTCACCCTGCTGCACCGTCGCTACGGCGACCGCCTCCCGCCGCTCCACATCACCGAGAACGGCTGCGCCCTGGACGAGCCGCTCGCCGACGACCGCCGGATCGCCTACCTGGAGAGCCACCTCACCGCCCTGCGCGCGGCGATGGACGCCGGGGTCGACGTACGCGGCTACTTCACCTGGTCGCTCACCGACAACGTGGAGTGGACGGAGGGAGCCTCGCAGCGGTTCGGCCTGGTCCATATCGACTACGAGACCCTCACGCGTACGCCGAAGGCCTCGTACGCCTGGTACCGCGAGCTGATCCGCGCCCAGAAGCAGCGGAATCCGGGAATCCGGGAGGTCGAAGGGGCTTACGCACAGCCCCCCGAATGATCAATACTCCCGCCATGGTCGCTTCATGGTGGTCCCAGGCCCGACTGGGGATCTTCGTCCACTGGACACCCGCCTCCGTCCCCGGCTGGGCCCCGCCCTACGTCCCGCCGGGCGAACTCCCGGCGGCGGGCCGGCGTGCGCCGCTGGGCTGGACCTCGTACGCCGAGTGGTACGAGAACTCCCTCCGCTTCCCCGGCTCCCCGGCCGCCGCCCACCACCGCGCCACCTACGGCACCCGCCCCTACACCGGCTTCGGCCGCGACTTCGAGGACGGGCTGAGCGGCTGGGACCCGGCCGCCTGGGCGCGCTCCTTCCGGGAGGCGGGCGCCGGGTACGCGGTGCTGGTCACCAAGCACCACGACGGCTTCTGCCTCTGGCCCTCCGAGACCCGCAACCCGCACCGCACCGGCTGGCACACCACCCGGGACGTGGTCGGCGAGTTCGCCGAAGCCGTCCGGGCCGAGGGCCTGCGGTTCGGCGTCTACTACTCCGGCGGACTCGACTGGACCTTCGACGACCGGCCCATCGGCACCGCCGCCGACATGTTCTCCGCCGTCCCGCGCGGCCGCTACCCGGCGTACGCCGACGCCCAGCTGAGGGAGCTGATCCGGCGCTACCGCCCCGACATCCTCTGGAACGACATAGCCTGGCCGGCCTCCGCCACCGAGATCCGCTCCCTCACCGACTTCTACCGCTTCACCGTCCCGCACGGCGTCGTCAACGACCGCCTGCTCCCGTACGCCCCGCACTGGCGGGCACTGAACCTGCCGGGCGCCAAGTCCCTCTACAACTGGTGGGACCGGCGCACGGTGGCGCAGGGCGAGGGCTTCGTGCCGCGCACCCCGCCGGACTTCGACTTCCGTACGCCGGAGTACGCCCGGTACACCGGCTCCGACCCGTACGAGATCACCCGGGGTATCGACCACAGCTTCGGCTACAACCGCAACTCCGGCCCGGACGCCTTCATCGACCGCCGCGCGCTGACCTCACTGGTCCGCGACACGGCGGCCGACGGCGGGAACCTGCTGCTCAACGTGGGACCGCGCGGCGAGGACGCGACCATCCCCGCCGAGCAGCAACTCCGCCTGGACTGGCTCGCCGAGGAGTCGGCGAGCGGATCACTCAGCCCTGAGGGAACACCAGGTCGATCCGCTCCTGAGTGACGGGATGACCGGCGCGGGCGAACGCGGCCGCCATCGGCGCGTTCCCCCGGTCGGTCGCGCCCGCGATGGACTCCGCGCCCCGTTCGACCAGAGAACGGGTGCACTCCACCAGCAGGTCGTAGCCGTAGCCGTGACCGCGCGCCTCGGGGACGACCCCGATGAAGCCGATGCACGGCCCGGACGGGTTGTGCGCCGGGACATGGATGCCCGCCACCTCGCCGTCCGGCGTGTACGCGAGCTGCCACCACTCCCGGGGCGAGGGGCACCAGCGGAAGAAGTCCAACTCCTCCTGGGCCGCCGCCTCCAGCCCGCCCGGCCCCTCGATCGCCCGCCGGGCGTGGGCGTCCAGGGTGACCGAGTGGACCCGGCGCAGTACGTCGAGGATCACGCCGTCGTCCGGCTCGGGGCGGAAGGTGAGCCGGCCCGGCCGCTCGGGCAGCGGGCACTCGGGCGTCCACGTGTAGCGGTAGCGCTCCACGAGCACCTCCATCCCGGCCGCCCGCGCCGCGTCGATCCGCGCCTCGGCGGCGGCCCGGACGTCGGGCGCCTCCCGCCAGCCGGGCGGCACCAGCAGGGAGTATTCGCTACGGAAGGGGGCCCGGCGCAGGAGTTCGGCGCCCGCCGCCTCCTCGCCCGGCGCGAAGTCGAACCAGTCGAGGGCGATGGGCGCGGTGTCGTCGGGGGCGCCCCACCAGGCCGCCCTGGCCACCAACGTGCCGTCGCGCAGGGCGGCCCAGGTCCAGTCGGGGCGGTAGTCGCCGCCGTCCGCCACGGTGGCGTAACGGTGGCCGAAGGCGCCACGGCCGACGAGAGCGGTGTCGTGCAGGGAAAGGAAGAGATCGGCGTCGCTCGGGGTGAGCGCGCGAATGACCAGATCGGTCATGAAGGTGTCCTCCGGGGACGAGAGACCGCGCTCCCGGCCGGACGTCGGACGTTCCAAGACGTCAGACGGGGTCCGGCACCGCCCGGTGGACGGGGCGGGGGCGCGGGGACGAGAAACTGCGGATGCCGGTCACGCCGGTGGTGTCGTCACGCACGGTCCCGCCTCCCTCCACGACTTCCTCGGCCTCCATGAGCCGGGGCCGATGTCGGTAGCGACCGTAGCCGCGGCCCGGAGACCCTGTCCAACGATTAACGCACCGAGCCCTGGTGCAGGTCAGCACGGGCGGGGAGTGGGGCCGTTCTGGACACGTCGGCCCCCTCGGCCCGACAATCGTCGATGTGACGTCCTCCTCCGAGTTCCACACGTATCCCGCGCGGCTGTCGGACGCCCAGCGCGACCGTGTCCTCGGCGTGCTCAGAGAGGGTGCCGCACAGGGCAAGCTGTCGCACGACACCTTCATGCGGCGCATGGAGCTCGCCCTCGTCGCCCGCCGTCCCGAGGAGCTGGCGGCCCTCACCTCGGACCTGGACACCGGCAGCCGCTTCTCGCAGGGGCTCGTCCGGGCCGTCGGCGGGATATCCGCCTTCCCCGGACGGCTGCGCCGGGCCTGGCAGACCGAGCGGCTCCCGAAGCTGCTGCTGCCCGCTCCGGGCCCGTATCCGCTGCTCATCGGCCGCGACCCGGGCAACGGACTGCGCCTTAACCACGAGACGGTCTCCCGGCTGCACGCCGAACTCACCGTCCAGCACGGCCGCTGGATCCTGCGCGACCTCGGCTCCACCAACGGCACCTGCGTCAACGGCCAGCGGCTCGTCGGCTCCATCCCGGTGCGCGACGGGGACCAGGTGAGCTTCGGCCGGATGAGCTTCCGCCTGACCACCCCGTCACTGCGCCCGCCCGCCTGATCCGGCCCCCGCGCCACGGCACCCCCTCACCCGAACGGGCGTATGCCTGCTGCGGTGAGCGCCCCGCAGTGGTCCGCTGAGAGGCAGGCGCGTCGACAGGCGACGCCACGACCGCAGGGGGCGACGAGGGATGCCGGCCGACCGCTCCGAGGCCCTGCCCGCCGCCCGCCGCCCGCACCGGCTCGCGGGCGGACAACCGGGACTGCTGGAGCCGGGCGCCTCGACCGACCCGTACCGCCTGCGCCTCTACCGGACCCTGCGCACCGACTTCCCGCTCGGTTACGACCCGGGCCTCGGCGCCTGGCTGCTGAGCCGGTACGCGGACGTGGCCCTGGCCCTCACCGACCCGCGCTTCACCGGCTACCCGCACGACGGGGCCCCGCGCGGCCCGGTCCCCGCCCCGCTCGGGCTCTGCCGGGGCAGCCTCGTCTGTACGCCGCTGCCCGGCACCGGAACGGCCCAGGCCCTCGGCAGCAACCCGGCCCCCGCCGCCGCCGTGGAGCGCGCCGCCTATGTCCTGGCCTGCCGGATAGCCGGGCGCGACCAGGCCGATCTGGTCGCCGAGTTCTGCCGGTGGCTGCCCGCCGGGCTCTCCTTCCCGAAGCTGAACGCCCCGGTCCGGACCGGCCGGGGAGCCGCCGACTGCGCCCGGCACACCGGGCTCCGGGAACGAGCCCTCGCCTCGTTCCTCGCGAACATGCTGGACGACCCCGACCTGCTGGCCGCCGTGGCGGGCGGAGCGGGGCCAGGAGCGGAGGCCGGGACCGGGATGCTGCTCGGCCGGGCCTGGACGGAGACGCTGCGCCGCGACCCGCCCGTCCAGATCGTGCTGCGCCGCACCCGCACCGAGGTCCGCGTCAGCGGCGGCACGCTGCCCGGTGGGGCGCCCGTCGCCTGTCTGATCGGCGCGGCGGGCCGGGACCCGGCCCGGTTCGCCGCCCCCGACCGCTTCGACCCGCTGCGCGCCGACGCCGACCCGCTGCTTCCTGGCCCGGCCGGCTGCCCCGCCGCCCTGCTCGGCCGGCTGGAGGCCGAACACGGCCTGCGCGCCCTGCTGGAGGCGATGCCGAGCATCCGCTGGGCCGACGGTTTCCGCCCGGCGTCCAGCGGGGTGCTCACAAGGGGGCCACGGGCCTTGCTGGTCCGGCCGTCCTGACCGGGGGCAGGTGCGCCTGACCGTCGTGCCTGCCCGTCATGCCCGGGTTCTCGGCCGCCTTTCGCTCCTGACCGGATGCCCGTGCGCGGTCATGCCCGGACACGCGCCCGCCCGCCCTCTCCTGCCCGGACGCTCGGACGACCGTGTCCGGCCCTGACCGGGCACCGCCCCCTCCCCCCCGCACCCGCCGCAGCAACACCACCGGCCGCTCCCCGAACAGCTCGCCCGCCGCCACCGCCCCCGCGAACTCCCGCCCCGGTGCGGACGAGGGCGCCAGCACATCGCGCCACGGCCCCCCGTCCGGCAGCTCCACCACCGTGTCCCGCCACCCCCCGGCCTCCGCGAGCCGCAGCGACAGCCGGGTCGCCGCCACCGCCACCTCGTCCGACCGGGAGAACGCCACC
The DNA here is from genome assembly GCF_003610995.1 of Streptomyces griseus subsp. griseus. Taxonomy (NCBI): domain Bacteria; kingdom Bacillati; phylum Actinomycetota; class Actinomycetes; order Kitasatosporales; family Streptomycetaceae; genus Streptomyces; species Streptomyces griseus. The sequence goes on from NZ_CP032543.1 coordinate 6,126,160, forward strand.
ACATGGTCGGCCGCCGCGCCCCGCGCCTCCAGCGGTACGTACGTCCCCGTCTCCCCGAACACCTCCGGCAGCTCCCGCCGCAGCCGCAGCGCCGCCGCCGTGATCTCCTGCTTCTCCGCCGCCTCCTCCGGCCGCCGGAACGGGCTCCGGTTGTCCGGGTCGACCAGCGCCAGATACTCGCTCTCCGTGCCCTGGTACAGGTCCGGCACCCCCGGCATCGTCAGCTGCACCAGCGCCGCCCCCAGCACATTGGCCCGTACCTGCGGGGCCAGCGACTCGGCGAAAGCGGTCACCAGCCTCCGGGCCGTACCGGAACCGCTGCCCGGCCCCGCCGCCACGAAGTCCGTCACCGCCCTCTCGTACGCCTCGTCCGGCTCCGTCCAGCTCGTGAACAGCCCCGCCTCCCGCACCGCCTTCAGCAGCGCGGGCTCCAGCCGGCCGCCCAGCTCCTCGGCGGGCAGGGGCGCGCAGCCGTACGAGGACTGCCAGGCCTGCCAGGCGAGCTGCGGGTCCGGGGCGGCGACGGGCGTGGCGTCCGTCAGCTCGGCCACCAGGCCCGCCCACCGCTCCGGACACTCCGACAGGACCGCGATCCGGGCCCGCACATCTCCACTCCGCTTGGTGTCGTGCGTGGTCAGGACCGTCCCCGTGGCGGGCCAGTCGCGGGCGATACGGGTGGCGAAGGCATGGAACGCGTCCACCGCCACCGCCGGCCGGCCCGGATCCCCACCCACTTCAGTCGCCGAGATCAGCGGCACATACCGGTAGAACGCCGTGTCCTCCACCGACTTCGCGTGCAGCGCGGACGCGGTCTGCGCGAACCGGGCGCAGAAGGAGGCCTGTTCCTCGCCGTCGCCCAGCCGCCCGAGCGCCAGATCCCGTACGACATCGACGGCGGCCGCCTCCTCCGGCACGGAGAACACCGCCTTCGCGTCCCGTACGGCGTCGTCCGGAAGGGTCTCCTCCGCGATCCGGGTCGGCGGAACGCCCGCCGTGACGTACGGCCGGTAGACCGGCACCCGTACCAGCAGCTCCCGGATCGCCGTCCGCAGCGCCCAGGGGGCGTGGTCGCGCAGGGCGGGGTCGGCGGCGCAGACGGTGGCCGCCAGCCGGGTCAGCCAGGCCGTCTCGGAGGCCAGTTCGTGGGTGGCCACCCGGTACGCGGCGCGGCGGACGGTCGCCTTCCAGTAGCCGCCCCGGTCGCCGGTCGGGCCGGCGAACTCCCGGTAGTGGCCCAGCAGCTCCGCGGCGCCCGCCGGGTCCGTGAACAGCCCGTCGATCCGGTGCAGCGCGTCGTACCCCGTCGTCCCGGCCACCGCCCACCCGGCCGGGAGGGACTCGTCGCCGGTGAGGATCTTCTCCACCACCGTCCACCGGCCGCCGGTGGCCTCGTCCAGCTGCCGCAGGTACGCGGCCGGGTCGGCGAGGCCGTCCGGGTGGTCGATGCGCAGGCCGTCCACCACCCCGTCGCGGAGCAGTTCGAGGACCTTGGCGTGGGTGGCGTCGAAGACCTCGGGGTGTTCGACGCGGACCCCGATCAGCTCGGAGACGGTGAAGAAGCGGCGGTAGTTCAGCTCGGTGCGGGCCAGCCGCCACCAGGCGAGCCGGTAGTGCTGGGCGTCGAGAAGTTCCGGAAGCGGAAGGTCCGCCGTGCCCGCCCGCAGCGGGAACTCCTGCTCGCCGTAGCGCAGCACCTCCGCGCCGACGTCCACGGAGAGGCCGTCCACCTCGCCGCCGAGCGGACCGGCCAGGACCGGGAGCAGCACCTTGTCGCCGCCCGCCGCCCAGTCGATGTCGAACCAGCGGGCGTACGGGGAGGACCGGCCCTCGCGGAGCACCTCCCAGAGCTGCCGGTTGTGCCGGGGCACCGCCGCCATGTGGTTCGGCACGATGTCGAGGACCAGCCCGAGCCCGTGCTCCCGGGCGGTCGCGGCGAGGCTCCGCAGCCCCTCCTCACCGCCCAGCTCCTCCCGTACGCGGCTGTGGTCGACCACGTCGTAGCCGTGCGTGGAGCCGGGGACGGCCTCCAGGACGGGCGAGAGGTGCAGATGGGAGACACCGAGCGCGGCCAGATAGGGCACCGCCTTCTCGGCCGCCGGGAAGGGGAAGTCGGGCTGGATCTGAAGGCGGTACGTGGCGGTGGGCGTCATGGACTTCTACGTACCCCGCCCGGGGCGAACTGTGTCACCCCGGGCGGGACCCTCACCCCTGCCGGTTCCGGGCGGGGGGTCGGGCGGGCAGTCGCGGCACGTTTCAGCCGGGGCGCCTCAGGACCGTGAGGCTGCGTCCGATCAGCGTCACCTGTTCGCCCTCGGCCACCTTCGGCCCCGTCCCCGGAGGCACCCCTTCCGCACGTGCGGTGTCCACGACGACCTGCCACTGCTCCCCGTGGTCCACCGGAACGGCGAACTCCAGCGTCTCGGCGCTCGCGTTGAACATGAGCAGGAACGAATCGTCGGAGATCCGTTCCCCGCGCGGCCCGGGCTCCGAGATCGCCTGACCGTTGAGGAACACCGTCATGGCCTTGGCGTGGGCCGCCTGCCAGTCCTCCTGGGCCATCTCCTCACCCTCGGGGGTGAACCAGGCGATGTCGGAGAGCTCGTCGTGCGTGCCCTCCACCGGCCGCCCGTGGAAGAACCGGCGGCGCCGGAAGACCGGGTGGTCGCGGCGGAGCCAGACCATGGCCCGGGTGAACTCCAGCAGGTTCCGGCGGAACTCGTCCTCCGGGGCGTCCGGGTCGGGCCAGTGGATCCAGGCCAGCTCGTTGTCCTGGCAGTAGGCGTTGTTGTTGCCCTTCTGGGTCCGGGCGAACTCGTCCCCGTGGCTCAGCATCGGCACGCCCTGCGACAGCATCAGCGTGGCGATGAAGTTCCGCATCTGCCGGCCCCGCAGCTCCAGGACCTCCGGATCGTCCGTCTCGCCTTCCGCACCGCAGTTCCAGGAGCGGTTGTGGCTCTCGCCGTCCCGGTTGTCCTCGCCGTTGGCGTCGTTCCGCTTGTCGTTGTACGACACCATGTCGTGCAGCGTGAAGCCGTCGTGGCAGGTGGTGAAGTTGATCGAGGCGAGCGGGCGGCGCCCGTCGTCCTGGTAGAGGTCGGACGAGCCCGTCAGCCGACCGGCGAACTCGGCGAGCGTGCGCGGCTCGCCCCGCCACAGGTCGCGGACCGTGTCGCGGTACTTGCCGTTCCACTCGGTCCACAGCGGCGGGAAGTTGCCCACCTGGTAGCCGCCCTCGCCGACGTCCCACGGCTCGGCGATCAGCTTCACCTGGCTGACCACCGGGTCCTGCTGGACCAGGTCGAAGAACGAGGAGAGCCGGTCCACCTCGTGGAACTGGCGGGCGAGGGTCGCCGCCAGGTCGAAGCGGAAGCCGTCGACGTGCATCTCGGTGACCCAGTACCGCAGCGAGTCCATGATCATCTGAAGCACGTGCGGGGACCGCATGAGCAGGGAGTTCCCGGTGCCCGTGGTGTCCATGTAGTACCGCTGATCGTCGGTCAGGCGGTAGTACGAGGCGTTGTCGAGGCCCCGGAAGGAGAGCGTGGGGCCCAGGTGGTTGCCCTCGGCGGTGTGGTTGTAGACGACGTCGAGGATGACCTCGATCCCCGCTTGGTGCAGGGCCTTCACCGCCTGCTTGAACTCCAGCACCTGCTCGCCCCGGTCGCCCCAGGAGGCGTAGGTGTTGTGCGGGGCGAAGAAGCCGATGGTGTTGTAGCCCCAGTAGTTGGCGAGTCCCATGTCGGCCAGGCGGTGGTCCTGGACGAACTGGTGGACGGGCATCAGTTCGATCGCCGTGACGCCCAGTTCGGTGAGGTGGGCGATCACCTCCGGATGCGCGAGCCCCGCGTACGTACCGCGCAGCTCGGGCGGGAGCCCCGGATGGAGCATCGTCAGGCCCTTCACATGGGCCTCGTAGATCACGGTGCGGTGGTAGTCCGTACGGGGACGGCGGTCGTCGCCCCAGTCGAAGTACGGGTTCACCACCACCGAACTCATGGTGTGCGGCGCGGAGTCGAGGTCGTTGCGGGCGTCGGGCTTCCCGAACGGGTAGCCGTACACCGCCTCGCCCCATTCGATCTGCCCGGCGACCGCACGCGCGTACGGGTCCAGGAGCAGCTTCGCGGAGTTGCACCGCTGCCCGTTCTGCGGTTCGTAGGGCCCGTGCACCCTGAAGCCGTACCGCTGCCCCGGCATGATCCCGGGCAGGTACGCGTGGCGCACGAAGGCGTCGGTCTCGCGGAGTTCCACCGCCGTTTCTGAACCGTCGTCGTGCAACAGGCACAACTCGATCCGTTGGGCGGCCTCGGAGAAGACCGCGAAGTTGGTTCCGGCGCCGTCATAGGTGGCGCCGAGGGGATAAGCGTGTCCCGGCCAGACCTGCATAGATGAGACTCTTCCACTTCTGATCCGGGTGCGGTGGCTTTCCTCGGCCCATTACTCCTCGAATACTCCCCGAAAGTGGGGCGCGCACCTAGTAGGTCACGCGGTGCGGCCGGGTCCCGTCGTCCGGCTCCGGCCACTCCGGTCAACTTCGGACACCGGGGTGCCGCCCCGGACGCGATTGCGGACGCGCCCGCCCGGCCGGCGTCCGGAACGCGGCCTTCGTCAGGGTGCCTAATCACTATGAATCCGCTCACTCCACCCGATCTCGCCGCAAGGAACAGGCCGCTGAGAAGGGGGAGTTGAGAAACCGGCCCGGCCATCGGGCTGCACCGGATCCCGCTCCCGGAGTACCCTTCCTTGATCGTTGGGTGGGGGAGTGGAAGGCGGTACGCGGGTGAGCTCGGGAGGGTTCGAGCTACCCCCAGGTGACGCAGGTCACGAGGGGGAACCGACCGATGCGCCGCCCGGGGCGGTGTCCCTTGCGCAGCCCATGGAGATCGGCGCGGAGCTGGACTGGGGCGCCGAGGCCTGGAGCGAGGTACGCACTCGGGCGCAGCGGGCCGGGCGCGCCTATATCTGGCTGAATCTGGTCGAACAGAGACTGCGCGCGGTCGTCGCCGCGGTGCTCCGGCCGATCTACGAGCCGGTGCACGGCGAGGACTGGGTGGTGGCCGCGGCCGGACCGGCCGGCCAGGAGTGGGTGCAGCGCGCCGTCGCCGTACGCGAGGTGTCGCGCCGCAAGGGCTATCTGCTGGACCCCGCCGACGACAACGTCCTCAGCTTCCTCACGCTCCCGCAGCTGCGGGAGCTGATGGTCCAGCACTGGCCGTGCTTCGAGCCGTACTTCGACGACCGGCGGGATGTCGAGCTGGCCCTGGACGAGCTGGAGGTGGCCCGTAACGTCGTCTCCCGGAACCGGGCGCTGAACGAGGCGGTGCTCGCGCAGGCGGAGCGGGCCTCGGCCCGGCTCCTGGACATCCTGGGCAGCGGGGCGGGCGTGCCGTCCGCCGACCGGCTGCCGGTGGACGCGGTGGAGGAGCTGGTCGGCGACCGGTACGCGGACGTGGTCTCCGTCCACCCCGACCGGGTCCGGCTCCAGCGCCAGCTGCCCGCCGAGGACCTGTTCGGCGGGGCGCGGCGGCTGGACGCCATCGGTATAGGTCTTAACCTGCTCGTCCAGAACTTCTCCGGCCGCCGGCTCGTCCGGCTCGCCGAGTCGGGGTGCCGGGTCAGGCTGCTCTTCATCAACCCGGCCAGCAGCGCGGTCAAGCGCCGGGAGCGGGAACTGGGCCTCAAGAAGGGCGAGCTGAGCCGCTCGGTGGAGATGAACATCCTCCATATGCGCCGGGTCCGCTCCAAGCTCCGCGACCCGGGCGCCTTCGAGATCCAGGTCTTCGACGAGACCCCGCGCTTCACCGCCTACCTGGTGGACGGCGACGGGTCGGACGCGGTCGGTGTCGTCCAGCCCTATCTGCGGCGGGCCCGGGGCATGGAGGCGCCGGTGCTGGTGCTGCGCGGCGGCGGGCGGCGCACGGTGGTGCGGGCCGGGCAGGACAGCGAGCACGGCCTCTTCGAGACCTACCGTGAGGAGTTCGAGTCGGTCTGGACGGACTCGCGCCCGGTGTCATAGGGGCGGACTCGCGCCCGGTGGCAGAGGGCTGACGTCCCGGTGTCGCGGGGCTCCCGCCACCCGTCCCCGCCGTTGTCAGTGCTGCGTGCGAAGGTGGTCATCACTCGGGGGAGAGCACCACGGGGGAGCGCCACGAAGGAGGTATCGGGATGAGCTGGCATCAGGGACCGCTGGTCGGCTTCGACCTGGAGACGACGGGGACCGACGTCGAGACCGACCGGATCGTCACCGCCGCGCTGGTCCGGCTGGAGCCGGACGGCATGGTCGCCGAGCAGCGGAGCTGGCTGCTGGACCCGGGGGTGGCGATACCCGAGCAGGCGTCCGCGATCCACGGCATCGGCACCGACCACGCCCGCAAGCACGGCGCCCGGGCGGCCTCGGCCGTCGAGGAGATCGCCCACGCGGTCGCCGAGGTGCTCCGCTCCGGGGTGCCGCTGGTGGTGATGAACGCGCGCTACGACCTCTCGCTCCTGGACCGCGAATGCGCGAGGTACGGGGTGGAGTCGGTCGACGAGCGGATCGGCGGGGTGCCCTCGCCGGTCATCGATCCCCTGGTCATCGACAAGCACGTGGACAGGTACCGCAAGGGCAAGAGGGCCCTCCAAGCCCTGTGCGAGCACTACGGCGTGACCCTCTCCGACGCCCATGACGCGACCGCCGACGCGGTGGCGGCGGTCCGTGTGGTCCGGCGGATGGGCGAGCGCCACCGCCCGGTCAGCGCCCTGCCCCCGGCCGAGCTGCACGCCCTCCAGGTCCGCGCGGCCGCCGAACAGTCCGCCTCGCTCCAGGCCTACCTCCGCCGCACGGCCAACCCGGCAGCGGTGGTGGAGCAGGCGTGGCCGATGATCCCGCGGAGCAGGTGAACGGCGGGCGGTGGCCCGACGTCGGCTCGCGGCGGGGGAGACCGTTTCTCCGGCCCTGATGTCCAAGCCGATCTTCTGGTCCGGCGGAACTCCACCGATCGTTTTCCGCCATCTCCCCTCCTTCTGTGGTCGCTAATCCGCCAGTTTGGTGGTGTCTGGATCGCGCGAGGCAACCACTTCTCGGCCACGACCGTCCCGGGGGCTTGTGTGGGCGCGCTCATCTACCCAGCATGAATAACGTTGTCAGGGACACGTCGGCTTGATCGTGTTCCCGATGGCGTGTCATGGGCGTCCACCCAAACGCCCCCGAGTTCCCCCCACGATCTGGAGGACTTGCAGTGCGACTCTCTCACCCCCACAGCATGTCGAGACGAGCACGACTCATCGCCGGGGCGACCGGCCTCGCCGCCGCGGCGGCACTGGTCATCCCCGCCGCCACCGCGTCCGCCCAGCCCGCCCCGAAGACGTTCAGCGCCACCGAGCTCAACCGGACGGCCGACTCCGTGCGCACCGCCGACATCGGCGGCACCGCCTGGTACGTCGATGCCGAGTCGGGCAAGGTCGTCGTCACCGTCGACAGCACGGTGACCAAGGCCGAGATCGCCAAGATCGAGAACGAGGCCGGCGGGAACGCCGACGCTCTCGTGGTCAAGCACACCCCCGGTAAGTTCTCCAAGCTCATCGCGGGTGGCGAGGCCATCACCACGGGTGGGGCCCGGTGCTCCCTGGGCTTCAACGTGCAGGACGGCGCCGGCACCAAGTACGCCCTGACCGCCGGTCACTGCACCAACATCGGCAGCTCGTGGTCGATCGGCACCACCGCCGGATCCAGCTTCCCCGGCAACGACTACGGCATCATCCAGCACTCCGACCCCGGCGCGGCCGACGGCCGTGTCTACCTCTACAACGGCAGCTACCAGGAGATCACCGGCGCCGGTGACCCCTCGGTCGGCCAGTCCGTCCAGCGCAGCGGCAGCACCACCGGCCTGCACGGCGGCTCGGTCACCGGCCTCAACGCCACCGTCAACTACGGTGCCGACGGCATCGTCTCCGGTCTGATCCAGACCAACGTCTGCGCCGAGCCCGGCGACAGCGGCGGCGCGCTCTTCTCCGGGAGCACCGCGCTCGGTCTCACCTCCGGCGGCAGCGGCAACTGCTCCTCCGGCGGCACCACGTTCTTCCAGCCCGTCACCGAGGCGCTCAGCGCCTACGGTGTGAGCATCATCTGATCACCTCCGCACCGGCCAGGGTCTTGCGCCATCGGCCCTGAGCACTGTCCCCGCCCGGTCCGCCGGCGGGGACAGTGTGCGTTGTCGGACACGCCCGGCCCGGCCTCGTCCAGGGAGGCCTCGCTGGGAGCTTTGCGCCGAAGCCTCGCCCGGAGTCCTGCCCGCACGCCTCGCTCAGAAGGGGTACCACCGGACCTCCGCGTCCCCCTCGCGCAGTGAGGCCACCCGGCGGCGGAACTCCGTGAGCGCCTTCGGGTTGGCCGGGGCGTGCTGGGCGACCCAGGCGCAGCTGGCCGTTTCGCGGGCGCCGCGCAGGACCGCGCACCCCTCCCACTCCCGTACGTCCCAGCCGTACGCGGCCGTGAACGCGTCGTAGGCCGCGGCGGGCAGGCCGTAGCGGTCGCGGGAGAGGGCCAGGACGACCAGGTCGTGTTCCCGCAGGTCCGTGGAGAAGGTCTCCAGGTCGACCAGGACCGGTCCCTCGGGGCCGACATGCACGTTGCGGGGGAGCGCGTCGCCGTGGATCGGACCCGGCGGCAGGTGCGGGGTCAGGGCAGCGGCCGCGACCGCGAACCCGTCGCGGCGGGCCCGGAGGTAGTCGGCGTCGACCGGGTCGATCGTGTCGCCCGCCAGGGTCAGCCAGCGCTCCACCCCGCCGAGCAGCTCCCGGCGCGGGAGCGTGAAGCCCGCCGGGGCCGGGAGCGCGTGCACCCGGGAGAGCAGAGGCGCCAGGTCGCGCGGTTCGGCGGGGCGTACGGGGTCGGGCAGGCGCTGCCACACCGTCACCGGGTGGCCCTCCACCAGGCGCACCCGGTTCTCGGCGGCCCGCACGGCCGGGACGCCCGACGCGGCGAGCCACTCGGCGACCGCCACCTCCCGCTCCGCCCGGGCCGTCAGCTCCGGATGGCCGGTCGCGTCCCGGCCGACCTTCACCACCAGACCGCCGGCCGCGAAGACCGCGTTCTCGCCCAGCGCCAGCAGCTCCGCCGCGCCCGGAAATCCGGCGACCGTCAGCACCTCACGCGCACGCATCTCGTCCATGGGTGCGATTTTCGCATCCGCGCAGGCCACCTTGACGAACCGGCGGCCCGTCAGCACGATGACCAAGGCCGACCGGACGGCCAGAACGGGATGAAAGCCTCCTAGGTGATGAAGAAGGGTTATTCGTGACATCGGTGACCGCGAAGAGGCGGTCCGGGCCGAAGCACCCACGTAACGGACCGGCGGACGCCGCCCGGGACCGGGCGGCCTGGTTCCTCGTCCTGCCCGCCCTCCTCCCCATCCTGATCCTCAGCGCCGGCCCGCTCCTCTACGGCATCGCCCTCGCCTTCACCGACGCCCAGTCCGGCCGCACCCGCCCCACCCGGTGGATCGGCACCCTCAACTTCCAGGACCTCCTGCACGACACCCTGTTCTGGGACTCGTTCCGGATCGGGCTCCTGTGGGCGTTCGGTGTCACCGTCCCGCAGTTCCTCCTGGCCCTCGGCCTCGCCCTGCTCCTCAACCAGAGGCTGCGGATGCGCTGGCTGGCCCGGGCGCTGGCGATCATCCCCTGGGCGATGCCCGAGGTGGTCGTCGGCATCATGTGGCGTCTGGTCTACAACCCCGACGCGGGCATCCTCAACGAGACCATCCGCGACCTCGGCCTCGGCGACGGCCGGGACTGGCTCACCGGCCTGGTCACCGCGCTCCCCGCGGTCATCCTCGTCGGCATCTGGGCGGGCATGCCCCAGACCACCGTCGCCCTGCTCGCCGGACTCCAGAACACCCCGCACGAACTCCACGAGGCGGCGGCTCTGGACGGGGCGGGCGCCTGGCGCCGGTTCCGCACGGTCACCTGGCCCGCGATCAAACCCATCGCGCTCGCCATCAGCGCGCTCAATCTGATCTGGAACTTCAACTCCTTCGCCCTCGTCTACGTGCTGACCAGCGGCGGGCCCGGCGGGCGGACCCGGCTGCCGATGCTCTTCGCGTACGAGGAGGCCTTCCGTTACGGACAGTTCGGGTACGCCGCCGCCATGGGCTGTGTGATGGTCGCGGTGATCTCCGTGATCCTCGCCTGCTACCTCGTCGGCCGCATCAGAGGAGGAGGCGAGGAGCGATGAGCATCCTCAGGGGCGGTGTCCCCAGGAGAGGCGTCCCCAGGAGAGGCTTCCTCAGGAAAGGCGGCACGCGATGAGTCTTCCCACCAGCAGGGCAGCCCGCACCGGCCAGTACCTCGCGCTCCTCGCGTACCTGGTGTTCCTGGCCTTCCCCTTCCTCTGGCTGCTCTCCACCGCCTTCAAGCCCGCCCGCGAACTGGGCTCGCTGCACCCCACCTGGATCCCCGAGCACCCCACCCTCGGCAACTTCCGCCAGGCCTTCGACGAGCAGCCGCTGCTCCAGGCGGCCGCCAACTCGCTGATCGCCGCCGTCTCAGCCGCCCTGATCGCGGTCGTCATCGCGACCCCGATGGCCTATGTGATGGCCCGCCACCGGGGCCGGCTCGCCACCGCCGCCACCGGGTGGGTCGTGGTCAGCCAGGCGTTCCCGTTCGTGCTGGTGATCATTCCGCTCTTCCTGGTGCTGAAGAACCTGCAGCTGATCAACACGCTGTGGGGGCTGATCCTGGTCTATGTCGTCTGGTCGCTGCCCTTCGCGCTGTGGATGCTCGCCGGGTATGTCCGGGCCGTGCCGGCCGAGCTGGAGGAGGCCGCCGCCGTCGATGGGGCGGGCCGCGTGCGGACGCTCGTCTCGGTCGTCGCCCCGCTGCTCGCCCCCGGAATCGTCGCCACCGCACTCTTCGCGTTCATCACCGCGTGGAACGAGTTCTTCTTCGCGCTCGTTCTCCTCAAGACCCCGGAGAAGCAGACCTTGCCGGTCATCCTCACCCACTTCCTCGGCGCGGAGGGCGTGGCCGACCTCGGGCCGCTGGCCGCCGCCGCGTTTCTCGCCACGCTGCCCTCTCTCCTCCTCTTCGCCTTCATCCAGCGGCGGATCACCGGCGGGATGACAGCCGGGGCGGTGAGGGGCTGATGCGCCGCGCCCTGACCCGGCGGGCCGCAGCGGCCGCCACCGTCCTCGCCCTCCTCCTCACCGGTTGCTCGTCCGCCGATGACGGGCGCGACGCCGACGGCACCATCCGGCTCAGGTTCCAGTCGCTGGCCTGGCAGAAGGAGTCCGTGGACGCCAACAAGCAGCTGGTGGAGGAGTGGAACGCCGCCCATCCCGGCGTACAGGTGGACTATGTCCAGGGCAGCTGGGACAACGTCCACGACCAGCTGCTCACCTCCTTCGAGGGCGGCGAGGCGCCCGACATCATCCACGACGCCTCCGACGACCTCGCCGACTTCGCGTACGGCGGCTACCTCACCGATCTCCGCCCCCTCCTGCCCGAGCGGCTGAAGGCCGACATCCCCGAGCAGTCCTGGCGCACCACCACCTTCGACGGCGGGGTCTACGGAGTTCCGTTCCTCCAGGAGCCCCGCGTGCTGATCGCCAACACGAAGCTGTTGAAGGCCTCGGGCGTGCGGATCCCGACGCCGGAGCGGCCCTGGAGCTGGGCGGAGTTCCGCCAGGTCAGCAAGGAGCTGACGGGCACAGGGCGTTACGGGGTCGCCTGGCCGCTCAAGGAACCCGTCTCCGTCACCCTCAACCTGGGCCTCTCCGGCGGCGGGCAGCTCTTCCACCGCGACCCGGACGGCAAGGCCGAGCTGCGCTTCGAGGAGGGCGACCGGGTGGTGGCCGGCACCATCCGCGACCAGGTCAACTCCGACCGCAGCGCGGCCCGTACGGCGCTGGGGATGGGCGGCTCGGACGCCCTGCCCGGCTTCTTCGGCGGCCGGTACGCCATGCTCCCGCTCGGCTTCGCCTACCGCCAGCAGATCGTCGAACAGGCCCCCGAAGGGTTCGCGTGGACGGTCCTGCCCGCCCCGGCGGGCAGCGGAGGGCTGACCCAGGGGGTGAGCCCGCAGACCCTCTCCGTCGCCGAGGACAGCCCGCACAAGCAAGAGGCCGTCGCCTTCATCGACTTCCTGCTGCGGCCACCGAACATGGTCCGCCTGGCCCGGGGCGACTGGATGCTCCCCACCGGCACCACCGCCCTGGCCCACCCCTCCCTGCACACCGCCGACCACGGCTGGGCCACCGGGACGGCGCTCGCGCAGCACCTGCGCCCGGCGCCCGCGCAGACCGTCCGCGGCTACCCCGAGTGGAAGGACAAGGTGGCGACCCCGGCCCTCCAGGGGTTTTACAGCGGCGCGATCACCACCGATGAGCTGCGCAAACGGCTGGTCGATGACGGGAACCGGGTCCTGGCCCGCTATCAGCGCCGGTGGAGGGAATCGAACCGGCGCTGACGGGGAGACCGCAAAAGACTAGACGAGACGTTGCGTCTCGCTTACGGTGAGAGACATGACCGAATCGCCGCGTGCCCACATCGCCATGTTCTCCATCGCCGCCCACGGGCATGTGAACCCGAGCCTCGATGTCATCCGAGAGCTCGTCGGCCGTGGGTACCGCGTCAGCTACGCCATCCCCGCCCCGTTCGCCGGCAAGGTCGCGGCCACCGGCGCCGAGCCGGTGATCTACACCTCGACCCTGCCGACGGACGACGACCCCGAGGCCTGGGGCACCGAGCTGATCGACAACATCGAACCCTTCCTCGACGACGCCATCCAGGCCCTCCCGCAGCTGATCGCCGCCTTCGACGGTGACGAACCCGCCCTTGTCCTGCACGACATCACCTCCTATCCCGCCCGCGTCCTCGCCCATCGCTGGGGCGTGCCCGCCATCTCCCTCTGGCCCAACCTGGTGCCCTGGGAGGGGTACGCGGAGGAGGTCGGCGAGCCGATGGCCGCTGATCTGCGGCAGACCGGGCGCGGCAAGGCGTACTACGAGCGGTTCGCGGACTGGCTCACCGCCAACGGCCTCGGCCATGTCTCCAGCGACGACTTCGTGGCCCGGCCGCGCCGCGGCCTCGTGCTGATCCCCGAGGCGCTCCAGCCCCACGCGGACCGGGTGGACCGCGCGAGGTACACCTTCGTCGGCGCCTGCCAGGGCGACCGCGCCGACCAGGGGGAGTGGGTGCGGCCGGCCGGGGCCGAGAAAGTGCTCCTGGTCTCGCTCGGCTCCTCGTTCACCAAGCAGCCCGCCTTCTACCGGGAGTGTGTCGCCGCCTTCCGGGATCTGCCCGGCTGGCACGTGGTGCTCCAGATCGGTGCGCATGTCGACCCGGCCGAGCTCGGTGACGTACCGGAGCATGTGGAAGTGCACGCGTGGGTGCCGCAGTTGGCGGTGCTGCGGCAGGCGGATGCCTTCATCACCCATGCCGGGGCGGGCGGCAGCCAGGAGGGGCTCGCCACGGGGACGCCGATGGTGGCGGTGCCACAGGCCGTCGACCAGTTCGGCAACGCCGACATGCTCCAGGCGCTCGGTGTGGCCCGGCATGTCCCGATGGAGGAGGCCGACGCGGCGACGCTGCGCGAGGCGGTGCTCGCCCTGGTCGGCGATCCGGAGGTGGCGGAACGGTCCGCCCGGCTGCGCGAACAGATGCGTGAAGAGGGCGGCACGCTCCGGGCGGCCGATCTCATCGAGGCCGAACTGTCGCTCTGAGCGGATCGGTCGGACTGGTATCCGGACGTTGTCCGCCCTCCTCGCCCCGCCGTACAGCGCGGTGCCCGCGGCGGGGCGTTCGTCCGTGCGCTGCCGGTGGTCGTTGCATCTGCACGCACCCCTGGGTGACTCCACATGTCCGCAGGGACTTCACCCCTCTCGCGCACTTCTTCACGCACGTTCACATGTCTTCACGCATGCCCAGGTGCACCCCGTGGTGCCGGAACTCGGGCGTCCGGGGGTGAGCCGGGCGGTGGCGTTCAGGGTCGTGAACCGCTGTGAGCTGGCATTTTCTTGAGCGGGAGCTGCTTACCGGACCGCCGATCCGCCGTCGTTGACGGTGTGTCGGCGCCTGCCGTCCGCAGTGAGCCGTCGTGGCCGATTTCGTATTCCGAAACCTTGTTGAGTAAGTCACAGATGCAAGGGGGTCTTGATCTGTGCTCGTCAATCGGTCAGGGTTTCGAGCCAACCCCCGGAGATCTTCCGGCCGGAGGTCAATCCCCCCACAGAGATTGACGAGGAGGCCCCTCTTCATGGCCAAGCACCAGCGCACCACCACCCGCCGGACCAAGCTGACCGCCGCGATCACCGCCGTGGCAGCCGCCGCCGGAGTAACGCTGTTCGGAACCTCGTTCGCCGGAGCCGCGCCGGCTCCCATGGGCACGGTCTACGGCGCGGACGCCGCGACCGCCGTCTCCGGCAGCTACATCGTCATGCTGGGCGAGAAGGCGGACAAGTCGAAGCTCGCCAAGGAGTACGGCGGCAAGCTCCAGCGCAACTACTCCTCCAGCATCAACGGCTTCTCCGCCAGCGGCCTTTCGGAGACCGAAGCCAAGCGCCTCGCCGCTGACCCGGCCGTCTCCAAGGTGGTGCAGAACAAGAAGTTCAGCATCAACGCCACCCAGGAGAACCCCCCGTCGTGGGGTCTGGACCGCATCGACCAGACCGAGACCGCGGGCGACAACGCGTACACCTACCCCGACACCGCCGGTGAGGGCGTCACGGCGTACGTCATCGACACCGGTGTCCGCGTCACCCACGAGGACTTCGAGGGGCGCGCCACCTCGGGCTTCGACGCCGTCGACAACGACGACGACGCCGACGACGGCAACGGGCACGGCACCCACGTGGCGGGCACCATAGCCGGGGCCGAGCACGGCGTCGCCAAGAAGGCCAAGATCGTCGCCGTCCGCGTCCTGGACGACAACGGCTCGGGCACCACCGAGCAGGTCGTCGCCGGGATCGACTGGGTCGCCGCCAACGCGTCCGGCCCCTCCGTCGCCAACATGAGCCTCGGCGGCGGTGCCGACCCGGCCCTCGACGCGGCCGTCCAGAAGGCCATCGCCGCGGGTGTCACCTTCGGTGTGGCCGCGGGCAACGAGTCCAGCGACGCCGGGCAGGTCTCGCCCGCCCGCGTCCCCGAGGCGATCACCGTCGCCTCGTCCACGGAGGACGACAAGCAGTCCTCGTTCTCCAACTACGGCTCCATCGTGGACATCTACGCCCCGGGCTCGGACATCACGTCGACCTGGAACGACAGCGACACCGGCACCAACACCATCTCCGGTACGTCCATGGCGACCCCGCACGTCGTCGGCGCGGCGGCCGTCTACCTGGCCGGCAACCAGGACGCCACCCCGGAGGAGGTCGCCAAGGCGCTCACCGAGGGAGCCACCCCGGACGCCATCTCCGACGCGACCGAGGGCACGGCGAACAAGCTCCTCAAGATCGTCGAGTAGGACCCGCTGCCGGACGGTGGCGCCCCACCGTCACCGTCCGGACTCCCTCGCGCACAGCAGCCGCCGCGTCCTCCCCCACGGGGCGCGGCGGCTGCGCGCCGGAGGAGGGATCGCTCTAGTGTGTAGGGCCATGACGACGAAGTACGCGGCGCTGCTGCGCGGGATCAACGTGAGCGGCCACAAGAGGGTCCCGATGCCGGAACTGCGCACCGTGCTCGGCGAGCTGGGCCACACCGACATCGCCACCCACCTGCAGAGCGGCAACGCCGTCTTCCGCACCGCCGACCAGGACGAGGACGCGCTGGCCACCGCCCTGGAGGAAGCCATCGAGGAGCGGTTCGGATTCCCCGTCGGCTGCGTCGTCCGCGGCCACGCCTATCTCGCCGCCGTCGCCGAGGCCTGCCCCTACCCGGCCGCCGAGCTGGAGGGCAAGCAGCTCCACGTCACCTACTTCGACCGGGCCGTGGACGCCGGGCGCTTCGCCGCACTCGACGCCCAGGCCTATCGGCCGGAGGCCTTCGAACTCGGGGACCGCTGCCTCTACCTGTACGCCCCTGACGGGCTGGGCCGCTCCAAGCTGGCCGAAGCGCTGGCGCGCCCCCGGCTGACCGAGGGCCGCACCGCCACCACCCGCAACTGGAACACCGTGGCGAAGCTCGTGGAGATGACCCGTGTCTGAGCCGTCGCCCGCCGTGGCCGCAGCCATCGAAGGCGAACTCCGCCTGCTGGACCCGCTGGTACGCGCCTCGGTGGATCTCCTCGCCGCTCTGCTCCACCCCGAGTACCGGGAGATCGGCACCAGCGGACGGTCCTGGACCCGGGAGTCGATCATCGAGGCGCTCACCGCGCCCGACGGCCCGCGCCCCGGCCCGCTGACGGCGTCCCGGATGCGGGGCGCGGAGCTCGGCTCGGACCTGGTGCACCTCACCTTCGACACCGAGTCCAGGGGGCTGTGCTCGCACCGCAGCTCCCTGTGGCGGCTGACCGGGTCGGGGTGGCGGCTCTACTTCCACCAGGCGACCCCGTTCGTCGACGACCCGTTCGCCGAGGACTGAGCCTTCCCGGGCGGCGGTCTGCGGTGGTTCCTCAAGAGCCGCCGCACCGGCACCGTCTGACCCGCCCGGTCCCACGGGCCTGCCCCGGGCCGTGGGACCCGTGGCCGGGGACTTTGCAGGGGGCGGGGGTCCCGGGCGCAGCGGATGCAGGTTAGCCTTGCCTTCGTTTGGCTGGAGAACGGTGGCTGGAAGTCGCCTCTCCGCTCTTGTCCGGTACACGCTGAGGAGTAGGTGAGTGGGGGCTGACAGGTCCGGGCGCGGTGTCATCCGCCGCGCCGTCGCGGGGCAGCGCCGGGACGTCGTCGTCGGTTCGCTGCTGGGCGCCGCCCACCAGACAGGCGAAGCGCTCGTCCCCGTACTCATCGGCCTGATCGTCGACCGGGCCGTGGTCCGCCCCGACGGGGGAGCGCTCGCCCTGTGGCTGGTCGTCCTCGCCGTCGTCTACGCGATGCTCTCGTACGGCTTCCGCTTCGGCGCCCGGGCCGGTGAGCGCGCCGCCGAACAGGCCGCGCACCGGCTGCGCCTGGATGTCGTACGCCGGGTCCTCGCCCCGCACGGCGGCGCCGAGGCCGGACGGCCGCCCGGCGCCCTGGTCAACGTGGCCACCGAGGACGCCCGGCGGGTCGGGGCCTTCAACATGGCCCTCACCCTCGGCATCGCCGCCGTCGTCGGAGTCGTCGCGGGCGCGGTCCTCCTGCTCCGCGCCTCCGTCCCCCTCGGGCTCCTCGTCCTGATCGGCGCCCCCGTCCTCATGGCGCTCGGCCACTACCTCGCCCGCCCCCTGGAACACCGCAGCCAGGCCGAACAGGAGCGCGCCGCCCACGCCTCCGGGGTCGCGGCCGACCTGGTCGCCGGGGTCCGCGTACTCAAGGGGCTCCGGGCCGAAAGCGCCGCCGTCGCCCGGTACCGCTCCACCAGCCAGGCATCCCGCGAGGCCAACGTGCGCGCCGCCCGTGCCGCCGCCCTCCAGACCGGCCTGATGCTCACCCTCACCGGCGCCTTCATCGCCCTGGTCGCCCTCGTCGGCGGCCGCCTGGTGCTCAGCGGCTCCATCGGCCTCGGCGCTCTCGTCTCAGCCGTCGGCCTCGCCCTCTTCCTGCCCGGACCGATCGCCGTACTGGCCTGGGTCGGCGCCGAACTCGCCAAGGCCCGGGCCTCCGCCGCCCGCATCGCCGACGTGCTGGCCGCGCCCGGCGAGACCACCGGCGGCACCACGGAGCCGGGCCCCTCCTCCGGGGAGCTGCGCCTGCACGGCCTCGGCCACGCCGGGCTCCACGGGATCGACCTCATAGTCCGGCCCGGCGAACACCTCGGCATCGTCGTCACCGACACCGCCGACGCGGCCACCCTGCTCCGCTGCCTCGCCCGCCGCTGCGACCCCGACCGGGGACGCGTCGAACTCGACGGCACACCCGTCACCGAACTCGCCCCCGCCGCCCTGCGCTCCGCGCTGCTGGTGGCCGAGCACGACGCCCAGCTCTTCGACGGCACCCTCCTCGACAACGTCACGGCCGCCGCCCCCGCCGGAGCCGACCCGCAGCCGGCCATGGCCGCCGCTGCCGTCGACGAGGTCGCCGCCACCCTGCCCGGCGGCACCGCCGGGCGGATCGGCGAGCGCGGCAGCTCCCTCTCCGGCGGCCAGCGCCAGCGCGTCGCCCTGGCCCGCGCGCTCGCCGCCGACCGCCCGGTCCTGGTCGTCCACGACCCGACCACCGCCGTCGACGCCGCCACCGAGGCCCGGATCGCCACCGGCATCCGCCGCGCCCGCACCGGCCGCACCACGGTCCTGGTCACCAGCAGCCCCGCGCTCCTCGCCGCCACCGACCGCGTCGTCCTCATCGACGGTGGCACCATCACCGCCGAGGCCCCGCACGAGGACCTCGTACGCGACCATCCCGTCTACCGCACGGCGGTGCTCACATGACGACCCCCACGGGTACAGCCGACGACAGCGCCGAGCTGCTGCCCATCGCCACGGGAGCCCGTACCCGGGCCGCCCTGCGCACCCTGATCCGCCCCGACCGGGGCCGCGCGATCCTGGGCCTCGGCGTCCTGGTCGGCGCCACCGCCGTCGGGCTTCTGGTCCAGCCGTTGCTAGGCCGTATCGTCGACATCGTCGCCGACGGCCGCCCCGCCGACGCCCTCACCCTGCCCGTCGTCCTCCTCCTCGCGGTCGCCGTCGTCCAGGGCCTCACCACCACGCTCGGCCTGACCCAGATCGCCCGGCTCGGCGAGACCGTACTGGCCCGGCTGCGCGAGCGGTTCGTCGAACGCGCCCTCCGACTCCCCGCCGACCGCCTGGAGCGCGCCGGCGCGGGCGACCTCACCGCCCGGGTCACCGGAGACGTCGCCCGGGTCGCGGAGGCCGTCCGCTCCGCCCTCCCGAGATGGCCCGCTCGGTCCTCGCGATCCTGCTGACCCTCGGGGCGATGGCCCTGCTGGACGTACGGTTCCTCCTCGCCGCGCTCCTCGCCGTACCGGTCCAGGCGCTCACGGCACGTTGGTACGTACGCCGGGCCACCACGGTCTACGCCGACCAGCGGGTAGCCAACGGAGCCCAGCAGCAACAGCTCCTGGAGACCATCGGGGGAGCGGTCACCGTACGCGGCCACCGGCTGGAGGAGCAGCACACCGAGAAGACCGCGGCGCGCTCGCGCCGGGCCGTCGACCTGACCATGCGCAGCGTGCACCTGGTGCTGGGCTTCTACGCGCGGCTGCACATCGCGGAGTACATCGGGCTGGCCGCCGTCCTGGTCACCGGGTTCTTCCTGGTCCGCGACGGGTCGGTCTCCATCGGTACGGCGACGGCCGCCGCGCTCTACTTCCACAGCCTCTTCGGACCCGTCAACGCCGCCCTCGTACTGCTGGACGACGCGCAGTCGGCGGCGGCCGGACTGGCGCGGCTGGTCGGGGTGACCGATCTGGAGGAGAGCGCGGTACGGCTGCCGCATCAGCGGACCGGGAGCACGTCCGAGGCGGCCGTCACCGTCGATGCCGTGAGCCACGCGTACGGCCCCGGCCGCACTGTCCTCCATGAGGTCTCCCTCACCCTCCGCGCGGGCGAGCACGTGGCGCTCGTCGGGACCAGCGGGGCCGGGAAGTCCACCCTGGCCCGGCTCGTCGCGGGCGTCCAGCAACCCACCGGCGGCACGGTCACCGTGGCGGCGAGCACAGAGGAGCCAGTGGGCGCATCAGGCCCAGCGGGCCCAGGGGGCGCACCGAGCGGATCTGGTGCACCGAGCGCACCGAGCGCACCTGGCGCACCGAACACCCCGACCCCGCCCGCCCCCTCCGTCGTCCTGGTCACCCAGGAGGTCCACGTCTTCACCGGCACCCTCGCCGAGGATCTCCGCCTCGCCCGCCCCGGCGCCACCGACGACGACCTGCGCACCGCCCTCGCCACCGTGCACGCGCTGGAGTGGGCCGAGGCCCTGCCCGACGGGCTCGCCACCGTCGTAGGGGAGGGCGGTCACCGCCTCGACCCCGCCCGCGCCCAGCAACTCGCCCTCGCCCGGCTCGTCCTGGCCGACCCCCCGGTCGCCGTTCTCGACGAGGCGACCGCCGAGGCGGGCAGTGCGGGCGCCCGGACCCTGGAGCGTTCCGCCGAGTCCGCCCTCTCCGGCCGCACCGCGCTGGTCGTCGCCCACCGCCTCACCCAGGCCGTCGCCGCCGACCGGATCGTGGTGCTGGAGGCCGGCCGGGTCGTCGAGAGCGGCACCCACGACGAACTGCGCACCGCCGACGGCCCGTACGCGGTCCTCTGGCACGCCTGGTCCGGCAGCCGCGCCGCACCCCACCTCTGACCCCCACGCCCCCGTCCCCCGCCACGCCCACCCTCCCTAAGGAATCCCGCCATGTCCCGCATGTCCCAGCGCACCCGGCTGACCGCCGTGGCCGCGTCCGCCCTGCTGCTGTTCGGAGCCGCCGCCTGCGGGTCCGGCGAGAGCGACGACAAGGCCGCGCCGTCCGGCGACAGCGCGCCGAAGGGGGCCTTCCCGGTCACCCTCGACCACAAGTACGGCACCACCACCGTCAAGAACGACCCGCAGCGCATCGTCACCGTCGGCCTCTCCGACCAGGACGCGGTGCTCGCCCTCGGCAAGGTTCCGGTCGGCACCACCGAGTGGTTCGGCGAGTTCAAGGGCGCCATCGGCCCGTGGGCCGAGAAGGCGCTCGGCGACAAGGCGCGCCCCACCGTCCTGCACGACGACGGCACCGGCCCCCAGGTAGAGAAGATCGCCTCCCTCCGCCCCGACCTGATCCTCGCGCTGTACTCGGGCCTCACCAAGGACCAGTACCGCACCCTCTCCAAGATCGCTCCGGTCGTCGCCCAGCCGAAGGAAGGCGCGGACTGGGGGATCTCCTGGCAGGACCAGACCACCCAGGTCGGCAAGGCGCTCGGCAGGAGCGACGAGGCGAAGGCGCTGGTCGCCAAGACCGAGAAGCACATCGCCGACGCCGCCGCCGCGCACCCGGAGTTCAAGGGGAAGACGGCCGTCATGGCCACCCCGTACGAGGGCATGTACGTCTACGGCCCGCAGGACAACCGCTCGCGCATGCTGACCGGCCTCGGCTTCGAGCTGCCGGCCGGCCTCGACCAGGTCGTCGGTGAGTCGTTCGGCGCCAACATCAGCAAGGAGCGCACCGACCTCCTCGACACGGACGCCGTCGCCTGGCTTCTCGCCGACCCGGCCAAGGACACCAAGAAGCTCCACGCCGACCCGCTCTACGGAAAGCTGGACGCGGTCAAGGAGGGGCGCGAGGTCATGATCAAGGAGAGCAGCCACTTCGGCAGCGCCATCTCCTTCGTGACCCCGCTGAGCATCCCGTACACCGTCGACCGCCTGGTCCCGATGCTGTCGGCCGCCGTCGACGGCAAGCCGGAGACGAAGGTCGTCCAGCCCGCGTCCTGACGCCTCTCCTCGATACCCCCGGTCCGGCCCGCCGCGCGGCGGGCCGGACCGCACCACCCCCCCCACCGCCCCTGAGGAACCGGACCGTGGAGCTAGCCCCGTGACCCGCCCCGCCCGATGGCGCCCCGCCCTGCTCGTGGCCGTGCTCGCCGCCGTGCTGGTGGTGCTCTGCCTGCTCTCGCTCGGTCTCGGCGCCCTCCAGATCCCGCCCGGCGAGGTCCTCAAGGCGCTCGCCGGCCGCCCGACCGGGCCCCGCGTCGAGGACGTCATCTGGTCGGTGCGCGTCCCGCGTACGGCCCTGGGGCTGGCCGCCGGTGCCGCATTGGGGCTCTCCGGCTGTGTGATGCAGGCGCTGACCCGCAACCCGCTGGCCGATCCGGGCATCCTCGGGGTGAGCGCCGGTGCCGCCTTCGCCATCGTGCTGGCCGCCGGGGTCGCCGGGATCGGCTCGCTGCTCGGCTACATCTGGTTCGCGTTCGCCGGGGCGATGGCGGCGAGCATCGTCGTCTATCTGCTGGGGCGGATGGGGCGTTCGGGGTCGACACCGGTGAAGCTGGCCCTCGCCGGGGTCGCCGTCACGGCCGTACTCTCCTCGCTGACCAGCGCCGTCGTCCTCACCGACCCGGCCGCGCTGGACCGCTTCCGCTTCTGGTCGGCGGGCTCGCTCGCCAACCAGGACGCCTCAACCGTGCTGCGCATCCTGCCCTTCCTCGGCCTCGGCGCCCTCCTCGCGGTGGCGAGCGCGCCCGCCCTCAACAGCCTCGCCCTCGGCGACGACGTGGCCGCCTCGCTCGGCCGCAAGCTCGGCCTCGTCCGTCTCCAAGGCGTCGTCGCCGTCACCCTGCTCACCGGGGCGGCGGTCGCGGTGATCGGCCCGGTCGTCTTCATCGGCCTGGTCGTCCCGCATGTCGCCCGGGCCCTCGCCCAGTCCGCCGGCCTCGGCCCGGACCACCGCTGGCTGCTGCCGCTCTCCGCCGCGCTGGCCGCCGGGCTGCTGCTCGGCGCGGACATCCTCGGCCGGGTGATCGCCCGGCCCGTGGAGGTCCAGGCCGGGATCATCGTCGCCTTCATCGGCGGA
Source organism: Streptomyces griseus subsp. griseus (assembly GCF_003610995.1). NCBI lineage: Bacteria > Bacillati > Actinomycetota > Actinomycetes > Kitasatosporales > Streptomycetaceae > Streptomyces > Streptomyces griseus. The sequence continues at coordinate 6,148,642 of NZ_CP032543.1, forward strand.
CCCTTCTTCATCGCCCTGGTCCGCCGACGCCGGCTCGCGGAGGTATGACCGTGACCACGCACTCCCTGAACCCGAAGAGCACCGGGGCCGGTGATCCGGCCGGAAAGACCGCCGCCCGCCCCTTCCGCCTGGCCTTCCCGCCGGTCTCCGGCACCCTGCGCCCCCGCCAGCTCGCCGTCTGCGCGGGGCTCGTCGTCGCCGTGTTCGTGGCGCTGTGCTGGAACGTCTCCATCGGCGAGTACGGCATCCCCCTCACCGACGTCGCCCGCGCGCTGACCGGCTCCGGCGACCCCGGCACCCTCCTCGTCGTCCAGGAACTGCGGCTGCCCCGCGCCATGACCGGGCTGCTCGCGGGCATCGCGTTCGGCATGTCCGGGGCCCTGTTCCAGACGATGACCCGCAACCCGCTCGCCAGCCCCGACATGATCGGCCTCACCCAGGGCGCCGGGACCGCGGTGGTCGCGGGCATCGTGCTCGGCTGGGACTTCGGCCTCGGCACCCAGGCCCTCGGCCTGCTCGGCGCCCTCGCCAGCGCACTCCTCGTCTACGGGCTCGCCTGGCGGCGCGGCACCACCGGCTACCGCATCATCCTCGTCGGCATCGGCGTCTCCTGGGTCTGCCTCAGCATGACCGACTTCCTGCTCGCCCGGGGCGGCCGCTTCCAGGCGCAGGCCGCACTCGGCTGGCTCGTCGGCAACCTCAACGGCCGCGACTGGCAACAGGCCGCGCCCCTCGCCGCCTCGCTCGTCGTGCTGGTGCCGGCCGCCCTGCTGATCGGCCGGCTGATGCGTACGCTGCAACTCGGCGACGACGTCGCCAAGGGGCTCGGCACCCGCGTCCAGGCCGTCCGCCTCACCGTCCTGCTCACCGGCGTCGGCTTGGTCGCCTTCGCCACGGCGGCCGCCGGACCCGTCGCGTTCGTGGCGCTCGCCGCCCCGCAGATCGCGCAGCGGCTCTGCCGGACGGCCTGGCCGCCCCCGCTCGCCGGCGGGCTCACCGGCGCCGTCATCGTCCTCGCGTCCGACGTCCTGGCACGCGAACTGATCCCCGGTACCGAACTGCCCGTCGGGATCGTCACCGGAGTGCTCGGCGCCCCGGTGCTGCTCTGGCTGCTCATCCGCGTCAACCGCGCGGGCTCAGGAGGCTGACCGATGTCCACCGCCGAACCCGACCTGAGGGCCCAGGACCTGCACCTCGGCTACGACGACCGGGCCGTCGTCTCCGGCCTCGACCTCGCCGTTCCGCCGGGCCGGATCACCGCCATCGTCGGCGCCAACGCCTGCGGGAAGTCCACCCTGTTGCGCGCCCTGGCCAGGCTGCTGGCGCCTCGCGAAGGGGCGGTCAGCCTGGACGGCCGCGCCCTGCACTCCATCCCCACCCGGGAGCTGGCCCAGCGGCTGGGCATCCTGCCGCAGTCGCCGGTCGCCCCCGAGGGCCTCACCGTCATCGACCTGGTGAACCGGGGCCGCTCCCCGCACCAGACGTGGTGGCGGCAGTGGACCAAGGCCGACGAGCAGGCGGTGCACGACGCGCTCGCCGCCACCGGCACCACCGACCTGGCCGACCGTGCGGTGGACGAACTCTCCGGCGGCCAGCGCCAGCGCGCCTGGATCGCCATGGCCGTCGCCCAGGGCACCCCGGTCCTCCTCCTGGACGAGCCGACGACGTACCTCGACCTCGCCCATCAGATCGACGTCCTGGACCTCGTCGTCGACCTCAACCGCCGCGAGGGGCGCACGATCGTCATGGTCCTGCACGACCTCAACCAGGCCTGCCGGTACGCCGATCACGTCATCGCGATGAAGAAGGGCGCCATCGTCGCCGAGGGCGCCCCCGCCGACGTCATCACGGCCGGAACCGTCGAGGACGTCTTCGGCCTCCGCTGCCAGGTGGCCACGGACCCGGTGAGCCGCACCCCGCTGGTGATCCCGGTCGGCCGCCACCACACCCCGGAGCCGGACGGGCCCGGGAAGACCCTCGCCTGACGGGCCGCCGCACCTCGCGCACGTACGGCAGCCCGTCCCGGCCCGGATGCCGGCCGACGCCATCTCGATGATGGAGCGGTGGTACGCCACCGTCGAGACCGCGCACGCGTTCGTGTTCCGGCCGGCGGCCGGCCGGGGCGTCCGGATCGTGCCCGCGACCTCCCTCAGCCGCTCCTGCTCCCCGGGCCTCGGATCGGCCTGGATCCGCGGGACCCGTCCTCCGGCGGCGTCCGGTGGATCGCCCGGAATGGCCCACCGCACCGGACCACGATTGGCCCGGGAGTCCGCGCCAATCGCCGCCTAGGCTCGCATCCATGAGCACCCACGACCGTACGACCGTCGACTTCTTCTTCGACCCCGCCTGCCCGTTCGCCTGGATCGCCTCCCGCTGGATCCTGGAGGTGGAGCAGCTGCGCGACCTCGACCTCCGCTTCCGCCCCATGAGCCTGTACCTGCACAACCAGGACAACGAACTGGCCCCCTGGTACCGCGAGCTGGTCGACAAGTCGATCGGCCCGGTCCGGGTGGCCGTCGCCGCGGCCGCCGCCCACGGCGACGAAGTCCTGCGGGACCTCTACACCGCACTCGGCACCCGCATCCACCAGGGCAAGGAGGAGGACTTCGACGCGGTGATCGCCGCCTCCCTCGCCGAACTGGGCCTGCCCGCCGCGCTGTCGGAGGCCGCGCACTCGACGGCGTACGACGAGGCGGTGGCCCGCGGCCACGATGCCGGCAAGGATCCGGAGCAGGACGCGTACGTGGGCACCCCGACGATCCACGTCGACGGCACGGTCTGGTTCGGCCCGGTCCTGAACGCGATCCCGCGCGGCGAGAAGGCGGCCGAACTCTTCGACAGCTTCCGGGTGCTCGCCAACCACGAGGGCTTCTTCGAGCTCAAGCGCGCACGGTCGGGCGGCCTGTCCTACGAGTAGCGAGCCTCACGCCGACAGCGACGCCCCCACCGGCACCCGCGCCTCGTCGTAACGGTCCAGCAGCAGCCGGGCCAACTCCGGTGCCGGGCCCAGCACATCGGCCAGCACATCCGCACCGCCCGCCTCGGCCCCCGCCGCGATACGGTCCGGGAGCCGGCCGGGAGCGATGACGTACGGCGCCACCGCCACCCGCTCCACGCCCTCGGCGCGCAGGGAACGTATCGCGTCCTCGGTGCGGGGGAGATATGCGGAGGCGAACGCAGGCCGCACGGCGCACCAACCGGTGTGCCGCAGCTCCCGCGCGATTTCAGCGATCACTGCGATCGCCTCCGGGTCGGAGGATCCCGCCGAGGCCAGGACGAGCCCGGTCCGGGGGAGGTCGCCGGGGTGGACCCCGGCCTCCCGCAGCCGCCGCCCCAGGGTGGCGTTGAGCAGCGGGGACGGGCCGAGGACGTCGGCCTGCCGGATGTGCGGCCTCGGCAGCCGGGCGCGGGCCTCGCGCAGGACCGAGGGGATGTCGGTCTTGGCATGGAACGCCCGGGTGAGCAGGAGCGGCAGGGCGATGACCTCATCCACCCCCTCCGCGGCCAGGCGCTCCAGCACCCGGGGCACGGAGGGGGCGTTGAACTCCAGGAACCCGGTCTCCACGCGCAGCCCCGGCCGCTGCGCCCGCACCCGCTCGGTGAGGGCGTGCACGGTCGCGGCGTGCCGGGGGTCGCGGCTGCCGTGGGCGATGACCAGGAGGACGGGGTGGGACATGGCGTGACTCAGTTCTTGACGAGAAGGCCTCGGCTGCGCAGCACCCACCGCTCCAGCGGACTGAAGATCAGCAGGTCGATCGCGATGCCGACGAACAGGATGAGCAGGATCGAGAGGAAGACCCCGGGCATGTCGAAGTTGCTGCGGCCGTTCTCCAGCAACTGCCCGAGACCCAGACCAAGTTCGGGGGAGGAGGCGATGATCTCGGCGGCCATCAGCGAGCGCCAGGAGAATGCCCAGCCCTGCTTGAGGCCCGCCAGGTAGCCGGGCAGCGCGGCCGGCAGAACGATGTGCCAGGTGCCCCGGATGCCGGTCGCGCCCAGCGTACGGCCCGCCCGCAGGAAGAGCGGCGGCACCTGGTCGACGCCCGAGACCAGCCCGTTGGCGATCGAGGGCACCGCGCCCAGCAGGATCACCGCGTACATCATGCTGTCGTTCAGCCCGAGCCAGATCACCGCCGGGGCCACCCACGCGACCGACGGCAGCGACTGGAGCCCGGACAGGATCGGTCCGATCGCGGCCCGGACCAGCTTCACCCGGGCGACCAGCAGCCCCAGCGGCGTACCGATGGCCACCGCCAGGAGGAAGCCGAGCAGACCACGCGAGACGCTGGTCCAGACGACCTCCAGCAGCGTGCCCTTGAGCCACATGTCCTTGGCGCTGTCCCACACCGCGGACGGCGGCGGCAGCTTGTAGACCTCGGTGACCTCGGCCCGGACCAGCAGCTCCCAGACGATCAGGACCAGCGCCACCGCCACCACGGGCGGCAGCACCTTGCCCCGCAGGACCTCGCGCACCGGGGTGCGGCGGATCTGCACCGCGTCCAGGGCGTCGAGACCGGCCTCCAGACCGGCCAGGTCGTCGGGCTTCGCGTCGACGGGCCCGGCCGTCCCGTCCGCCCGTTTCCGGCCGGACGTGATGTCAGTGCTGGCCATGTCGGCGGATCTCCCCACGCAGTTCTTCGGTGATCTCGACGGACAGCTCCGCCACGGCGGTGTCCTCGATGCGGCGCGGCTGCTCGATGTCGACCGTCCACTCGCGGGCGATCCGGCCCGGCCGGGACGACAGCAGCACGACGCGCTGCGCGAGCCGTACGGCCTCGCGCACGTTGTGCGTGACGAAGAGGACCGAGGCGTTCGTCTCGCGCCAGATCCGGGTCAGCTCGTCGTGCAGCACATCGCGGGTGATGGCGTCCAGCGCCGCGAACGGCTCGTCCATCAGCAGCAGTTGGCTGTCCTGGGCGAGCGCGCGGGCCATCGCGACCCGCTGCCGCATACCGCCGGACAGCTCGTGCACCCGCTTGCCGTACGCACCCCCGAGGCGGACGAGTTCGAGCAGCCGCTCGGCCTCGGTACGGCGCTCGCTCTTGGGGACCCCGCGCAGCCGCAGGGCCAGTTCGATGTTCTTGCCCGCGGTCAGCCACGGGAAGAGGGCGTGCTCCTGGAACATCAGGGCCGGCCGCCCGCCGGGGGTCTCGATGGACCCCGCGGACGGGCGGTCGAGTCCGGCCACCAGGTTGAGCAGCGTCGACTTACCGCACCCGGAGGCTCCCAGGAGGGTGACGAACTCACCCGGAGCGACATCGAGGGTGATGTCGTCCAGGACGAGCTGCTGCCCCGTGGGTCCGGCGAAGGACTTCGAGACGTGCGCGAGACGGGCGGCGTACTCGACCGTCTTACGGTCCTCGGCCTTGGTGAGGGTGGTGGTCGCCATGGTCGTCACCTCCTGGGAATCCTGGGTATCCGATGGATCCGGATACGGGCGGGCGGGCTACTTGACGCCGAGACCGGCGTCGGAGACCTCGGGCCGGCCGTCAGCCTTGAGGATCTTGTTCAGCGGGCCCAGGTCGTAGATGCCCTCCAGCTTCGGGTCCTGGAGCAGACCGGCCTTCACCGAGTACCCCGCCTGCGTCTTGAGCGTGGTGGCCAGCGGGTCGTCGGTGATCTCGATGGACTCCCACGCCGGGTCGAGGATCTCCTGGGGCAGCGGCTTGCCGCTCAGCTTCTCCAGCGCCTTGTTGGCGGACGCCTTGGCCTCTTCGGGGTTGGCGTTGATCCACTTGTTGGTGGAGACCGAACCCTTGACCACGGCCTCGACGACATCGGGATGCTGGTCGAGGAACTTCTGCGACACGATGATGTGCGTGATCACGAACTTCTTGTCCGGCCACAGGTCCTTCTCGTCGAGAAGCACCTTCGCGCCCTCGGAGACCAGCTTCGACGCGGTCGGCTCGGGGACCCACGCGCCGTCCAGCGAACCGGACTTGTAGGCGTCGGGCGTCACCTTGTTGTCCGAGCGGACCACGGAGACGTCGCCCTTGCCGCTCTGCGGGTCGACCTTCCAGCCCTTCTCGGAGATCCAGTTGAGGAAGGCCACGTCCTGCGTGTTGCCGATCTGCGGGGTCGCGATCTTCTTGCCCTTGAGGTCGTCCAGGGTCTTGATCTTCTCCGGGTTGACGACCAGCTTCACCCCGCCGGAGGCCGCACCGGCCACGATCCGCAGCCCCTTGCCCTGGGACTTGACGTAGGCGTTGATGGTGGGGGAGGGGCCGATGAAGCCGATGTCGATCGATCCGGCGTTCAGCGCCTCGATCTCGGAGGGGCCGGCGTTGAAGGTCGTGGACTCGACCTTGGTGCCGCCCAGCTCCTTCTGGATGGTGCCTTCCTGGATACCGACCAGGGCGGTGGCGTGCGTGAGGTTCGGGAAGTAGCCGATCTTCACGGTGTCCGCGGAGAGCCTCTTCTCTCCGCTGGAGACGTTCGCCTTCTTCGCGTCGTCGTCCTTGGCGTCGGAACCGTAACCGCAGGCGGTGGCGGCCAGGGCGAGCAGCGGCAGCGCCGCGACAGCGGCTATGGAGCGGCGAAGGGTGGAACGGGGGGCAGGCACGGGAGGCTTTCCTCTCGTTGGCCCGGTGCTCGCGTCCCGCTGATGGTCAGGGGGGCGCGGCCGGGAGATCGGCAGGTCTTCGGCGGTACGGGCGGCGCGGGTGGTGCGGGTGGGCGCGCAAGCGGTGCGCGTACGTCATCACGCACATCGCCCCACGCCTCCCTGGCCGCTGCCGAGGGCGCCGCTGCCCACCCGGCCGCCCTCCTTCGCGAAGGTGGAGAAGACGTCACCGGTCATCAGAAGTCCCATTCGGCGTCGTCGGCGTCGGCGACGACCGGTTCCGGGGCGGCGGCGAACGCGGTGCCCGCCATACCGGCGGTCAGCGTCGTACCGTCCGCCGGGTCGATCAGCAGGAACGATCCGGTACGCCGGGAGTCGGCGTACGCGTCGAGGGCGAGCGGCTCGGCGGTCCGCACGACGACCCGGCCGATGTCGTTGGCGACCAGCTGCCCGGGCGCCGGGTGCTGCGAGAGGTCGTCCAGGGTGAGCCGGGACGGGATGTCCTTGACGATCGCCTTGACCGTACGGGTGGTGTGCTTCAACAGCACCCGCTTGCCCACCGAGAGCGGCTGGTCCGCCACATGGCAGACGGTCGCCTCGACGTCCTGGGTGACCGGCGGCGCGTCGTCGGCGGGGGCGATCAGGTCGCCGCGCGAGATGTCGATGTCGTCGGCCAGCCGGAGCGTCACCGACTGCGGCGCCCAGGCGATGTCCACGCTCTCACCGAGCGCGTCGATCCCCGTGATCGTGGTGGTGCGCCCCGAGGGGAGAACGGAGACGGCCTCGCCGACCCGGAAGACCCCGGCGGCGATCTGACCGGCGTACCCCCGGTAGTCCGGGTGCTCGGCGGTCTGCGGGCGGATCACGTACTGCACGGGGAAGCGCGCGTGGCAGGCGGTGAGGTCATGGCTGACCGGCACCGTCTCCAGGTGCTCCAGGACGGTCGGCCCGCCGTACCAGTCCATGTGCGCGGACGGCTCCACCACGTTGTCCCCGGCCAGCGCGGAGATGGGGATCGCGGTGATCTCCGGGACGCCGAGGGAAGCGGCGTACGCGGTGAACTCCTCGGCTATCGCGGCGAACACGGGCTCCGCGTACTCGACCAGGTCCATCTTGTTGACGGCCAGCACCACATGCGGGACGCGCAGCAGCGCGGCGACGGCGGCGTGGCGACGGGTCTGCTCCACGACCCCGTTGCGGGCGTCGACCAGGACCACGGCCAGCTCGGCGGTGGAGGCGCCCGTCACCATGTTGCGGGTGTACTGCACATGGCCCGGGGTGTCCGCGAGGATGAACCGGCGGCGGGTGGTGGCGAAGTAGCGGTAGGCGACATCGATGGTGATGCCCTGCTCGCGCTCGGCCCGCAGCCCGTCGGTCAGCAGCGCCAGGTCCGGCGCTTCCTGCCCCCGGCTCAGCGACACCTGCTCCACGGCCTCCAGCTGGTCCGTGAGGATCGACTTGGAGTCGTGCAGCAGACGTCCCACGAGGGTGGACTTGCCGTCGTCGACCGACCCGGCGGTGGCGAACCGCAGCAGGGTGGTGGCCGACAGCCGCTCGGCGGAGAGGGCCGGGAGGATGGGTGTGGTCATGGTTAGAAGTACCCCTCGCGCTTGCGGTCTTCCATCGCGGCCTCGGACATCTTGTCGTCGGCGCGGGTCGCGCCCCGCTCGGTGAGCCGGGAGGCGGCGATCTCGGTGATCACGGCCTCCAGGGTGGTGGCGTCGGAGTCGACGGCACCGGTGCAGGACATGTCGCCCACCGTGCGGTAGCGCACCAGACGGGTCTCGGTGGCCTCGTGCTCCTTGGGGCCGCCCCAGCCGCCGGCCGTCAGCCACATGCCGTTGCGGGAGAAGACCTCGCGCTCATGGGCGAAGTAGATCTCCGGCAGCTCGATCCCCTCGCGCTCGATGTACTGCCAGACGTCCAGCTCGGTCCAGTTGGAGATCGGGAAGACCCGCACATGCTCACCGGGGGCGTGCCGGCCGTTGTACAGCTGCCACAGCTCGGGGCGCTGGCGGCGCGGGTCCCACTGCGAGAACTCGTCGCGCAGCGAGAAGACCCGCTCCTTGGCGCGCGCCTTCTCCTCGTCGCGCCGTCCGCCGCCGAACACCGCGTCGAAGCGGTGCTGCTGGATCGCCTCGGTGAGCGGGACGGTCTGGAGCGGGTTGCGGGTGCCGTCGGGGCGCTCGCGGAGCTTCCCGGCGTCGATGTACTCCTGCACGGAGGCGACATGGAGCCGCAGCCCGTGCTTCGCCACCGTGCGGTCGCGGTACTCCAGGACCTCGGGGAAGTTGTGCCCGGTGTCCACGTGCAGCAGCGTGAACGGCACCGGCGCGGGCGCGAACGCCTTGAGCGCCAGGTGCAGCATCACGATGGAGTCCTTGCCCCCGGAGAAGAGGATCACCGGCCGCTCGAACTCGCCCGCCACCTCACGGAAGATGTGGACCGCCTCGGACTCCAGGGAGTCCAGGTGGTTGAGCGCGTACGGGTTGACCGTGCCCTCCGGCACGCTGGTGACGGTGCTCACGCCAGGCCCCTCTCGGTGAGCAGCGCGTGGAGCGCCGCCGCTGACTCCTGCACGGTCTGCTGGTGCGACTCGATGCGCAGGTCGGGCGATTCGGGCGCCTCGTAAGGGTCGTCGACCCCGGTGAGACCGCTGATCTCGCCCGCCGCCTGCTTGGCGTAGAGACCCTTCACATCCCGTACGGAGCACACCTCGACGGGCGTCGCCACGTGCACCTCCAGGTAGGTGGTGGACTCGGCGGCGTGGCGCTTGCGGACCGCCTCGCGGCTGTCGGCGAACGGGGCGATGACGGGGACCAGCACCTTCACGCCGTTGGCGGCGAGGAGTTCGGCGACGAAGCCGATCCGGGTCACGTTGGTGTGCCGGTCCTCGCGGGAGAAGCCGAGGCCCGCGGAGAGGAACTCCCGGATCTCGTCGCCGTCGAGTACCTCCACCTGGTGGCCCTCGGTCCGCAGCCGGCCCGCCAGCTCGTAGGCGATGGTGGTCTTGCCCGCGCTCGGCAGACCGGTCAGCCAGATCGTGGCTCCCGTCTCCGTCACGCTCATCGAACTCTCCTGATCAGTCGTCATCAGCCGTGCAGCCCGCATTCGGTCTTGCCCCGGCCGGCCCAGCGGCCGGCCCGTGCGTCCTCGCCCTCCAGCACCCGGCGGGTGCAGGGCGCGCAGCCGACGGAGGCGTAACCGTCCATCAGCAGCGGGTTGGTGAGCACCCCGTGCTCCGAGACGTAGGCGTCCACGTCGTCCTGGGTCCAGCGGGCGACGGGGGAGACCTTCACCTTGCGGCGCTTGGCGTCCCAGCCCACGACCGGGGTGTTCGCCCGGGTCGGGGACTCGTCGCGGCGCAGCCCCGTCGCCCAGGCGGCGTACGCGGTCAGGCCGTCCTCCAACGGCTTGACCTTGCGCAGCGCGCAGCACAGGTCGGGGTCGCGGTCGTGCAGCTTCGCACCGTGCTCCGCGTCCTGCTCGGCCACCGTCTGCCGGGGGGTGATCGTGATGACGTTGACGTCCATCACCGCGTCCACGGCGTCCCGGGTCCCGATGGTCTCGGGGAAGTGGTAGCCGGTGTCCAGGAAGACCACGTCGACGCCCGGCATCATCCGCGAGGCCAGGTGCGCGACCACGGCGTCCTCCATGGAGGAGGTGACGCAGAAGCGCGGCCCGAAGGTGTCGGTGGCCCACTTCAGGATCTCGGTGGCGGAGGCGTCCTCCAGCTCCCGGCCCGCGCGCTCGGCCAGCTCCTGGAGCTCGCGGTCGGTCAGCTCCCCGCTGGTCAGAGTGTCCGTCATATCCGGTCCCCTTCACCGTCGTTGCGCTGTACGCCCCGGGTCAGCAGACCCAGGAACTTCAGCTGGAACGCACGGTTGCAGGAGGCACATTCCCAGGCGCCGTGGCCACTCTCGTTGGGGCGCAGGTCCTCGTCGCCGCAGTACGGGCAGTAGAACGGGGCGGCTCGCTCGCTCATGACAGCGACTCCGCACTGGCGCGCGCCGCCCAGGCCGCGAAGCGCTCGCCGTCCTCGCGCTCCTCCTGGAACCGGCCGAGCACCCGCTCCACGTAGTCCGGCAGTTCGGCCGACGTGACCTTCAGGCCGCGGACCTTGCGGCCGAACCCGGCCTCCAGGCCGAGCGCGCCGCCCAGGTGCACCTGGTAGCCCTCGACCTGCTGACCGTTCTCGTCCAGCATCAGCTGGCCCTTGAGACCGATGTCCGCGACCTGGATACGGGCGCAGGCGTTCGGGCAGCCGTTGATGTTGATGGTGATCGGGTGGTCGAACTCCGGGATGCGGCGCTCCAGTTCGTCGATGAGCGAGGCGCCGCGCGCCTTCGTCTCGACGATCGCCAGCTTGCAGAACTCGATGCCGGTGCAGGCCATCGTGCCCCGCCGGAACGGGGACGGTGTGACCTTGAGGTCCAGCGCCTCCAGACCGGCGACCAGGGACTCCACCTGCTCCTCGGCCACGTCCAGCACGATCATCTTCTGCTCGGCGGTGGTCCGCACCCGGCCCGAACCGTGGGCCTCGGCCACCTCGGCGATCTTGGTGAGGGTGGCCCCGTCGACGCGGCCCACCCGCGCGGCGAAGCCGACGTAGAAGCGGCCGTCCTTCTGCCGGTGCACCCCGAGGTGGTCGCGCCAGGTCTGGACGGGCTGCTCGGGCGCGGGGCCGTCGATCAGCTTGCGCTGGAGGTAGTCGTCCTCCAGGACCTGGCGGAACTTCTCGGCGCCCCAGTCCGCGACGAGGAACTTCAGGCGGGCGCGGGTGCGCAGCCGCCGGTAGCCGTAGTCGCGGAAGATCCCGATGACCCCGCCGTACACGTCGGCCACCTCGTCCAGCGGCACCCAGGCGCCGAGCCGGACCCCGAGCTTGGGGTTGGTGGAGAGCCCGCCGCCGACCCAGAGGTCGAAGCCGGGGCCGTGCTCGGGGTGGTTCACACCGACGAACGCGATGTCGTTGATCTCGTGCGCCACGTCCAGCTGCGGGGAGCCGGAGACGGCGGACTTGAACTTGCGGGGCAGGTTGGAGAAGTCGGGGTTGCCGATGAACCGGCGCTGGATCTCGTCGATCGCGGGCGTGCCGTCGATGATCTCGTTCTCGGCGATGCCCGCCACGGGGGAGCCGAGGATCACGCGGGGGGTGTCGCCGCAGGCCTCGGTGGTGGAGAGCCCCACCTCTTCGAGGCGCCGCCAGATCTCCGGCACGTCCTCGATCCGGATCCAGTGGTACTGCACGTTCTGCCGGTCGGTGAGGTCGGCGGTGCCGCGCGCGAACTCCTGGGAGATCTCCCCGATCACCCGCAGCTGCTGGGTGGTCAGCCGGCCGCCGTCGATCCGGACGCGCAGCATGAAGAACTTGTCGTCCAGCTCCTCCGGCTCCAGCACGGCCGTCTTGCCGCCGTCGATGCCGGGCTTGCGCTGGGTGTACAGACCCCACCAACGCATGCGTCCGCGCAAGTCGTTGGGGTCGATGGAGTCGAAACCGCGCTTGGAGTAGATCGTCTCGATACGTGTCCGTACGTTGAGACCGTCGTCGTCCTTCTTGAACTGCTCGTTCCCGTTGAGGGGGGTGTGGTGGCCCACGGCCCACTGACCCTCGCCACGGTGGCGTCCGGCCTTGCGGCGGGGCGTGGTGGTCGCAGGCTGTTCCGGGGTAGCGGCCATGACAGTACGTCCTTCGGGACTGCAGGAGGGCGGCTCTGAACGGCGCACTCGCGCTGAGGCGCGGCGGTGCGCTGGGTTCGGCAGAGGTAAGAGGGTGCGGCGGTGCTGGGTCTCTCAGCCCACCGGACAGATGGCGCTGGACATGCGGCCGAGGTCGACGTGGCGTCGACTCACCAAGGCAATTCCAGTTCCAGGCATGACGGAAGCGTGTCACGCGGATCTCGGGGCAGTCCACCACTATCCATGATGTGGACGAGATGGTCTCGAAGGGTGAGACATTGTGGTGGTGGTCACACGTCGCGTCCGTCGCAAGGGGGGCAAATCGCTCCCGGGCGAGGCCGGTGAGGGCCCCGAGCGGGGGCCGGGACGGGGGTCAGGCGCCGTACGCTCCCGGCCAGGGTCCCGGGGTCGCCACGTCCGGCTCCACTTCAGTCTTCGTGTCGAAGAGCCGGAAGCCCCGGCGCAGATAGTTGTCCATCGCGTACGGACCGTCCTTCGAGCACGTGTGCAGCCACACCCGCTCCGTCGGCGGCCGCCCGGGCCACCGCTCCGCCAGGTCCCAGGCGCGCTCCACCCCGTACGACAGCAGATGGCCGCCGATCCGCCGCCCCCGGAACGCCGGGATCAGCCCGAAGTACAGGATCTCGACCACGCCGCCGTCCTGGGCGTCCAGCTGGACGTATCCGGCCGGCGTCCCGTCCACGTACGCCACCCAGGTCTCCGAGCCGGGCCGATCGAGGAGCTCCTGCCACTGTGCGTACGTCAGCGCCAGCCGGTCGGTCCAGTGGATGTCGCCGCCCACGGCGGAGTAGAGGAACCGGCTGAACTCCGGCAGCACCACCTCGGACCGGACGATGCGCAGATCGCCCTCCGGTACGGCGGCGGGCCGCAGATCGCCCGGCGAGGTCTGCTCCAGCGACCAGATGGTGACCTCGACGGTCCCGGCCGTCTCCTGCGTCTCCGTCGCCTCGGCGGCCGGTACGGGGGGCTGTGCGGGGTTGCTCATGGCGGCCAGAAAACCATGCGGCCCCCGGCCGGCGCACAGCGGGCCCGCTCATCGGCCCGCCCAGCGCCCCGGGCCCCGCCCCGCCCGTCGCCCCCGGTCAGGCCGGTGCCGCCCCCCGCCGCGCCCCCTCACCACCGGCGCCTTCGAGTGCGGCAGCAGGTCCGCCGGGTGCTCCGGGTGGACCACCTCGACCTCCACGCCGTCCCCGAAGCGGTACGGGCGGTGCGCCAGCACCTCCGCCAGATGGCGCCGGAGCCGCGAGATCTCGGCCCGTACCGTCACCGTCCGGGTCGCGTCCCCGAAGATGTCCTGCGCCAGCTCGGAGGCGCTGCGCCCCTCCCGGTGCACCGCCAGCGCGTACAGCAGCTCCGCGTGGCGCGGCGAGAGCCGCTGCGTCGAGGTGCCCAGCGGACCCACCAGATGCACGGCCAGCGCCCGCGGCCGGCTCAGATCCAGCACCGCCCGGCGCGGCGCCCCCTCCGCCGTACCGTCCGACACCTGCACCAGCCAGCCCCCCGGCAGCGGCTCCACCCGGCACATCCCGAGCGAGGGCAGCCACACCCGCCCCGCCTCCAGCGACTTCGGCAGCGGCAGCCGGTCCACCGGCGGCATCCCCGTCACCGCCGCCAGCCACCCGTGGGTGTCCACGGCCAGCGCACGGCCCCCGATCCGGCACAGGATCGGCGCCGCCACCGCGCGCAGCCGTTCGATCGCCACCAGATGCCGGGTGCGGATCTCGCCCTCGGCGAGCCGCGCCACCGAGTCCACCAGCGCCAGCGTCGCCGGATGGAAGGTGGAGGCCGGTCCGCTGATGTCGACGATCCCCACCAGCCGCCCGTCGCGCGGATCACGGACCGGGGCCGCCGCGCAGGTCCAGTTGTGCAGGGCCCGGATGAAGTGCTCGGCCGAGTGGACCTGGATGGGCGCGCGGGCCGCCAGCGCCGTACCGATCGCGTTCGTCCCCGTCGCCCCCTCCGCCCAGGCCGCCCCCTCCGCCAGGCAGATGTCATGGGCCCGGTGCAGCACCCCGGAGTTGCCCTGGCGCCACAGCACCCGGCCCTCCATGTCGGTGACCACCATGATCTGCTGCGCCGCGTCGGCTATCGAGGCGAGCCCCGCCCGCAGCAGCGGCATCACCTCGCCGAGCACCGTGGTGTGCCGCCGGTGTTCTATCTCCTCGGCCTGTAACAGCTCGCTCTGCGGCGACTGCTCGGGGTCCATGCCGCTGCGCACCACCCGCTCCCAGGAGGCGTCGATCTCCGCGCGCGGGGCGAGGGAGGACCGCTCACCCGCCAGCCGGGCCTCCCTGGCCCGGTGGAGCAGCCGGGTCGCGCGGTCTGCCTCCTGGCCGATCACCCGCACCACTCCGGCAGAACCCGTCTTCCTCATGGTCCCCACCCGTTCCCCCCGAAACACTCCGAGCTGCTCCGGCCCCATCCTGCCGCCGCCCGTGTACGCCCACCGCGCAGTCCACACAATGGTTGCAACCCTTTGCAACTCTGGCGATGCCTCACCGGACCGTACGAGAGTGGCAGCGTGCCGTACGCCGGGCCCGTGCCCGGCGATCGGCGCGGTGCAAGCATGGAGGGTGGTGCCGTGTCGGCGCAGCACCACCCTCCGTCGCTTCCCCCTCGTCGCCCGGTCGGAGACCGGCCCTGGGGAGTGTCCGGCGGATCAGGGCCGGACGGACCGCGCCGGACACGCCCTAGTCGGCGACCGGCCGGGCCCGGTCCACCACCGAGGCCAGATCCAGACTGTGCGGCAGCGTTCCGAACGCCGAGCCCCAGTCCCCGCCGAGCCGCGAGGCGCAGAACGCGTCGGAGACCCCCGGCGGTGCCCACCGCACCAGCAGCGATCCCTGGAGCACCAGCGCCATCCGCTCCACCAGCCGCCGCGCCCGCGCCTCGATCCCCTCCAGGTCCGCCAGCTCGGTCAGCAGGTCCTTGATCGCCGCGTCCAGCCGGTGATCGGCCCCGCGCGCCTTCCCGACCTCCCGCAGGAACGCGTCCAGCGACTGCGGCTCCCGCTGGAGCGCCCGCAGCACATCAAGCGCCTGTACGTTCCCCGAGCCCTCCCAGATCGAGTTGAGCGGCGCCTCCCGCAGCAGCCGGGGCATCCCCGACTCCTCGACGTACCCGTTGCCGCCCAGGCACTCCAGCGCCTCGCCCACCACCGGCGTGCACCGCTTGGTGACCCAGTACTTGGCGGCGGGCACCGCGAGCCGCAGGAACGCCCGCTCCTCCTCGGTGTCCGTGTCGTACGCCGAGGCCAGCCGCATCGCCAGCACGGTCGCCGCCTCCGACTCCAGCGCCAGATCGGCCAGGACGTTGCGCATCAGCGGCTTGTCGATCAGCAGCCCGCCGAACGCGCTGCGGTAGGTGGCGTGGTGGATCGCCTGCGCCACCGCCTGCCGCATCAGCGCCGCCGAACCCACCACACAGTCCAGCCGGGTGGCCGCCACCATCTCGATGATGGTGCGCACCCCGCGCCCCTCCTCGCCGACCCGGCGGGCCCAGGTCCCGTCGAACTCGACCTCGCCGGACGCGTTGGACCTGTTGCCCAGCTTGTCCTTCAGCCGCTGGATCGCGAACACGTTGCGCGTCCCGTCGGGCAGCACACGCGGCACCAGGAAGCAGGTCAGCCCGCCCGGTGCCTGCGCCAGCACGAGGAACCCGTCCGACATGGGCGCCGAGCAGAACCACTTGTGCCCCGTGAGCAGATACTCGCCCTCCCCGGAGACCGGCTCCGCGACCGGCTCCGCCCGGGTCGTGTTGGACCGTACGTCGGTGCCGCCCTGCTTCTCCGTCATGCCCATCCCGAAGAGCACACCGGCCTTCTCCAGCGGGGGCCGCAGCCCCTCCTCGTACACGGACGAGGTCAGCTTCGGCTCCCACTCGGCGGCCAGCGCCGGGTCGGTCCGCAGCGCGGGCACCGCGGCATGCGTCATCGAGAGCGGGCAGCCGTGCCCCGCCTCGGCCTGCGTCCAGACCAGGAACCCGGCCGCGCGCCGGACATGACCGGCCGGACGGCCCCAGGCGCCGGTCAGCCCGGCGGTGACCGCGTGCCCCAGGAGCCGGTGCCAGGACGGATGGAACTCGACTTCGTCGATGCGGTGCCCATACCGGTCATGGGTGCGCAGAACGGGCGGATGCTCGTTGGCCTGCGCACCCCACGCCTGGGCCTGCGCGGAGCCCGCGGACTGCCCGAGCGTCCCCAGTTCCTGCCTCGCCTCGGGCAGGACGGCCGGGTCGATGTGCCGCTCCACGGCCTCGGACAGGGCCCGGTCGGAGGTGAAGACGTCATAGCCGACCAGCGGCGGAACCTGATTGGTCACTGTGTGGGTGGTGGCTGCCATGCCGATACGGTAAGGAGGTGCAGGCAGCAAATGAAACACCCGAGCGGCCACCGGGCCGGCTCCACCGGGCCCGAGTCCTCTACCGCAACGTCTCCAAGCGGCGGATGGCATGGCAGTTGCTCAAGGACACCGTCAACTCGTGCATCGAGTACCGGATCCTCGGGCTGGCGGCCGAGGCGGCGTTCTTCACCCTGCTCTCCCTGCCACCGCTGCTGCTCGGCATGATCGGACTGCTCGGTTACGTCGACGAGTGGACGGCCACCACCACGGTCGCCTCCATCGAGCGCAACATCCTCTCCGCCTCGCAGACCGTGCTCTCCGAGCGCGGGGTCAACGACTTCGCCAAACCGCTGCTCGCCGACGTCACCACGGGCGCCCGGCCCGATGTCATCTCCATCGGCTTCGCCATCGCCCTGTGGTCCGGCTCCCGCGCGGTGAACGTCTTCATCGACACCATCACCGTCATGTACGGCCTCGACGGCCACCGCGGGATCGTCAAGACCCGGCTGCTCGCCTTCCTGCTGTACGTCGTCGCCCTGCTGCTGGGCGCGGTGGTGCTGCCGCTGCTCGTCGTCGGCCCGGACCGGGTGGTCGAGTTCGTGCCCGGGGGCACCGAGGTCGTCGCCGTCCTGTACTGGCCGCTGGTGATACTCCTGACGATCGCGTTCCTCACCACCCTCTACCACGTGTCCGTCCCCGTGCGTTCGCCGTGGATCGAGGACGTCCCGGGGGCGCTGGTGGCGCTCGCGATGTGGGTGGTCGGGAGCTTCCTGCTGCGGATCTACCTCACGAGCACGGTCGAAGGCCCCACGATCTACGGCTCCTTGGCGGCACCGATCGCCGTCCTGCTCTGGATCGGCATCTCGGCTTTCGCCGTCCTGGTCGGCGCGGCGGTCAACGCCGCCATCGACCGCGTCTGGCCCTCAGTCGCCACCGCGGCCGCCCGCGAGGCCTCCGAACGCGTCCGGGCGGTGCAGGCCGCCGAGCTCGTCGCCCGCACCCGCCCGGCCGTCTACGAGGGCGCGGACGACGACGAGGACGAGGACGACGGCCCGGCGTACATGCCCTCGGAGTTCCCCGAGCGCTGGTCCCGCTTCCTGCCGCCGGACGACGTCAAGTCGCGGCTCCAGTCGACCCGGGAGAAGGAACCGAAGGAATCCAGGGAGCCGAGGGAGCCCACGGAGTCGAGGGGGACCAGGCCCGAGGAGCCGGGGCAGCCCCGGGACAACTCCGGACCGCCGTCCTCCTGAGCCTGCGCGCTAGCGTGGAGACATGCCCCAGCCACAGCAGCGGTACCGGGAACGCCCCTCCCGGCTGCCCGGTGCCGTCGTCTGGACCTGGGACGCCCCCGACCGCCCCCTGAGCGAGCCCCGGTCCGTGCTGCCCGACGGCTGCATGGACCTGATCTGGAGCGACGGCCGGATCGTCGTCGCCGGGCCGGACACCCACGCCTTCGAGGTGGAGCCGCAGAACCGGGCCTCCTGTGCCGCGATCCGGTGCGCCCCCGGCACCGCACCCGTACTCCTCGGCGTACCGGCGTACGAGCTGCGCGACCACCGGGCCGAGCTGGCCGACCTCTGGCCCCCGGCAGCCGTACGCCGCCTCACCGAGCGGATCGATGAGGCTCCCGACCCCGCCGCGGCCCTCGAACGGTTCGCCCTGGACCGCATCACCGACACCGGACCACCGGACCCGCGGACGGTGGCCGTCGCCGAGGGGCTGCGCCGGGGCAGGTCCGTCGCGGCGACGGCGGCGGAGGCCGGACTCGGCGCCCGCCAGCTCCACCGCCGCTCCCTGGCCGCCTTCGGCTACGGTCCCAAGACGCTGGCCCGGGTCCTCCGCCTCCAGCGCGCCCTGGAGCTCATCCGCACCGGCCTCCCGTACGCCGATGCGGCCTGCGCGGCGGGCTGCACCGATCAGGCCCACCTCGCGCGGGAGATGCGGGACCTGGCCGGAACGACCCTCGGGGCCTACTTCGCGGCGGCGAACAGCGAGACCCCGCTGCCGTCCGGGTCCAGCACCACCGCGTAGCGCTGCCCCCACACCGCGTCCCACGGCTTGAGGTGCCCGGCGTGACCGGCACCGGTCAGCTCCGCGTACAGGGCGTCCACCTCTTCAGGACCGTCGCACAGGAACGCCAGCCCCAGCCGCTCCCCGCCGGCCGGGCGCTCCCAGCTCGGGTCGAAGGAGAGGATGACGTCCTCGGTGTCCCACAGCAGCCGCTGCCCGCCCGGCAGGACCACCTCCACATGCGGGGCGGACTCCGCCCCGGCCGGGATGTCGATGCCGAGCCTGCGGTAGAAGGCGAGCGAGGCCGCCAGGTCGGCCGTGACGATGCTGATCGCGTCGAGTCGTGGAGTCATGGAACGACGGTACGCACCCGCCGTCCCCACGGTCTTGTACGAATCGGACGTGCGGGCCGCCCCCGCGTCCCCGCCGCGCCGGGGTCGCCTGCGGGCAGCCGCCCACCGACGTACGCCCGGTCAGCCGCCCACTGACCCACGCCCGGTCAGTCGCCCACCGGCCCGCGCCCGGGGCGTCTGTCAGCCCAGGTCACGCCCAGGCAGCCCCCCACCCGGGGCAACCGCCCACCGGGGTCGCCCAGGCAGCGGACCACCGGGGACCCCTCAGCCGGCCACCGGGGCTCCCCCCCAGGCGGTCGTCCGCCGGAGGTCATCCCCAGCAGTCGCCCACCGGCGTTCCCGCCTCCGTCAGCGGCAGCCCCAGGTCCGCCCGCTCGCTCACCCACCGCGTCGGACGGTGGCGCGGGTCGCCCGTCGCCGTGTGCAGGGCCCGCTGGAGCTCCAGCAGCCGCCCGGCCCCGATCCGCTCACCCCAGGCCAGCGGTCCGGCCGGATAGCCGAGCCCGGTGGTCACCGCCAGGTCGATGTCGGCCGGGGTGGCGAGCGACCGCTCCGCGATCGATGCGCCGACCGCGACGACCGACGACAGCAGCCGCTGCGCGACCGAGCCCGCCGTGTCCCGCACCACCGTCACCGCGTGCGGCTCACCGGCCGCCGCCCGCGCCAGCACCGCCCGCGCGTCCCGGGCCGCCGTCGGATCGGTGGCGGCCGTCACCGCCAGGACCCGCCGCAGTCCGGCCGCGGGCAGCACCTCCACGCCCAGCGTCCGCTCCGGCGGCAGCCCGCCGGCCCGGATCGCCCCGGACACCGTCGTCCCCCAGACCGGCACCAGCACCAGCGCCTCGGCCGAGGGCCCTTCGCCCCTCTCGACGCCGACTCCGGCCGCATCCAGCGCACCGGCGAGTGCCTCCACGTACGAGGTCGTCTCCACGGACCCGTTCGCAGCCAGGAACACCGGCCGGTCACCGTTCCCGGTCACCGCCGGCTCCGGAGCGGGACCCTCGGCGCCCTCCCCGTACGCGTACCAGCCCCGCCCGGTCTTGCGGCCGTGCAGCCCCGCCACCACCCGGTTCGGCGTGAGGTAGGAGGGGCGCAGCCGGTCCTCGTGGCGGAAGCCCTGCCAGATCGAGTCGATCACCGCGGCCGTGACGTCGAGTCCGGTGAGGTCCATCAGCTCGAACGGGCCCATCCGCAGCCCCAGCACGTCCCGCGCGATCCGGTCGATGTCGGCGGGGCCCGCCACCGACTCCTCCAGCAGCGCCAGCGCCTCCGTCACCAGCCCGCGCCCCGCGTGGTTGACCAGGAACCCGGGGGAGTCGGCCACGGTCACCGCCTTGTGCCCGCACCCCTCCACCAGCCCGGTCAGCAGGGCCGGGATCTCCGGACGGGTCGCCGCCCCCGGCACCACCTCCACGATCCGCATCAGCGGCACCGGGTTGAAGAAGTGCAGCCCGGCCAGGCGCGAAGGGTCCTGGAGGGTCGCCGCGATCCGGGTCACCGACAGGGAGGAGGTGTTGGTCGCGAAGACGGCGGAGGAGGGCAGCGCCCGCTCCAGCTTCCCGAACACCTCGGCCTTGGTCTCCAGATCCTCCCGTACGGCCTCGATGACCAGCTCCACCTCCGGCCCGGCCGCCCACGGGTCGCCCAGCGCGACCAGCCGCCCCACGGAGGCGTCCCGGTCGGCGGCGGGCATCCGGCCCTTGGCCACCGCCCGGTCCAGCATCGAGACGACGAACTCCACGGCGTCCGTCACCGCCTCCGCCCGTACGTCGCCCAGCTCCACGGTGTGTCCCGCGCTCGCCGCCCACTGGGCGATGCCGCGGCCCATGGCCCCGGCTCCGACGATCCTGATACGCATGGCAGTTGAGCCCTTCCGGCGGGGGTTGGTGGTGAAGAGGGTGTCAGCGGAGGTAGACGCGGTGCGGGTCGACATCGTCGCGCAGGAGCCGCAGCTCCGCATCCGTGGGCGGCTCCACCGTCGTGACCGTGTCGGCCACCTCCAGCTCCCAGCCGGTCGCGGCCCTGACCTGGTCGACGGTGACCCCGGGGTGGACGGCGACCAGCCGCAGCTCGTCGCCGACGCCGTCGCGGGCGAGGATGCCCAGCTCGGTGATGACCCGGGTGACGCCGGTGCCGAGTGGACGGACGCCGTCCGCGAGCGCCCGGTCCGGTCCTGGCGTGGTGCAGAAGTCGAGGGCGTCGGCGAAGGAGCGCGGGGTGTGGCGGCGCATCACGACGAAGACCTCCCGGGCGTTGGCCATCACCTCGACCGCACCCCCGGAGCCCGGCAGCCGTACCGCCGGGTTCTCCCATTCCCCGATCACCGAGGTGTTGAGGTTGCCCCACCGGTCGATCTGCGCGGCGCCCAGGAAGCCGACGTCGATGTGGCCGCCCTGGAGCACGGAGCCGAAGAGCGCGGGCATCGACAGCACCGCCTCGGCGCCCGTGATCAGCACGGCGTCCGCGATGGTCTCCGGCAGGTGCGAGGGGTGGGCCCCGCAGACCCCGGACTCGTACACCACCTCGATCTCCGGCGCGACGGTCAGATGCGCCAGCTCGGCGGCGAGCGTCGGCAGCCCGATCCCCGCGAACACGGTCCGGCGGCCGACGAGTTCGCGCGCGGCGACGACGGAGAGTAGCTCCGACGAGGTGACGGCCTCCACGGCCTCCACCGCCTCCGAGGCGCCCACCGCCTCCGTGCGCTCCACGCTCACAGCCGCCTCCCGTAGTCCACCGGCTCGCTCAGCGCCTCGCCGACCGCCAGCCCGGCCCAGAACTCCTCGCCGAGCTTCGCCACGTACGCCGCATGGTCGGCCGTCCCGTACACCCACTCCGCCAGCCACTCCGCCAGCCGCACCGGATCCTTGCTGATCGCGGACCAGGCCCGGTAGAAGGCGTTGTCCCGGTCGTAGTAGCCCTGCGCGAACGACGGATGCGCCCCGCGCGGGCAGACCACCACCGCGTCGACCGCGTGTGCGGGGACGAGCGTGCGGTTCGGGTCCGCGCGGACCACCTCGTCCGCCACCAGCTCCTCCACCACCACGACCGCCTTCCGCGCCGCGTACACCGCCTCGGCCTGGACGCCCGTGAGGCCCCAGATCTGGGTGTTGCCCCGGCGGTCGGCGCGCTGGGCGTGGATGAACGTCACGTCCGGGTTGACGGGCGGCACGACGTAGATCTGCTCGGTGGTCCCGTCGGCGGCCGGATAGGGCGAAGTGACCTTGCGGATACCGGGGTTGACCTTCGGCAGGTCGCTCCCCGCGTACGAGCGCAGCGGGTAGAACGGCAGCCGCTGCGCACCGGCCAGATAGCGGCAGATCATCCCGTAGTGGCTGTACTCCTCGAACGCCAGCGGCTCGGGATCGGCGTGTTCGATACGCCGCCGCAGCTCACCGAGCGAACCGGCCGAGGAGTTCCCCACGAAGGAGGAGACCAGCCCCGTCACGCACCCGGCGGCCAGCATCTGGTCCACCACGATGTCCGCCGTCATCCGGATGACCGTGAGACCCCGGCGACCCTGCCGGATGATCTCGTGCCCGGCGGCGGTCGGGATGAGATGGGTGAACCCTTCGAGGCTCACGGTGTCCCCGTCGTGGACGAAGGCGGCGACGGCCTCCCTCATCGACATGACCTTGCCGGCCGTCCGGTCCACGGTTCTCCTCATCGTCCGTATACGACCCACCCACGGTGTCAGCGCCCATTGATGGCTGTCCAATACCGAATTAAGGTCGTATCGAGACGCCAGGAGTATCAATGGCAGGAAGGGGTGTCCCCATGGAGCTGCGCCATCTGAACGCCTTCCTCGCCGTGGCCGAGGAGCTGCACTTCGGCCGGGCCGCCAAACGCCTCCAGATGGCCCAGCCGCCGCTGAGCCAGCAGATCCGCCAGCTGGAGAGGGAGCTCGGCGTCCAGCTCTTCCACCGCAACACCCGCTCGGTCCGGCTCACCAGCGCGGGGGAGACGTTCATCGAACCCGTGCGGACCGTCCTCGATGACCTGGACACCGCCGTACGGGCCGCCCGATCGGCGGGGATCGGGGAGTACGGCCGGGTCACCATCGGCTTCGCCGGGGCCTCCAGCCACGAGACGCTGCCCCAGCTCACCCGGGCGGTGCGCGCCGCCCACCCCGGGCTCGAACTCGTCATGACCGGCCAGACGTACGCCAACACCGCCCTGTCCCGGGTCGCGGACGGCTCACTCGACCTCGGCTTCGTCCGGCTGCCGGTGGCCCGGCCCGGCGTCGCCCACCGCGTGATCGACGAGGAGGAGCTCGTCTGCGCCCTGCCCTCCGACCACCCGCTCGCCCGGCGGGAGACCGTCCCCCTCGCCGTACTCGCCGGCGAACCGTTCGTCTCCTTCCCCGCCAACTCCGGCTCCACCGTCCGTGACGCCATGACCGAGGCCTGCGAGAGCGCCGGGTTCACCCCGCGCGTCGTCCAGGAGGCCCCCGACTCGTACACGATCCTCGCCCTGGTCGCCGCCGGGGTCGGCATCACCCTCACGGTCACCTCCGTCCAGCACATCCAGCAGAACGGCCTCGTCTACCGCCCTCTCGCCGGGCCGCCCACCCGCCTCCGGGCGGCCCTGGCCTGGCGCCCCGACAACCCCTCCGCCGCCCTGCGCGCGGTGCTCGCCGTGGCGGAGGACGCCCTGCCGACGCCCGTGCGCGGCCCATGATTGAGACGGGTGACCACTCAATGCCGTACGCATTCAATATTGGACCGACTCAGTGACGTGATGCGAAGGTCATCCCACCGCCATCCGCCCATGGAGCCCGTCGCCACCCCGAGGAAGGCCCCGCCGTGCCGCTCGAAGTCGTCATCTGCGAACCGCTGCGCACCCCCATCGGCCGCTTCGGCGGAGCGTTCGCGCAGCAGACGCCGGCCTCGCTCGCCGCACACGTCATCGCCGAGGTCGTCGCCCGTACGGGCATCGCTCCCGACCGGGTCGACGAGGTGATCCTCGGCCATGCCTACCCGTCCAGCGAGGCCCCCGCGATCGGCCGGGTCGCCGCCCTGGACGCCGGGCTGCCCACCACCGTCACCGGCACCCAGATCGACCGCCGCTGCGGCTCCGGGCTCCAGGCGGTCCTGGACGCGGCCATGCAGATCCGGACCGGCTTCAGCGAGGTCGTGATCGCGGGCGGGGTCGACGTCATGAGCGCCGCGCCGTACTACACCCACGACGGACGCTGGGGCATCAAGGGCCCCGGCCTCCAGCTCCACGACTCCCTCGTCCGCGGCCGGGTCACCGCCGGAGGCATCCATCACCCGGTCCCCGGCGGCATGATCGAGACGGCGGAGAACCTGCGCCGTGAGTACGGGATCAGCCGCGCCGACCAGGACGCCCTGGCCCTGCGCTCCCAGCAGCGGGCGGCCACCGCCACAGCCGAGGGCCGGTACGCGGCGGAGACCGTCCCCGTCACCGTACGCACCCGCAGGGGCGAGACCACCATCACCGCCGACGAGCACCCCCGCCCCGACACCACCGCCGAGCAACTCGCCGCGTTGCGACCGGTGATGGCGAAGTCGGATCCGGAGGCCACCGTCACGGCCGGCAACGCCAGCGGCCAGAACGACGCGGCAGCCGCCTGCCTGGTCACCAGCGCCGAGACCGCCGAACGCCTCGGCCTCACCCCGCTCGTCCGCCTGGTCTCCTGCGCCCGCGCGGGCGTCCCCGCCGCCACCATGGGCATCGCTCCCGTCGCCGCGACCCGCACGGTACTGGACCGCGCCGGACTCACCCTCGCCGACCTCGACCTGATCGAGTTGAACGAGGCGTTCGCCGCCCAGGTCCTCGCCTGCACCAGGGAGTTGGGCCTCGGCGAGAAGGACCACGAACAGCGGATCAACGTCAACGGATCGGGCATCTCGCTCGGCCACCCGGTCGGCGCCACCGGAGCCCGCATCCTCGCCACGCTCACCCGCGAACTCCACCGCCGGGAGGGCCGCTACGGCCTGGAGACGATGTGCATCGGCGGCGGCCAGGCCCTCGCCGCCGTCTTCGAGCGCGTCACGCCGTGACCCCGGCCGTCGGCCGCTCGTAGAGATGGTGCGGCGCGCCCCGCCGGCACCCCGCGGAACCAGGCGTCCACGTCGTCCTGCCCCATGTCCGCCCAGCCGGGGATCTCCGCCACCGGGGCCCGGCCCACCCGGCGCCCCAACTCCCGGGGGTGCCGTGTGGGCACGCTCATGAGGATCGCCCCGCCCCGGACCAGATGGCCGGCCGGCCCCGGAGTCAGCCCTGGAGCGAGGAACTGCCGCGTGCGCGAGGGGTGTCCGTCGACCGCACACCCCGCTTCCGGCATCCCGCATCAGGGCGTGCGAAAGGTCCGGCCGGACAGTCCCCGCTGTCCGGCCGGACCTCGTCCTGCGGCGGGTGGGTGGTCAGTCCCGCGCGTTACGGGTGCGGCGCATCAGCATCGTTCCGCCGAGCAGCAGCGCGGCGCTCGCGCCTCCCGCCAGGCCGAGACCGGCCGCACCGGTGTCGGCCAGGCCCGGGGTCTCGGAGCCGGGGGTGTGCGTACCCGGGGTGTTCGGTCCGGGGGTGTCGGTGGGCGGCTGCTCGGTCGGGGCTCCTGCGTGGGCGGCTCGTCGACGGGAGGCTCCTGGGTCGGCGGCTCCTCGGTCGGGGGCTCCTGCGTGGGCGGCTCGTCGACCGGGGGCTCCTGGGTCGGCGGCTCCTCGGTGGGGGCTCCTCGGTCGGGGGCTCCTGCGTGGGGGCTCCTCGGTGGGCGGCTCCTCGGTCGGAGGCTCCTCCGTGGGCGGCTCCTCGGTGGGGGGCTCCTCGGTCGGGGGCTCCTCGACCGGCGGCTCCGTGGGCGGGTAGTCGTCCTTCGGGCCGCTCACGTTCGCGCACTTGTTGCCGAAGACCGGGTTGAGCGCACCGACCACGTTCACGGTGTTGCCACACACGTTCAACGGGACGTGGACCGGGGCCTGGACGAGGTTGCCCGAGAGCACCCCGGGGGAGCCGACCGCCGCGCCCTCGGCACTGGAACCGCCCGTGTGGTTGCCGCCCTGACCATTGCCGTAACCGTCGTCGTGGCCGCTGGAGCTCACGTTGGCGCAGGAGTTTCCGAACGCGGGGTTCAACAGGGCGATCACATTGACGGTGTTGCCGCACGCGTTGACCGGGACGTGCACCGGCACCTGCACGGCATTGCCCGAACCGACGCCCGGCGAACCGACGGCGGCGCCCTCGGCCGAGGAGTCGGCGTGCGCCGCGCCGCCGGCCGCGGCCAGGAGGCCCGACGCGGCCGCCATGACGATCATGCTCTTGTTCAAGGCCTGTCGCATTACTTGCCCTTCCTTAGGACATTCGCGAGAGATTCGCGTGGGTGCTTCGCGCGCGGAGCCGTCGGGCGGTGCCGCTGCTGTGGCGGCCCTCCCGGATCCCCACGGGAAGCCATGGTGAAAGTCGTTACACATGCG
The DNA here is from genome assembly GCF_003610995.1 of Streptomyces griseus subsp. griseus. Classification (NCBI taxonomy): domain Bacteria; kingdom Bacillati; phylum Actinomycetota; class Actinomycetes; order Kitasatosporales; family Streptomycetaceae; genus Streptomyces; species Streptomyces griseus. Next base: position 6,175,040 of record NZ_CP032543.1, read on the forward strand.
CGCTGGACGATTGCCATAACGATCGAGGGACGGGCGGGAAACTCCGGGGGGCGTGCAAATTGTGTAATCACCCGAACGGATGGATCGAGTGGACCTCCCCTTCGCCTCGCTGCCGTTGAAGGGAAACGATTCACCCCCAACTTTGCCTTCGGTGGCCGGTGTTGACCTCCCTCGTGACGCCGCGACGGAGGTTGCGGGAAGGGGGGCCGTCCGTGGCCCGGTGACCCGATCGGGCGAACGTGCCGTGCCGTGCGTCCGCAATTCCTTCACGAACAGATGGCCGTGCGAACAGAGGCGGTGTTATAGGTGCGCGCAGGCGCGGACCGGTCGCGCTCCCGCGCTCTGCGCCCCCCGAGCCCGGCATTCGGGTGAACGCGCGAAACCAAACACCTGGTGCCGAGTTGATCAGGTCGCTCCGCTACGGGGCGACCAGTACGAGAAGGGTTAATCGTGATCAAGAAGGTTCTGGCTACGGGCGCTGTCGCCGCCTCCATCCTCGGGCTCGGCTCGACGCAGGCCATGGCGATCGCCAACGACGGCGGCACCACGACGGTCAACGGCAACGGCGCTTCGCAGTCGTACGGGAACTCCGAGACCCACGGTGACTGGAGCCCGCAGTTCGCGCTGATCCAGGGCTCGCTGAACAAGCCCTGCATCGCCCTGCCGGCCAAGGCGAACCTCGGTTCGCTCGTGGGCCTCGTGCCGGTCACGGTCCAGGACATCAACGTCCTGTCGTCGCCGCAGAACCAGCAGTGCACCGAGAACTCCACCCAGGCCAAGGGTGACGAGGCCCTGTCGCACATCCTGGAGGACATCCCGATCCTCTCCGGCAACGGTGTCGGCAACCGCTGATCCGCAGCCGCACAACTCGGGCCCGGGCCCTCGGCGTTCCTCCACCGAGCGGCCCGGGCCCGTCGCTCTCCCGGGAATGCGGCATCGTTTCTCCACCTGTTTCCAGCCGCATTTCCCGCCGCACACCCCACGGGCGTTGCGGCATTCGGGCGGATATCCGGGAATCTTCCCGTCGAACAGTTTCGATCCCGGGCGTTCATCGTTACGTAGGACAGCGCCGGAGTCGCGAGTCATCAGTATCCGGCTCGGGCGGTCACGACAGTCGTGACCGCACATGGCTCCGCCGAGGAAAGGGATAAAAAGTGAAGTACACCAAGGTTGCCGCAGTCGCCGCCGGAACGCTCATGGCGATGGGTGCCGCTGCGCCGGCCATGGCCGACTCGGGCGCCGAGGCCATCGCCGCGGGTTCCCCGGGCGTGCTGTCCGGCAACATCGTGCAGGTCCCGGTGCACATCCCGGTCAACATCTGCGGTAACACCGTCAACGTGATCGGCCTGCTGAACCCGGCCTTCGGTAACACCTGCGTCAACGCGTGAGCATCTGACCGGCCGGGCCCTCGCGCCCTGAACCGGTCGGCCCCGGACGGCATCGGCCGCCCGGGGCCTTTGCCGTACCCGCAGCAATTTCCCCGCCATCGGTGGGAGAAAGTCGCACGGGCGCAGTTTCCCGTACGCGAGCTGATCGTTATCCCGGGGGAAAGCGGCAGAAGTCACAGGTAAAGAAAGCTTGTGTGCGGCACGGAGACGTGACCGAAGCAGACGCCGCGCAGAAGGGAACCAGAAAAGTGAAGTACGCGAAGACCGCCGCACTCGTTGTCGGTTCCGTGGCTGCCCTGGGAACGGCCGCTCCCGCCTTCGCCGTCACTACCCCCACGGCCCCCAGCTTCAGCCTCGACGGCGGCCTCAACCAGGTGATGGCCAGTGCCCCGCAGGTCGTGAACCCGGTGGTGGGCACGGTCGCCGAGACCGCCATGACGGTCGCCCAGGACGACACGGTCGGCAAGCTGACGGGCGAGGCGACCGAGGTGGCCGAGAGCGCGGCTCCGCTGCTCGGCGGAGTTCCTCTCGGCCGCTGACCGCCGCGGGGCAGTCGTTCCCCTGGTTCCTTCACCGATCAGCATCACTCCCCAGAAGGGCTCTTTCATGTTCAAGAAGATCATGGCCTCGGCAGCTGTCGCCGTCTCGGTCGTCGGTGTCTCCGCAGCGGCCGCCCCGTCGGCCATGGCGATCGCCAACGACGGTGGCACCACCACGGTCAACGGCAACGGCGCCTCGCAGGCGTACGGCAACTCCGCCACCTACGGTGACTGGAGCCCGCAGTTCGCGCTGATCCAGGGCTCGCTGAACAAGCCCTGCATCGCCCTGCCGGCCAAGGCGAACCTCGGTTCGCTCGTGGGCCTCGTGCCGATCTCGGTCCAGGACATCAACGTCCTGTCGTCGCCGCAGAACCAGCAGTGCACCGAGAACTCCACCCAGGCCAAGGGTGACGAGGCCCTGTCGCACCTGCTGAACGACATCCCGATCCTCTCGGGCAACGGCACCGGCAACCGCTGAGACCGGGTAGCTCCGGTCCGCGCCGCGTGACCTCGTAGGGCCAGTCCACCCGTACGGCGACCGTTCTTCGCCGGACCGGAGGACTGGCCCTTCGTCGTGCGGCGGTGCCTCCGGCCGGGGTACCCCGTTGGGCCGGATGCCGTAGACCCGGCTGACGACCCGGGCCCCGCCGGGTAGGGCAGTTCCATGGATCCGTACGACAGTCAGACCTCGCAGAGCAGAGAGCCGTGGCCCGCACCGGGCGGCACACCGATCTACGACCGGCTCGTCGCCGAGTGGCGGGCCGCCGGGCACAGCCACCCGGCCGCCGAACCGCACCAGGAGCCCGTCCCCCGCCGCAGCGGCGGATTCGTACCGGCGGCACGCACCTCGGACGAGGCCCCCGGCTGCTGAGGCTTGGGGGAACTGGGCGGTGGCGTCGACCTTGCGCCGGATCGAACCCATTTGAGTGGTACTGCGCAACCGATCGGGACCCTCGGCAGTTGATCAGTACGTTCCACAACGGGACGCTCCGAAAGGTGAAGTTGATGAAGAAGATGATGGCCGGCGCTGCAGTGGCCGTGTCCCTGCTCGGTCTGTCCGCAGTCGCGGCTCCCACGGCCATGGCGATCGGCAACGACGGTGGCACCACCACCGTCAACGGCAACGGTGCCGAGTCGGAGATCGGCAACGCCACGACCAAGGGCGACTGGAGCCCGCAGAACCAGCTCGTCCAGGGCACCCTGAACAAGCTCTGCGTCGGCCTGCCCGCCAAGGTCAACGTCGGTTCGCTCGTCGGCCTCGTGCCGGTCACGGTCCAGGACATCAACGTCCTGTCCAACCCGCAGAACCAGCAGTGCACCGACAACTCCACCCAGGCCAAGGGCGACGAGCCGCTGTCGCACATCCTGGACGGCATCCCGGTCCTCTCGGGCAACGGCGTCGGCAACAACTGACGCACCACAGCCTGACGTTTCGAGCGCGGGCGGTCCGGGGGTCACTCCCCGGGCCGCCCGCCCTCGTTCCCCCGGCACCGCGCTCCACCGGAGACGCGACGATGCCCACCACTCCACGGGGGGTGGTGGGCATCGCCGTGTCCCGACGGCCGGTGGCCGGGGGTGCGTCAGCCGAGCGAGCGGACCGGGAGCAGGCAGTGGGCGGCGGTACGGACGACCTCCTCGTTCGCCGCGAACGCCCGCAGCTGGTCCTCGCTGACCGGCTGCCCCGGAACGGCCTCCGGCCACGGGGTGGTGGCGAACATGCCGTACACCTGGCCCTGTCCCAGCGCGGCCGCGAGCCACTCGTCGGGGGCCGGGTACTGCGCCTTGAGGTGAGGCATCGTCAGGACGGCCTGGCCCGCCTGCACCAGGAGCTTCGCCTGGATGCCGGGGGCCTCCGCCGCGTCCTGGATCGGGCCGCCGACCTGGAGGCCCGCCCGCTCCAGCGCGGTGCGCAGCGCTTCCCGGCCGACCACCGGGCCGTCCTGCCCGTCGCCCAGCGAGTAGGCGAGGAGGTAGGCGGTGTCCTGGTCGGCGTCGGGCAGCCGGCTGCTCCAGCCGATCAGGATCTGGGTGCCCAACTGGGCCGGTGTGAAGGTGCCGGTGGAGGTCTGAGGTGTGGTCATGACCGGCACCCTAACGGCCCCGGACCGGTCGGTATGCATGCGTATCACCCGATCGTGGGAGATCGCGGAGATCGCGGGGTAACTCCGGCGCGGGCGACGGAAAACCTGTTGACGCCGCCAGGAGCGGCGCGGCTAAGCTCGGCCACGTAAGGGACCTAAGAACACGGGACCCGAGGAATCAGGAGGTGAGGACATTGATGGCTGTCGTTGCGATGGGCACTGCCCACAACCAGAAGAGCTCCGTTCTCACCCCTGTGGCCCCCGGCTGACCCACACCACGTACCTTCCGCGCCGAGCGCGCGGTGCCGGGGCCACCCTGTGAAGGGTTTCCCTTGTCTTTCTCGTTTCCTCCGGTTCCGTCCTCCCCGCACCCGCTGACTCCGTACGGCTGGGACGACCGCTGGGCCGCGGCCTTCTCCCCCTACGCCGAGCAGGGTCTCGTGCCGGGGCGCGTCGTGCGTGTGGACCGCGGTCGGTGCGACGTGATCACCTCCGACGGCCCGGTCCGGGCCGACACCGCGTTCGTCGTGCCGCGCGACCCGATGCGGATCGTCTGCACCGGCGACTGGGCGGCACTCGACGCGGACGGCGACCCGCGGTTCGTCCGTACGCTGCTGCCGCGCCGTACCGCCTTCGTCCGCTCCACCTCCTCGGAGCGGTCGGAGGGCCAGGTGCTCGCCACCAACATCGACCACATCGTCATCTGCGTCTCGCTCGCCGTGGAGCTGGACCTCGGGCGGATCGAACGCTTCCTCGCACTGGCCCTGTCCAGCTCCGACGGCGCCGCGCTGCTGGGCGACGGACACGGCCCCGGGGAGCACCGGCCCGAGCCGGTCGTCCTGCTCACCAAGGCCGACCTGGTGCCCGACGCGGTGACCCGGTCCCATCTCGTCCAGGACGTCGAGGCCGTCGCGCCCGGAGTCCAGGTGCTCCCCGTCAGCTCCACCACCGGCGAGGGGCTGGACGTGTTCGGCGCCGTCGTCTCCGGCGGTACGAGTGTGCTGCTCGGCATCTCCGGCGCCGGCAAGTCCACCCTCGCCAACACCCTGCTCGGCCGGGACGAGATGGAGGTGCGGGCCGCCCGCGAGGTCGACGGCAAGGGCCGGCACACCACCACGACCCGCAACCTCCTGGTCCTGCCGCAAGGGGGCATCCTCATCGACACCCCCGGGCTGCGCGGGGTGGGGCTCTTCGACGCCGGGACCGGGGTCGGTGAGCTCTTCGCGGAGATCGAGGAGCTGGCGGCCCGGTGCCGGTTCCACGACTGCGCCCACCGCAGCGAGCCCGGGTGCGCGGTCCTCGGCGCGCTGGAGGACGGCACCCTGCCCGACCGGCGGCTGGAGAGCTACCGCAAGCTGCTCCGCGAGAACCGGCGGATCGTCGCCAAGACCGACGCCCGGACACGCTCGGAGATGGTGAAGGACTGGAAGCGCAAGGGCGCCGAGGGGCGTGCGGCGATGCAGGCCAAGCGCGGCGGCCGGGTGCGGTAGCCGCCGGAGCGGGTACGGTTCGACGTCCGAAAACCGCGAGTGCGGCAGCGGCGGCTGCCGCACACTGGACGGTGTGATGGACGACCGGAGCAGGTACGAGGCGGTGAGCAGCCGCGACGCGCGGTTCGACGGCGCCTTCTTCTTCGCCGTCGTGACCACCGGCATCTACTGCCGGCCGAGCTGCCCCGCTGTCACCCCCAGGCGCGCCAACGTGCGCTTCTACCCGACGGCGGCGGCTGCCCAGGCGGGCGGCTTCCGGGCCTGCCGCCGCTGCCGCCCCGACGCCGTGCCCGGCTCCGCCGAGTGGAACGTCCGCGCCGATGTCGTCGGCCGGGCGATGCGGCTGATCGGCGACGGGGTGGTGGACCGCGAGGGCGTACCCGGGCTGGCCGGGCGGCTCGGCTACAGCGCCCGGCAGGTCCAGCGCCAGCTCAACGCCGAGCTCGGCGCCGGACCCGTCGCACTCGCCCGCGCCCAGCGCTCCCACACCGCCCGGGTGCTCCTCCAGACCACCGGCCTGCCGGTCACCGAGATCGCCTTCGCTGCCGGGTTCGCCAGTGTGCGGCAGTTCAACGACACCATCCGCCGGATCTACGCCCGCACCCCCAGCGCCCTGCGCGCCGAGGCCGGGACCGGGCTCGGCGGGGGCCGGGGTGAGGGGCTGCGGGCCGGGATCGCGCTGCGGCTCGCCCATCGGGGCCCGTACGCCACCGGCGCTGTCTTCGACCTGCTGGGGGCGGGGGCCGTGGCCCGGGTCGAGGAGCTGGCCGGGGAGCCGGGGCGCCGCACCTACCGGCGTACGCTCCGGCTGCCGTACGGGACCGGGATCGCCGCAGTCGACGAGGCGTCCCCCGGACCGTGGCTGGAGGCCCGGATCCACCTCACCGATCTGCGCGACCTGACCACCGCCGTACAGCGGCTGCGGCGCCTGTTCGACCTGGACGCCGATCCGTACGCCGTGGACGAGGCCCTGGCCGCCGACGCCCGGCTCGCCCCGCTGGTCGCCGCCCGCCCCGGACTGCGCTCGCCGGGGGCGGCGGACCCGGAGGAGGAGGCCGTACGGGCGCTGGTGGGGCGGGAGCGGGCGCAGGAGCTGGTGGAGCGGTACGGGAAGGCGGTGGACGTGCCGTGCGGCGCGCTCACCCATGTCTTCCCCGAGCCGGGCGTCCTGGCCGCGGCCGCCACCGAGCCCGCCCTGCGGACCCTGGCAGCCGCGCTCGCCGACGGGGCGCTGCGGCTGGACGCGGGCGCCGACCGGGAGGAGGCGAGGCGGACGCTGGCCACGCTGCCGGGGGTGGACGGGCCGACCGCCGCACTGATCCGGATGCGGGCGCTCGGGGATCCGGACGTGGACCCGTGCGGGACACCGGGGGCCGAGCGGTGGCGGCCGTGGCGCTCGTACGCCGTACGCCATCTGGAGACGGCCGTACGGAAGCCCGCCCCGCGCGCCGGGCGGCGTCAGCCCCAGAGCAGCGCGCCCAGCCAGGCACCCGCCACCAGCAGGCAGGCGAACAGCTCCACCAGCACCGCGTAACCCGTCGCCCGCATCACCGAGCGCACCGACACCCAGCCCGCGCCCCGGCTGCCCAGCCGCAGCCGCTCCGCCCCGTAGATCGCCCCCACGAACCCGGCGATCCCGCCCACCACGGGCACCACGAAGAACCCCACGATCCCCGCGACCCCGCCGAGCATCACCGTCCGGCGGGGCGCGCCCGACTCACCCGGGCGGCGCGGCGGCAGCAGCGGCTTCAGGGCCTGGTTCAACAGCATCAGGGCCGTTGCGCCGATCAGGACCCCCCAGGCCGTCGGCGACATGTCCGTCAGCGCCCACCACAGGACTGCCGCCCAGACGATCGCCTGCCCCGGCACACCCGGCACCAGGACCCCGACCAGGCCCAGCAGCATGACCAGGCCCACGGCGACGAGCTGCCACACACTCATCCGACCAGACTGCCGGAGAGTGCACCGCTCCGCCCGTCAGCGCACCCCCGCGACCTGCGCCGACGGCGAGCCGGGCGGCCCTGAGCGGGCGACCCAGCCGCGCTCGTACGCATGCCAGCCCAGCTGGAGCCGGGTGGAGACCCCGGTCAGCTCCATCAGCCCCTTGACCCGGCGCTGCACGGTCCGCAGCCCCAGCTCCAGCTGCTTGGCCACGCTGGCGTCGGTCAGTCCGGCCAGCAGCAGCGACAGGATCTCCAGATCGGTGGCGTCGGGCCCGGCACCGTCCTCGCGTACCCCGCGACCGCCCTCGCCGAGCCGCAGCGGCATCGCCTCCCGCCACACCGCCTCGAAGAGGCCCATCAGCGACTCCAGCAGCCCGCTGGCGTGCACGACCAGGGCGGCGGGCTCGGCATCACGCCCGGTCAGCGGGACCATCGCCGTGGTCCCGTCGGCGATCATCAGCTTCGTCGGCACCCGGTCGACCACCCGGCACTGCTCCTCCCGGCTCAGCGCGGCCGACAGCTCCAGGATCCCCGACGGCAGCGACAGCACCTCGCGCTCCACGACCACCCGGTAGCCGACGCCGCGCGAGGCCGCCCGCTCCTCGGACTCGTTCTCCGTCCCGGTCACCGTGATCGGCCTCCCGGTGGCCAGGGCGCACACCTCGGACGCGGCCCCCAGCTGCAACTGGCGGAACCGCTGGGCGACCGCCGCCGCCCCGGTCACCACCTCCACCAGATCGTGCACCTCGGGCTCGCTCGCCTCCGCCCGGTACTCCTCCGCCAGCAGCGCCGACGCCAGCTCCGCCTGCTCCAGCTCGTGGCGCTGCTGGATCAGCAGGGCCCCCAGCGCCACCCCCGGCGGGGCCGCCACCCAGCGGCCCGGGCGCGCCGAGGACCGCGCGGCCAGCCCCTGCTGCTCCAGCCGACGCAGCGCCCGCTCGGTCTCCGCCTCCGGGAGGCCCAGCCGGTGCGCGAGAGCGGAGAGTTCCGCCGCTCCCGCCGCCACCAGCGCGCGGTACGCGGCTTCCTGCCTCTCGTCGAGACCTATCGCCCCCAGCATTCCCCGACCCTCCCCGGGTGTCGTGATCACGCGTCGCAGCGCCCGTTCCGGCCGGTCGGCCGTGGCGGAAAAGGGCCACGGCGTAAACCCGCCGCGCACATCATCCCCTGTCCCGCTGGCCCCTCTGCCAGTGTGGCGCCACCACAGCACCAACAACTTCCGGAATGGGGCCTCTTCGGCTGCTTCGTTCCGGAACGACCTGGGCAGAGCGATGCGCCCGATATCGCGTACGGCACTCGGAGCGGCGACCGCCGCCGTCCTCGCCGTCACCGCGATCGCACCGTCCGTGGCGGCGCCACCGGACGAGCGAGACGCCGAACGACCGCTCACCGGCCGTGCGGCCCCGGCCGGCCCGGAGCCCGTCACGCTGACCCTGGTCACCGGCGACAAGGTGCTGGTGACCACGGACGCCTCGGGCGCCTCCGCAGCCACGGCCCTGCCCCGCCCCGACGGCTCCACGCCGCTCGTCCAGACCCGGCGGTCCGGCCGCGACCTGTACGTCTACCCGGACACCGCCGTCGCCGCGCTCGCCCGGGGCACCGTCGACGAGGAACTCTTCAACGTCACCGGACTGATCCGCCAGGGCTACGACGACAGCCGCACCCACGCGGTCCCGCTGATCGCCACCTACACCGCCCGCACCGCCCCCGCCACCCCGCGCGGCGCCGAGCGGGGCCAGGCCCTCGACGCGATCGACGGCCTCGCGCTGAAGGCGGACAAGGAGCACACCGCCACCTTCTGGTCCGACATCACCGCACCCCGCTCCCGGGCCGGGTACCGGCTCAAGAAGCTCTGGCTGGACCGCAAGGTTCAGGCCACTCTCGACAAGTCGACGAAGCAGATCGGCGCCGACCGGGCCTGGCCGCGGAGGAGCTGGGCAGGAGCAAGGACACCCTGTTCGTGGTCGCCGCCGGAAACCTCGGCCCCTCCCTGAACACCGTCTCCTCGCCCGGCTGCGCACCCGGCGTCCTCACGGTGGGCGCGGTCGACCGCGACGACACCACGGCGGACTTCTCCAGCCGGGCCCCACGATCGGCTCGCACACCCTCAAGCCCGAGATCACCGCACCCGGCGTCGCCATCTCGGCCGCAACCGCCGGGGGACGCGGCTCCCAGGCGTACCGGGCCATGTCCGGTACGTCGATGGCGGCCCCGCACGTCGCCGGTGCCGCCGCCGTGGTCGAGCAGCGCCACCCGGAGTGGACCGCCCAGCAGGTCAAGGCGGCGCTGGTCTCCTCCGCGAAGAGCACGGTGCCCGGCGACGTACGCGAGACCGGAGGCGGCCGTCTCGGCGTCGACCGCGCGATCCGTACGCCGGTGCTCGGCGCCCCGGCCCTCCAGGGCGGCACCTTCGACTGGCCCCAGGACAAGAGCGATCGCACCACCGTCTCGGTGCCGTACACCAACACGGGCGGCAAGGCGGTGAAGCTCTCCCTGAAGCACCTGGCTCCACTCGGGTTCCATCTCCGGCTCCGAGATCGTGAAGGAGTACCGGGCGGACGTCCAAGGCAAGGCGAAGGACGGGGAGTTCGAGTTCGCCTCCTTCTGGCGCGCCTACGCCCCGCAGATCCGGAAGTTCTCCCTCGTCGGCGGCGCTGGCCTGCACCCGAGGCCCGCCACGACCGGCTCGGTCAACCTGGACGGCACGGGGAGGGCCGACGCCGTCGACGCGGGTACGGGCACCCCGGCCGAGCTGGCAGCCGCCGGGGCGCGGGGCAAGGTCGCCCTGGTGAAGGTGGGCGACGGGGCGTCCAACGCCCTGGCCCAGGCGCGGGCCGCCCAGGAGGCCGGAGCCACCGCGCTCCTGGTCCACCGCCCCTCGGCCGGTGACTGGAAGCCCGGCGTCGGCTACGGGGCGGCACCGCTGCCGGTCCTCGGCCTGCGGGCCGAGGAGGCCGCCGTACTGACGAAGGCGCTCGGCAAGGGGAAGGCGGAGGTCTCCTGTAAGGCCACCGCCGTCAGCCCGTTCGTCTTCAACCTGTCCTTTCCGGAGAAGGGGCCGGTCACCTCGGACCGTACCTACAAGGTCCGGGGGGCGAGCTGATGACCGGCAACCCCCGTACCCAGCAGGCGGGTCGGGCCACCACCGAGGCCTGGTACCGGGGTCTCGTCGTCCCCGGCGCCCCGCGCGACGCGGCAGGCCAGGAGCTGCTCGCCGGGGAGCGGCAGGACAACCGGATCGGCGTCGCTCCCGCCTTCATGACCGACATCGAACACATCGGGCAGCAGGGCTCGTTCGGCGACATCGGCAACGTACAGCTCAGCCGGAACGGCGAACTCGTCGGAGGCAGCGGCTACCCGTTCGGCGTCTTCACCGTGCCCGCCGAGGACGCCGCGTACGAACTCACCCTGACGACCAGGAAGACCGGCTCACCCGCCGCCGTCTGGAAGCGGTCCACACCGACGGAGACCACCTGGAAGTTCCGTTCCGAGCGGAAGCCGGATGTGGCATCGCAGGGACTCCCGCTGCTCTTCCCGCGCTACGACGTCCCCGCTGACGGGATGAGGACCGTTCCCGCGCAGGACAGGCAGCGCATCGGCCTCACCGCCACCGGGCACGCCGGGTACACCCCCGGCAGGCTCAGCAAGGCCGCCGTCTCCTTCTCGTACGACGGTGGCGAGATCTGGCACGCCGCCACCACGGCCCAGCACGGCGGCCGGTGGACGGCGACCGTGGACCACGCCGGGGCGGCGGGGCGGACGGTCACGCTGAGGACCGAACTCACGGACGCGCACGGCAACTCCGTCGTGCAGACCGTGAACGACGCCTACGCCGTGCGGTGATCTGTCGATCCGATCAGCCGCCGAACCGGTGATCCGCTGATCACGCCGACCGGTCCGCCGGGCGTCCTTCCCGTGGGGGGTGGGGCCGCCCGGCGGATCTCATTTCCGGGCCACTTTTTCCGGATGCCCCGTTTTCGGGCAGGGTCCGCGGTGGACAATAAGGGCATGAGTCAGCAGGGGGAGAAGCCCGCCGCCCACGAGGACGACTGGTGGCGGAAGCTGTACGACGACACCGCGCCGGACACCGGTCCGAGCAGCGCGCCCGACAGCCTCGACGACCGCTTCGACTCCGTGTCGGACACGGTGAGCCGGGCGGTGGGCCACCAGCGGGAGACCGCTGGGACCGCCGACCGGGAGGCGTACGCGGGGCCGGTCCCGGAGCTGAGACCGGAGCGGGTGCCGTTGCCGCAGGCGGAGGAGGAGCCGAAGCAGGGCCCGCGGGCGGGGCTGAGACCGGATTCGCAGCCGGACTTGCGGGCGGAGCCGGGATTGGACCCGCAGCCGGAGTTGCGGTCCGAGCCGGACCCGCAGCCGGAGCTGTCTTCGGGGCTGAAGCCGGACCTGCGGGCGGAGCCGGGACCGGAGTCGCAGCCGGAGCTGTCGTCGGAGCTGAAGCCGAACCCACGGCCGAACCCGCAGCCGAACCCGCAGCCGGCCCCACGGCCGACCCCACGGCCGGACCCGCAGCCGGGCCCGAGGCCGAACGCTCAGCCGACCTCGACGCCGGAGCGGAAACCTGACCCCCGTACGGCCTGGGACCGCTACCAGGGGCGGGGGTCGTACGAGGAGCAGGAGAAGAGGCCGGAGGCGGGCGTGCGTCCCGTCGCCGTCCCCGGACCCCGTAACACCGTCTTCCCTGCCCCCTGGGAAGCCCCCGCCGCCCCGCCCGGCCCCCGCACCTTCGCCGCGCCGAAGCCGCCCGAGCCCGAGCCGCCGCCCGCCCCGCCTTCCGCCGGACCCGCCGGCGCGCCCGACCCCAGCGCCCTGCACGAGCTGCCCCCGGACTGGGCCGCGAGCGACGCACCGGCCGATGGTGGCGGGGCCCGGCCCCTCGTCGACCATCTGGGGGACCGGCCGCCCACCTATGACGCCGAGCCCGCCGCCCTGCCCGCCGCCACCTCGGAGAACCTGGACGCCCTGGTCCCCGACACCGTGCTGGACGGTGCGCGGTACGGGACGTACACCCTGCGGGCCGCCTCCGTGCGGGGCGACTCCGCCCGGTTCCGGGGCGAGCCCCGGCGGGACGCGCTGCTCACGGCCCGGTTCGGGGCGGCCGAGAGCGCGCTCGTGCTCGTCGCCGTGGCCGGGGGCGTGCGGGCCGGGGAAGGGGCGCATCTCGCGGCGGCCGACGCCTGCCGGTGGATCGGCGGGGCTGTGGCCCGCAGCCACGCCCGGCTCTCCGAGGACATAAGGGCGGGCCGTCGCGCCGACCTCAAGTCGGGGCTGCACCGGCTCACCGACCGCACGTACGGCAAACTGCGGGCCCGCGCCGCCGAACTGGGCCTGGAACCGGGGGAGTACACCGCCAGCCTGCGGTGCCTGCTGCTCTCCGCCGACCCCGACTGCCGTACGCGCGTCTTCTTCGGCGTCGGCAGGGGCGGCCTCTTCCGGCTCCGCGACGGGCTCTGGCAGGACCTGGAACCGGTGATTCCGCAGGCGTCCGCCTCATCCGGCGACGGCGTGAGCGAGGAGGGGCCGGACGGCGACCGGCTGACCATGGACCTCCAGATCACCACGCCCCCGTCCCCGTACAGCGACGGCCCCGCCCCGCCGCCCGCCGAACTCTTCCGCTTCCGGGCCTCCGTGGCCCGCCCGGGCGACACACTGCTGCTCTGCAGCAACGGGCTGGCCGAGCCGATGCGCGGCGAGCCGGAGCTTCCCGACGAGCTCGCCGAGCGCTGGGGCCCGCCGGGACCGCCCGGGCTGCCCGCCTTCCTCGCCGACACCCAGCTCCGGATCAAGGGGTACGCCGACGACCGCACCTGCGCGGCCGTCTGGGAGGCGTAACCGCGCACGCCATGGGTTGATGGACTCCGGAGGCCGCATGTCCGGCTGATGTTTCGGCCTCCGGAGTCCGGACAACCGACAGTGCACGGGGCAAGGGAAGGGCGCACACCCATGGCCAAGCAGAACGTGGCGGAGCAGTTCGTCGACATCCTCGCCAGGGCGGGCGTCAAGCGCCTGTACGGCGTCGTCGGCGACAGCCTGAACCCCGTCGTGGACGCCATTCGGCGTAACTCGGCCATCGACTGGATCCACGTCCGGCACGAGGAGACCGCCGCCTTCGCCGCTGGTGCCGAGGCCCAGATCACCGGGAACCTGGCGGCCTGCGCCGGCTCCTGCGGGCCGGGCAATCTTCACCTCATCAACGGCCTGTACGACGCGCACCGCTCCATGGCCCCGGTCCTCGCCCTCGCCTCGCACATCCCCTCCAGCGAGATCGGGCTCGGCTACTTCCAGGAGACCCATCCGGAGCTGCTCTTCCAGGAGTGCAGCCACTACAACGAGATGATCTCCAACCCGGAGCAGATGCCGCGCCTCCTCCAGACGGCCATCCAGCACGCGATCGGCCTGGGTGGCGTCAGCGTCGTGACGATGCCGGGCGACATCGCCTCCAAGGCCGCCCCCGAGAAGACCGTCGAACACGCTCTGGTCACCTCACGGCCGACCGTCCGGCCTGGCGACGACGAGATCGACAAGCTCTGCCGGATGGTGGACGAGGCCAAACGGGTGACGCTGTTCTGCGGCAGCGGCACGGCGGGTGCGCACGCCGAGGTGATGCAGTTCGCCGAGAAGGTGAAGTCCCCGGTCGGGCACGCGCTGCGCGGCAAGGAGTGGATCCAGTACGACAACCCCTACGACGTCGGCATGAGCGGGCTGCTCGGCTACGGCGCGGCCTACGAGGCGACCCACGAGTGCGACCTGCTGATCCTGCTCGGCACCGACTTCCCGTACAACGCGTTCCTTCCGGACGACGTGAAGATCGCCCAGGTCGACGTCCGTCCCGAACGCCTCGGCCGTCGCTCCAAGTTGGACCTGGCGGTGTGGGGCGACGTCCGTGAGACGCTGCGCTGTCTGACGCCCCGCGTGCAGCCCAAGAGCGACCGCAAGTTCCTCGACCGGATGCTGAAGAAGCACGCCGACGCGCTGGAGGGCGTCGTCAAGGCGTACACCCGCAAGGTCGAGAAGCACACCCCGATCCACCCCGAGTACGTCGCCTCCGTGCTGGACGACATGGCCGACGAGGACGCCGTGTTCACCGTCGACACCGGGATGAACAATGTCTGGGCCGCACGCTATCTGACGCCCAACGGCAAGCGACGGGTGATCGGTTCGTTCTCCCACGGGTCGATGGCCAACGCGCTGCCGCAGGCGATCGGTGCCCAGTTCACCGACCGGAACCGGCAGGTCGTGGCGATGTCGGGCGACGGCGGCTTCTCCATGCTGATGGGCGACTTCCTCACCCTCGTCCAGTACGACCTGCCGGTGAAGGTGGTCCTGTTCAACAACTCCTCCCTGGGAATGGTCGAGTTGGAGATGATGGTCGGCGGACTGCCGGCCTACGGCACCACCAACAAGAACCCGGACTTCGCCGCCGTGGCCCGCGCCTGCGGGGCGTACGGGGTGCGGGTGGAGAAGCCCAAGCAGCTGGAGGGCGCACTGAAGGACGCCTTCAAGCACAAGGGTCCGGCCCTGGTCGATGTGGTGACCGACCCCAACGCGCTCTCCATCCCGCCGAAGATCAAGGCCGACATGGTCACCGGCTTCGCGCTCTCGGCGAGCAAGGTCGTGCTGGACGGCGGAGTGGGCCGGATGCTCCAGATGGCCCGCTCCAACCTCCGTAACGTGCCTCGCCCTTGAGGCTCGTGAGCGCTCAGCCCGGGTGAGCCGCAGCGTCAGGATCCGGGACGGCCGCAGCTCCAGGGCCAGGCCCCGCTCGTCGGTGACCGCCCGGAGCGGGCCCTCCTCGACCAGCGCCACCGTACCGGCGCCGGTCGGATCGGTGCGGTTGCGGCGGTGGTGCCGGTCGATGTCCCGGGCGTCCCAGTGATCGGGGTGGTCCGGGTGCAGCTCAAGAGGGTTGGCCCGTCCGCCGGGGGCCAGCACCTCGCGCCCGGCCACCAGGTCCCGCACCCCCGACACCAGCCCGTCCCGGTCGACGGTGACCCTCAGCAGCCCGTTGTCCAGCACGATGTCGCCGCCCCCGGCCACCGCCACCGGCAGCTCCGGCACCGCCGCCCCGTCCAGCGGCCCCGCCCCGTACCGCGCGGGGCGGATGAAGTGGTGCCGGGACCGTTCCGGACGGCCCTCCACCAGGGTGCGGTCGTCGTGCATCTCGGCTCTTCCGGGGCTCCGCCCGGCTGCCGCTGTGGCCCGGGATCATTCCCCTGGCACGGCCCGGAGCACCCCTGAATCCGTGTGCGGGGCGAGTCTCCCCGTGCGCCCCCCGCTGCCTCTGCCCGCGCTCCACTCACCGGCCCCGCCAAGCGTGACCGTGTGCGTACAGGGGCATGCATCCCGTGAGGCCGTTCGACGGACGGCCGGAACGGAGGAGGTCGGATCGCGGTGCGGGCGGGGGACATGGTGAAGCGTCAGAAGAGGGCCCAGGCCGGCGAGGGGCGCGGCCCACGGGGGCGGAGACCGGGCGTCGCGCCGCAGCAGCCGGACCGGATGCACCGCAGGGTGGGTCATACGGAACGGTCGGCGGTGGGGGAAGTCCGGCGCGAGCTGCGGGAGTTCCTCCGGCATCGCTCCGGCCCGGAACAGATCGAGGCGGCGGAGCTGCTGCTGAGCGAGCTGGTGACCAACGCGCTGATCCACACCCGGCACGGGGCCGTGGTCACCGCGACGGCGACCCCGGTGGCCCTGCGGGTGGAGGTCCAGGACTTCGAAGCGGATCTGCCCGCGCCGTACGTACCGAACGCCGACGACGGTACGCACGGCAGGGGGCTGATCCTGGTGCGGAGCATGGCCGACGCCTGGGGGGTCGAGGCGCGGGCCCTGGGCAAGGTGGTCTGGTTCGAGCTGCGCGGCGGAACGGGCTGACCGGCCTCCCTTCAGGGGCGGCCGGTCAGCTTCCTCAGCCGAACTGCTGCTCCAGGTCCTTCAGTTTCTGCTCCAGCGAGTCGAGCCGGGGGAGTGTCTGGGTGTCGTCCTCGGCGGTGAGGTCGACCGTCCGTGCGTCACTCCCCGGGTTCGAAGGGCCGAGGCTCTTCGAGCTCGAACCGTCCGCCGGTTGTTTCGGGCCGACGGCTTGCAGGGATGGCCGGGGTCGCAGAGGCAGCTGACCCGGCTCTGCTATGGCGGGCTCCGCGACGGGTGGCGCGGAGCCGCCCGCCGCCGGGGCCAGGGCCGGAACGTCGACCTGGTGGCCGACCCGGCTGCGTCCCCAGACCCGGTTCTGCCGGTTCAGGGCCTTGATACGGGCCCGGTCCAGCTTCTCCTGGTCCCGTCGGCGCAGCCGGTCCTGCTCCCGCTCCTTGCGGTCCTCCCGCACCTCGTCCACCGCCTCGTCCAGCGTGCGGACGCCTTCCAGGAGCATCAGCGACCAGGCGCCGAAGGTCTCCCGGGGCGCCCGCAGCCAGCGGACGATCCGGATCTGCGGCAACGGACGGGGCACCAGGCCCTGTTCGCGCAGCGCGGCCCGGCGGGTCTGCTTCAGGGCGCGGTCGAAGAGCACCGCGGCCGAGAGCGACATCCCCGCGAAGAAGTGCGGGGCGCCCGCGTGGTCCATGCCCCGGGGGGCGTGCACCCAGTTGAACCAGGCGGCGGCCCCGGCGAACGTCCACACCAGCAGCCGGGAGCCGAGCGCCGCGTCTCCGTGGCTCGCCTCCCGTACGGCCAGCACGGAACAGAACATCGCGGCCCCGTCCAGCCCGAACGGGACCAGGTACTCCCAGCCTCCGCTCAGATTCAGGTTCTGCTTCCCGAAGCCGACGAGGCCGTGGAAGGAGAGCGCGGCGGCGACGGCCGCGCAGCAGAACAGCAGGACGTAACTGGCGGTGGCGTACAGCGCTTCCTTGCGCCTGCGGCGCTCCTCGCTGCGTTCCCAGGAGTCGTCGGCCGCGGCCTTGCCGGCGGCACGCTTGCCGCGTGCGACCACCGTCACCGCCGCCATGACTCCCACGAGCAGCACGGCGCCCGGAAGCAGCCAGTCAAGCGATATGTCGGTCAGTCTCATGCGCGGTCCCTTGCGTCACGTAGGGCGTTTCGTGCGCCATCGTGACGGAATTCCCGTGCCGCTCCGCGGGTTTCGGGACAAGAGCACGCCATGGGGGTGGGAGAGGCTATCGATGGGTGGAATCTTCTCGAACGGCCGCGCGGTTCAACCGAGTCGCATTCGATTCCACGTCATCCGGACGGGCGGTGTGGATCAGGAAGCCGCGGCGAGCTTCCGCACCCGGTCCGCGTCACAGGTACGCGGGCAGGTCACACAGGTGTCCTCGGGGCGCAGGGTGTAGAAGAGGCAGCAGCTCGCCCGGTCCCGGGTCGGCAGCGACTGCCCCTCCGGTCCGGTCAGCTCGCGGAAGCCCGCGGTGCCGACGTACGGCTTCGTGGTGCCGGGGAGCAGCAGCTCCAGCTCGGCCATCGCGCGGCGCTCCTCGCCGAGCAGATGCGCGACGTACCAGAGGCCCTCGACGATCTCGTCCGTCGCCATCCCCCACAGCGCCCGCTTCCCCCGCCGCATGCGCGGTGCGAACCCCGTCAGCACCGGCTCCAGGTGCTCGGTGAGGGCGGCCAGGACCTCGGCCCGCAGCGCCTCCTCGTCGGCCACCACCCGGGCGCCGGGCAGCCCGGCCGCCGGGTCGTCCGGCAGGCAGGCGAACTCGCGGACCCGTACGGTCAGGTGTCCCAGCGCCCGCTGGAAGGCGACGTCCCCCACCGGGACGCGCGGCACCCGCCGCTGGAGGAACCAGGGCACGGTCACCAGCAGGCAGGCGGGCCAGGCGTACCGGTGGAGGCCGAAGCTGGCCACCACGTCGGGGCGGGCCTGCTGTCCGTAGTCCCGGAGCACCTGGGCGTTGTCCCAGGCGAGGAAGGTGTCCACGGCCGGTCCGCCGGCGGCCAGCTCGGCCGCGCCGACCCAGCCGGCGCCGGACGGGGCGCTCGCGCCCTCGTCCAGCACCTCGGCGCGCAGCCCGGGGAAGACCTCGGTCAGACGGGCGTACGCGGCGGTCACAGGGGACGTCGCGGCGCCGGTGAGCAGCGGAGTGAGGGTCATGCAGGGACCACCGAATCGGGATCGTTTGCAGGTAAGGCTTACCTTACCCGACGCGATCGATGTTTGAACTGCGGCCTCCTCCCTCTATCGTGCACGGGGGGCCGGGCCCGCGCGAGCCGGCCGGCGCGGCAGGCAAGACACCCCTAGGAGGTCCGGGTGGAGCAGAGCAGCGCGCGTGAGGACGTACGGCCGCCGTACGCGCCCGGCGCGTGCGCCGACGCCTCGGCGGCCGGCCGGGTGCCCGAACAGGTGCGCGGCGACCGTCCGCAGGACATGGCGGTGGTCCGGGGCGAGCACACCCACGGCGAGCCGCCCGCACCGCGTGTGGTCCGTCACTCCGTCCGGGGCCAGATCCTCCAGGCCCTGCGCGCCGCTCTCGTCGACGGCGAGCTGACCCCCGGCCAGGTCTACTCAGCCCCCGCCCTCGGCGGCCGCTTCGGGGTCTCCGCCACCCCGGTGCGCGAGGCGATGCAGCAGCTGGCCACCGAGGGCGCCGTCGAGGTGGTGCCGAACCGGGGCTTCCGGGTCAGTGAGCGCGGGCCCCGTGAGCTGGCGGAGCTGGCCGAGGTGCGTGCCCTGATCGAGGTACCGGTGATGCTGCGACTGGCCCGCACCGTCCCGGCGGACCGGTGGTGCGCGCTGCGGCCGCTGGCCGACGCGACGGTCACGGCGGCGGCCGTGGGCGACCGGGCGGGCTACGCCGAGTGCGACCGGGCCTTCCACCGCGCGGTCCTCGCCCTGGCGGGCAACGAGCAGCTGGTGGCCGTCGCCGACGAGCTGCACCGCCGCTCGCAGTGGCCGCCGGTCGCCGGTCCGGCCACCCGCCGCGCCGACCTGCTGGCGGACGCCGCCGAGCACACCGCGCTGCTGGACGCCCTGACCGCCCAGGACCTGGCCGTCGTCCAGGCGCTCGTACGGGAGCACTTCACGGGCGCGGAAGGCTGACCCGGCGGGCGCGCTCCGGCGTACGCGCTCCGGCCGCGGGTCAGGTCCGACGGCCGGGGGCGTAGCGGGCGAGCGTGGTCTCCACCGCCTGCTCGACGGAGTAGCGGATGTCGGAGGCCGTGGGGTTCCAGTCGGTCAGCAGCATGCGGGGCCACAGGACGTAGTTGGCGATCATCCCGAGGAACTGGTTGGCGGCGCTCTCGGCGTCCGGAACGTCGGCGTTGCCGGCCTTGTGCTCCGCCTCCAGGTAGCGCTGGACCGAGGTGAAGTAGGGCAGCTTGCCGAGCTGGAACTGCATCCGTCCCAGTTCGGGGAAGCGGGGCAGCTCGGCGATGACGATGCGGAACAGGGCTGTCATGCCGGGCCGGCCCATCAGGTCGGCGTAGCGGTGGCCGATGGAGGTCAGGCCGGAACGCAGGTCTCCGGCCTCGGGCCGCGCTACGGCGCCGGCGGCATCGCGCTGCCAGGACTCGGTCACGATGGCCTCGAAGAGGGCCGCCTTGGTGGGGAACTGCTTGAACAGGGTGGACTTCGAGACCGCCGCCCCTTCCGCGATGCGGGCGAGGGACGTGCCGTCGTAACCGTGGTTCAGGAAGAGGTCCGTCGCCGCGGAGATGATCGCCGCACGCTTCTGCTGGGCCAGACGGCGGTGGTGTGCGGAGAGCTCTGCTGCCATGCGCCCAGTATGCCCTGGCTCCGAGGCGAGTCACTTGACTCGCCTCTCCGTGCGTGCCTACGCTGCCAGTGAAAGGCGAGTCAAGTGACTCGTAACTGGCGGCGGTGCCCGACGCCACTCCGGTGCCGCGCGATGAGGGAGTAGCCGATGACAGCCGGAAGAATCGCTCTGGTGACCGGTGCCAACCGTGGTCTGGGCCGGAGTACGGCTCTTGCGCTGGCGGCGCGCGGGGTGCGGGTCGTGGTCACGCACCGCGGTGATGCGGCCGGGGCCGAGGAGACGGCGCGGGACGTGCGCGCCGCGGGCGGGAGCACGGCCGTCGTGCGTCTCGACCTCGCCGACCTCGCCTCTTTCGGGGCCTTCACCTCCGAGCTGAGCGGACTGCTGGAGCGCTGGGGGGCTTCGCGGCTGGACATCGTGGTCAACAACGCGGGGGTGGGCGTCTTCGGTCCGCTGGAAGCGGTCACGGCCGCCGACTTCGACACGGTGTTCGGCACGAACGTGCGGGGCACGTTCTTCCTCGTCCAGGCGCTGGTGCCGATGCTGGCGAAAGGCGCCCACGTCATCAACGTCTCGTCGTCGTTGACGCGCCACACCAGTCCCGCGACCTCGGTCTACTCGGCCTCGAAGGCCGCCGTCGAGGCCATGAGCCGCACCCTGGCCGCGGAACTCGGCCCCCGGGGCATCCGGGTCAACTCCATCGCCCCGGGGCCGACCGCCACCGACTTCAACGGCGGTGCCATGCGGGACGACGCCGGTATGCGCGAGGGCCTGGCCGGGCAGACGGCGCTCGGCCGCGTCGGCGAACCCGAGGAGATCGGCGACGCCATCGCCACGCTGGCCTCCGAGGGCCTGCGCTGGATGACCGCCCAGCGCGTCGAGGTCTCCGGGGGCGTTCTGCTCTGACCGGGCGCGCGAGCCCGGCCCACGCCGCAGGCGCGGACGGATTCCCCCTGCGCCGGCCCCGTCCTCGCCTCGTGCCGATGCGCCCGGCCTCGGGGCGGGCGCGGGGTGCCGGCCCCGCGCCCCGGTCCTCAGCTCGCCGCCGCCGGCCGTGGCCCCGGGACTCCGAGGTGCGGCGCCAGCCAGGTCGGCACGCCGCCGAGCAGCCGGAACAGCCGCCCCGCCTCCGCGCGCAGCCGGTCCGCCGCCTCCGGTTCGGGCTCCGCCTCCGCGAGGGAGATCAGCGCCGGGGCCGTACCGACCAGATAGCCCAGCTCCTCCCGGATCCGCAGCGACTCCGCGAACCCGTGCCGCGCCTCGGCCAGCTCGCCCTCCTGGAGCGCCAGAGCGGCGAGATGGCGCCAGGTGAAGGAGAGCAGCAGCTCGTCTCCGCGCGCGGCCGCCCCGGCGTGCGCCCGGCGGTACGCGGCGCGGGCCGACTGCGGGGAGTCCGCGATGTTCTGGGCGATCAGCCCGCGCCGGAAGTCCAGCAGCGGCCGTCCGGGCGCGGTGGGCGCCAGCAGCGCCGCCGCCCGGCTCAGCGCCACGCTCGCCTCGTCGGCCCGGTCCCGTACGCCCAGCAGGGTCGAGGCGTAGGCGAGGTGGCCCCGCTCGCAGGCGGCCCCGCCGCGCTCGTCGTCGCTGCGGGCCAGCGCCTCCGTGCTCCGCAGCGCGTCCTCGGCGTCGGTCCAGCCCTCGCCGGTGTAGAGGCACCGTTCGGTCAGCAGGGCGGTGCGCTGGATGGCCGCCGCCGGGTCGCTCGCCGCGTACGGCTCCAGCAGGGCGGCCGCATCCGTCCAGCAGGCGCGGGACCGCAACCGCCATACCGCTGTCTGGAGCGGCGGATCGCCATCTGCTGTCGTTCCGGAACCAGACATGGCGGTATCCGCCACATTGCCCTCCCCGAGCGCGCCATTGTGCTGTTGAGTCTGGCCGCATCTCAGCACGGATTGGCACGCCGGGCCAAGGGGTCCGACCGATGTCAGGTGAAGGAATTCACAAACGGGGGGAGCTCACCGGAGCTCGGCGGGGCGCACGGGTCAGCTCATACGCAGGGCGAGGAAGAAGTCGAGTTTGTCCTCAAGACGCGAAAGGTCACGGCCCGTCAACTGCTCGATCCGGCCGACGCGGTAGCGCAGTGTGTTGACATGGAGGTGCAGCCGGGCCGCGCACCGCGTCCAGGAGCCGTCGCAGTCCAGAAAGGCTTCCAGCGTCTCGATGAGCTCGGCGCGGTGGCGCCGGTCGTAGTCGCGCAGCGGGTCCAGCAGCCGGGCGGTGAAGGCCCGGCGGACGTCGTCGGGGACGAACGGCAGCAGCAGCACGTGCGAGGCCAGCTCGTGGTGACCGGCCGCGCAGACCCGCCCCGGCCGGGCCGCCGCCACCCGGCGGGCGTGCCGGGCCTCCTCCAGAGCGCCGCGCAGCCCCTCGGCCGAGTGGACGGCCGCGCTGACACCCAGTGTCAGCCGCCCGTCGTCGGCGAGCCCCGCCGAGAGCGGTTCGCGTACGGCGGCGAGCAGCGCGTCGGCGTGCAGCGCGGGGTCCTGTGCCGCCCGGGCCTCTCCGGACCCGGTCTCCGGCCCGGCCGTGTTGTCGGCAGGGGCGTCCACCGTCTCGGGGAGGGGGGCGGGCACGGCGGGGAGCGGTACGAGGGCGATGGCCTCGTCGCCCGTGTGGGCGACGGCGATGCGGTCGGCCGAGTCGGAGCCGCTGACCGCCGGGTCGACCAGGATCTCCTCCAGCAGGGCCTGGGCGACCGGGCCGCCCGCCAGCTCGGCCGGGACACCCGCCGGGCCCGCCGCGTCGGCGGCCGCCCAGTCGACCCGGGCCACCACGACCTGCCACTGCGGGGCGGCGCCGAGGCCCGGCAGCAGGACCGGGGCGGCGACCCGGAGCCGGGCGGCGATCTCGGCCGGGGCGGCGCCCGTCTGGACCAGCTCCAGGACCTCCTGGGCGAGCCGTCGGCGTACCGTACGGGCCGCGTCCCGGCGGTCGCGTTCGACGGCGATCAGCTGGGTGACGCCCTGGAGCAGGTCCAGCCGGGCGGCGGGCCAGTCCGAGGCGTCGGCCTCGACGGCGAGCAGCCAGTCGGAGAGCACCGACTCCCGGACGTCACGGGTGGCCGGAACCGCGCCCCGGCCGGTGTTCCGGATCGGGAAGAGCGAATACGTCGTACCGGCGACGGCCGCCCGGTACGGCCCCCGCCGCCCGGTGCGGGTCGCGGCCAGGTGGTGCCCGGCCAGGGCCGCCCCCAGCGGGCCGGGCAGGGGGGCGCCGGCCCCGGCGATCCGGCGGCCGGTGGGCGAGAGGACCCAGGCGTGGAGGTCCAGGTCGGAGGTGAGGAGATCGAGGACCACCTCGGGGCCGCCACCCGCCGGGCCCGAGGTCATCAGCCGCCGGTGCCGGTCCACCACGGCCGCCAGATCACCCGCCCGCTCGCCGGAGACCTGGCGTACGACATGTTCGGTGATCGTTGCGAACGCGACGGTCTCGTGCACCGCGAAGAGCGGCAGGCGGTGCTGGACGCACGCCTCCACCAGGTCCGCCGGGATGTCGCCGAGCTCGGCCTCACCCGCCGCGAGCCCGGCCACCCCGGCGCCCGCCAGGATCCGGACGAACGGCTCGGAGTCGCTCGCGTCCCGGCGCCAGGCCAGACCCGTCAGCACCAGCTCGCCGCCGGAGAGGTAGCGGCTGGGGTCGCGCAGGTCGGTCGTCATGACGCCCCGGACGGTGCGGTCCAGCTCGTCCTCGCCGCCGAGCAGCCGCAGGCCCAGCGCGTCGGTCTCCAGCAGTGCGCGCAGCCGCATCTCGTCGCCGCCGATCTCTGTAGGGGGGGAACAGGTGGGTGAAGGGGTACGTCGGGTGGGGGGCCACAGGGGTGGACGGGTACCTGTGAATTACGGCGAGGTTACTGATCCCCGCCATTCGTTCGAATCTACAAGACGAGGACGGAGACCAGCCAACTCCTTCAGTGTTTCGGTGACTGCACCCACCAGGTCCTGGCTTGTGTACTGGGCCACACACCACGTGAACACCACATGAACGAGCCACACGAGCCAGTCGAGGGCCGGCCGTCCCCAGCCCCGGTGAACGACCCGATTGAGAAGAAGAGAGCCACTCATGGACTTCCTTCGCCCCGCCAGCTGGGAGGAGGCGCTCGCCGCCAAGGCCGAGCACCCCACGGCTGTGCCCATCGCGGGCGGCACGGATGTGATGGTCGAGATCAACTTCGACCACCGGCGGCCCGAGTACCTCCTGGACCTGAACCGCATCGGTGAGCTGTCCGAGTGGGAGGTGGGCCAGGAGAGCGTGCGGCTCGGCGCCTCCGTCCCGTACAGCGCCATCATGGAGCACCTGCGCACCGAGCTGCCGGGCCTGGCGCTCGCCTCGCACACCGTCGCGTCCCCGCAGATCCGCAACCGCGGCGGGGTCGGAGGCAACCTGGGCACCGCGTCGCCCGCCGGGGACGCCCACCCGGCGCTGCTCGCCGCGGGGGCCGAGGTGGAGGCCGAATCCGTACGCGGAACACGGCTGATTCCCATCGACGCTTTCTACACAGGCGTCAAGCGCAACGCCTTGGAGCCGGACGAGCTGATCCGCGCCGTACACATCAGGAAGGCCGACGGACCGCAGCAGTACTCGAAGGTCGGCACCCGCAACGCGATGGTCATCGCCGTCTGCGCCTTCGGTATCGCCCTGCACCCCGAGACCCGCACCGTGCGCACCGGCATCGGCTCCGCCGCCCCGACGCCCGTCCGGGCCAAGGAGGCGGAGGCCTTCCTGAACGCCGCGCTCGAAGAGGGCGGGTTCTGGGAGAGCGGCAAGATCATCACCCCCGCCATCGCCAAGCAGTTCGCCGCGCTCGCCTCGGGCGCCTGCAACCCGATCGACGACGTACGGGGCACGGCGAAGTACCGCAGGCACGCGGTCGGCATCATGGCCCGCCGCACGCTCGGCTGGACCTGGGAGCAGTACCGCGGCGCGGGCCGCACGCTGGAAGGAGCTGCGTAACCATGCGAGTCAATTTCACGGTCAACGGCCGTCCGCAGGAAGCCGACGACGTGTGGGAGGGCGAGTCCCTTCTCTACGTGCTGCGTGAGCGTATGGGGCTGCCCGGTTCCAAGAACGCCTGCGAACAGGGCGAGTGCGGGTCCTGCACGGTCCGCCTGGACGGCGTCCCGGTCTGTTCCTGTCTGGTCGCCGCCGGCCAGGTCGAGGGCCGCGAGGTCGTCACCGTCGAGGGCCTGGCCGACTACGCCAAGCACCGCGAGGACGCCCACCCCGGCGGTGGCTGCGCCTCCGGCGCCTGCGGCACCACCCTGGACGCCGCCAAGCGCTGGCAGTCCAAGCCCACCGACGGCCAGACCGGCGAGGCCGTCGAACTCTCCCCGATCCAGCAGGCGTTCATCGACGCCGGAGCCGTCCAGTGCGGCTTCTGCACCCCCGGCCTGCTGGTCGCCGCCGACGAACTGCTGGAGAACACCCCCTCCCCGTCCGACCAGGACATCCGCGAGGCGCTCTCCGGCAACCTGTGCCGCTGCACGGGGTACGAGAAGATCCTCGACGCGGTCCGCCTCGCGGCCGCCCGCCAGGGAGAGGCGGTCCAGTCATGACGACGCACCCCGAAGCCACGACGCCCGTCACGGCGCAGACCGTACCGGCCGGAACCCCCACCAAGATCACCCAGGGCTCGCCCACCAAGGGCGGCATCGGCGAGTCCACGCTCCGCCCCGACGGCACCCTCAAGGTCACCGGGGAGTTCGCGTACTCCTCCGACATGTGGCACGAGGACATGCTCTGGGGCCAGACGCTGCGCTCCACCGTCGCCCACGCCGAGATCGTCTCCATCGACACCTCCGAGGCGCTGGCCACCTCCGGCGTCTACGCGGTGCTGACCTACGACGACCTCCCGGCCGAGATGAAGAACTACGGCCTGGAGATCCAGGACACCCCGGTCCTCGCCCACGGCAAGGTCCGCCACCACGGCGAGCCGGTCGCCATCGTCGCCGCCGACCACCCGGAGACCGCGCGCCGCGCCGCCGCCAAGATCAAGATCGAGTACCGCGAGCTGCCCCTCATCACCGACGAGGCCTCGGCGACCGCTCCCGACGCCGTGCTCGTGCACGAGGGCCGCGACGACCACCACATCGGCCATGTCCCGCACCCCAACATCGTGCACCGCCAGCCGATCATCCGGGGCGACGCCGACGAGGCCGCCAAGCGCGCCGACGTCATCGTCCGGGGCGAGTACGTCTTCGGCATGCAGGACCAGGCCTTCCTCGGCCCGGAGTCCGGTCTCGCCGTGCCCTCCGAGGACGGCGGGGTGGAGCTGTACGTCGCCACCCAGTGGCTGCACTCGGACCTCGGCCAGATCGCGCCCGTCCTCGGCCTGCCCGAGGAGAAGGTCCGCATGACGCTCTCCGGCGTCGGCGGGGCCTTCGGCGGCCGCGAGGACATCTCGATGCAGATCCACGCCTGCCTGCTGGCGCTCCGCACCGGCAAGCCGGTCAAGATCGTCTACAACCGGTTCGAGTCCTTCTTCGGCCATGTCCACCGCCACCCGGCGAAGCTCCACTACGAGCACGGCGCCACCAAGGACGGCAAGCTCACGCACATGAAGTGCCGGATCGTCCTGGACGGCGGGGCCTACGCCTCCGCCTCCCCGGCGGTCGTCGGCAACGCCTCCTCGCTCTCGGTCGGCCCGTACAAGATCGA
This sequence comes from Streptomyces griseus subsp. griseus, assembly GCF_003610995.1. Taxonomy (NCBI): domain Bacteria; kingdom Bacillati; phylum Actinomycetota; class Actinomycetes; order Kitasatosporales; family Streptomycetaceae; genus Streptomyces; species Streptomyces griseus. The sequence goes on from NZ_CP032543.1 coordinate 6,201,821, forward strand.
GGACGTCGACATCGAGGCGGTCGCCCTCTACACCAACAACCCGCCCTGCGGCGCGATGCGCGGCTTCGGCGCGGTCCAGGCGTGCTTCGCCTACGAGGCGCAGATGGACAAGCTCGCCGCGAAGCTGGACATGGACCCGGTGGAGTTCCGCCAGCTCAACGCCATGGAACAGGGCACCCTGCTGCCCACCGGACAGTCCTGCGACTCGCCGGCCCCGGTCGCCGAGCTGCTGCGCCGGGTCAAGTCCCGGCCGCTGCCGCCCGAGCAGGAGTGGCTGTCGGCGGGCAGCGAAGGCACCTCCGTCGACATCCGGGCGCTGCCCGGCGGGCTCTCCAACACCACGCACGGCGAGGGTGTCGTCCGCGGTGTCGGCTACGCGGTGGGTCTGAAGAACGTCGGCTTCTCCGAGGGCTTCGACGACTACTCCACCGCCCGCGTCCGGATGGAGGTCATCAACGGCGAGCCGGTCGCCACCGTGCACACCGCGATGGCCGAGGTCGGCCAGGGCGGCGTCACCGTGCACGCCCAGATCGCCCGTACCGAGCTCGGGGTCAACCAGGTCACCATCCACCCCGCCGACACCCGGGTCGGCTCCGCCGGATCCACCTCGGCCTCCCGCCAGACGTACGTCACCGGCGGCGCGGTCAAGAACTCCTGCGAAGCCGTACGCGAGAAGGTCCTGGAGCTGGGCCGCACCAAGTTCGGCACCTACCACCCGGCCTGGGCCACCGCCGAACTCCTCCTGGAGGGCGGCAAGGTCGTCACCGACGGCGGCGAGGTCCTCGCGGACGTGGCCGACGTCCTGGAGGACGAGGCGATCGACATCGAGCTGGAGTGGCGCCACCGGCCCACCGAGGCGTTCGACCTCCGTACCGGGCAGGGCAACGGCCACGTCCAGTATTCGTTCGCCGCCCACCGTGCGGTCGTCGAGGTCGACACCGAACTGGGCCTGGTCAAGGTCATCGAACTGGCCTGCGCCCAGGACGTCGGCAAGGCGCTCAACCCGCTCTCCGTCCTCGGCCAGATCCAGGGCGGCACCCTCCAGGGCATGGGCGTCGCGGTGATGGAGGAGATCATCGTCGACCCGAAGACCGCGAAGGTGCGCAACCCCTCCTTCACGGACTACCTGCTCCCCACCATCCTCGACACGCCGACCATCCCCGTCGACGTGCTCGAACTCGCCGACGAGCACGCCCCGTACGGGCTGCGCGGCATCGGCGAGGCCCCGACCCTGTCGTCCACCCCGGCCGTCCTCGCGGCGATCCGGAACGCGACGGGACTGGAGCTCAACAGGACCCCGGTACGCCCCGAGCACCTCACCGGTACCTGAGAGCGGGCACCGGAGGACCGGTGCCCGAGAGACCGGGGCCGGGTCATCCCCGGCCCCGGCGCCCCGAGCGGCCCCCCCCGGACTCTCCGGGCGGTGTGCTGAGCCGAGAACGTCACACTTCTCCGCATCCCGCACCGCCCGGAGGCACCAAGTACCGCACCGCTCGCGGTTCTTCGCCGTGCCCGACCAGCACGGCAGCGCCTCACGGATCATCCGTGCCGCCGGCACATCCGTATCTGCTTCAACAGTTCGTCCCGGCCGTCCCCGGGTCGTGCAGCCGACGCAGTCATCCCAAATCCCGCATTCAGGAATCTCCAAGCGGGTGCCCCTGTGAACCTTGGGAGTCAGGCATCATGACCCAGCAGTCAGTGGAACCGAAGACCAGTCCGGAAGCCGCGGGCCCCGGCTCGCGCGTCCCCGCCGGAAGATCATGGCTCGACCGGTACTTCCACATATCCGAACGAGGCTCCACGGTCGCGCGTGAGGTGCGCGGCGGCGTCACGACCTTCATGGCCATGGCGTACATCCTCCTGCTCAATCCGCTGATCCTCGGCGGGGAGGACGTCAACGGCAACCTCCTCAGCCAGCCGGGCCTGATCACCGCGACCGCCTTCGCGGCGGCCGCGACCACCCTGCTCATGGGCTTCGTCGGCAAGGTGCCCCTGGCGCTCGCCGCCGGACTCAGCGTCTCCGGTGTGCTCGCCTCGCAGGTCGCGCCGAACATGACCTGGCCGCAGGCCATGGGCATGTGTGTGATCTACGGTGTGGTGATCTGCCTCCTGGTGGTCACCGGCCTCCGCGAGATGATCATGAACGCGATCCCGCTCGCGCTCAAGCACGGCATCACCATGGGCATCGGGCTCTTCATCGCCCTCATCGGCCTCTACAAGGCCGGCTTCGTCCACCAGGGCACGGCCACCCCCGTCTCCCTCGGCCCGGCCGGTGAACTCGCCGGCTGGCCCGTACTGATCTTCTGCGTGACCCTGCTCCTCATCTTCATGCTCCAGGCGCGCAACATCCCCGGCGCGATCCTGATCGGCATCATCGTCGGCACGCTGGTCGCCATCGTCATCAACGCGATCGTCGACATCGACGCGAAGTCCTGGAGCAGCGGCCCGCCCGCCCTGGAGGGCAGCGCGGTCGCCACCCCCGACTTCTCGCTCTTCGGCAACGTCGAGTTCGGCGGCTGGGGCGACGTCGGCGTGATGACCGTCGGCATGATCGTCTTCACCCTGGTGCTGGCCGGCTTCTTCGACGCGATGGCCACCATCATCGGCGTCGGCACCGAGGCCAAGCTCGCCGACGAGAAGGGCCGTATGCCGGGCCTGTCCAAGGCGCTGTTCATCGACGGCGCCGGCGGCGTCATCGGCGGTGTCGCCTCGGGCTCCGGCCAGACGGTCTTCGTCGAGTCGGCCACCGGCGTCGGGGAGGGGGCCCGGACCGGGCTCGCCTCCGCCGTCACCGGCCTCTTCTTCGCCGCCTGCCTCTTCTTCACCCCGCTCACCGCGATCGTGCCGACCGAGGTGGCCTCCGCCGCCCTCGTCGTCATCGGCGCGATGATGATGCAGAACGCCCGGCACGTGGACTGGAGCGACCGTTCCGTCGCCATCCCGGTCTTCCTGACCGTGGTCCTGATGCCCTTCACCTACACCATCACCACCGGTGTCGCCGCGGGTGTCATCGCCTACTCCGCGATCAAGCTCGCCCAGGGCCGGGCCCGCGAGGTCGGGGCCTTCATGTGGGGGCTGACGGTGATCTTCCTCGTCTTCTTCGCCCTCAACCCGATCGAGAGCTGGCTCGGCGTCCACTGAGGCCGGCCGACCTTCCCCTCCCTCACTCAAGGAGACACGCCATGCTGGACATCGCCGAAGAGCTTCACCGGTGGGTCTCGCAGGGACGCGAGTTCGCCGTCGCCACGGTGGTGGCGGTCGGCGGCAGCGCGCCCCGGCAGCCGGGTGCCGCCCTCGCGGTCGACGCCGACGGAACGGCCATCGGCTCCGTCTCCGGCGGATGTGTGGAGGGGGCGGTCTACGAGCTGTGCCGACAGGCCCTGGAGGACGGCCACTCCGTCCGCGAGCGCTTCGGCTACAGCGACGAGGACGCCTTCGCGGTCGGACTGACCTGCGGCGGCGTCATCGACATCCTGGTCACACCGGTACGGGCGGACGACCCAGCCCGCCCGGTGTTCGCCGCGGCGCTCGCGGCCGCCGCGGAGGGGGCGGCGGCCGCCCTGGCCCGCGTCACGGAGGGCCCCGGCGAACTGCTCGGCCTCCCGCTCCTGGTCCGGCCCGACGGGAGTTACGAGGGCGGGCTCGGCGGCCACCCGGCGCTGGACCGGACCGCCGCGGCCGAGACCCGGGCCCTGCTGGACGCGGGCCGCACCGGACCGCTCGCCATCGGCGCGGAGGGCTCCCGCTGCGGCCGCCCGGTCCAGCTCCTGGTCGAGTCCAGCGTGCCGCCGCCCCGCATGATCGTGTTCGGTGCGATCGACTTCGCCTCCGCCCTCGTCCGGGCCGGGAAGTTCCTCGGCTACCGGGTCACCGTCTGCGACGCCCGCCCCGTCTTCGCCACCGCCGCCCGCTTCCCCGAGGCCGACGAGATCGTCGTCGACTGGCCCCACCGCTACCTCGCGGACACCGGGACCGATGCCCGTACGGTGCTCTGCGTCCTCACCCACGACGCCAAGTTCGACGTGCCCCTGCTGGAGGCCGCCCTGCGCCTCCCGGTCGCCTACGTCGGCGCGATGGGCTCGCGCCGCACCCACCTGGAGCGCGACGAGCGCCTCCGCGAGGTCGGCCTCACCGACCGCGAACTCTCCCGGCTCCACTCGCCGATCGGCCTCGACCTCGGAGCCCGTACGCCGGAGGAGACGGCCCTGTCCATCGCCGCCGAGATCGTCGCGGTCCGGCGCGGCGGCAGCGGCGTACCGCTCACCGGGGCCCACACCCCCATCCACCACGACAGCAGCGGCCAGCCGCTGGCATCGGTGGCCTGACACCTCCGAGGGCTCCCCGCCCCGCCCGGGGGAGCACATGAATACCGGTGTGTGCGGATGCGGTTGGATGAGCGTATGAGCGTTCACGACGTTGCCCGCAGGCTGCCGGGCATATCCCCCTCAGCGACCTCTGCCGCTCCCTGGCGATGCTGGATGCCGTGCTGTGCCCCGAATGGGACCACCGCTGGCACAGCTTCGACGCGCACTGGTCACCCACGGAGGCCATGGCCTCGATGCGCGACGGTTCGGGCGGGGAATATTCCCTGGTCTTCTCCGCCGCCGGGGTCTACGCCCGTGGCTTCGACCACGAGTCGCCGATGAGCCCCTACGTGGACGACGCGCCCTGGCCCGGCGTCCTCGACGAGGTCCCGGACGCCTTCCGGCCGTACGTGGACGAGCCCGCTTTCACCGACGAGTCCGGCCTGCCGGTGGTCACCGCCTGCCTCTGGCGCGAGAGCACCGACGAGCGCTGGCGGGCGGGGACCATCGAGTTCCCGGAGGACGGTGAGGACTCCGACGGTGCCGACTGGCTCTTCCAGCTGCTCGTCACGGGCACGCCCGAGTCGTACCAGGAGTGGGCGGAGGACTACTTCGAGGTCCCGGTCGACCTCGAAGCCGTACGCCACGTCTACGCGCTCCGGCCGCTGACCGACGAGGTCGTCGCCGCGCTCCACCCCGAGCGGGTGGCGGCCGAGCTGGCCGAGGACATCAAGGAGATCGGATACCCGGTCGGCGGCGGCACCGAGTGATCCGGTGCCGGTGCGCGGGGCCGCCCCCGAGCCGCACCGGCACGCGGTCACCTCCTGCCCGCTCAGCGCCCGGCCTGCAACGCCCCCCACGTGGCCGGGCCCACCTTGCCGTCGACGCTCAGGCCGCGGCCGGTCTGGTAGTCGCGCACGGCCGTCTCCGTCGTCGGGCCGAAGCTGCCGTCGACGCCCACCGTGGTGCCGAGCGCCGCCGTCAGGGAGCGCTGGAGGCGCTTCACCGCGTCGCCGGAGCTGCCGCGCGCGAGGGCGGGGGTGGTGCCGGCGGAGAGCAGGGCCGTCCAGGTCTTCGGGCCGACCGCGCCGTCGGCGGTCAGGGAGCGGGCCCGCTGGAACGCCTGGGTGGCGCTCCTGGTGGTCGGGCCGAAGATGCCGTCCGCCGTGCCGGCCGTGTACCCCTGGGCGTTGAGCAGCTGCTGGATCGCCTTCACCTGCGGGCCGGACGAGCCCGACTGCTGGACGGCGTACGAGGGGAAGGTCAGGCTGTCACCGCCGGTGCCGGGGCTGCCCCCGACCAGCTGCATGTAGTAGTTCCAGTCCCAGTTGGGCCCGGGGTCGGTGTGCGTGGCCCCCGGCGCCTCGCTGTGGCCGATGATGTGCGAACGGTCCTTCGGGATGCTGTACCGCGCGGCGAGGTGCTTGGTGAGCGCGGCGGAGGAGCGGTACATCGCCTCCGTGTACCAGGCCGGGTTGTCGACGTATCCCTCGTGCTCGATCCCCACGGACGAGGAGTTGACGCTGCCGGCGTGCCAGGCGGTGTCCTTCTCCCGGACCGACTGGGTGACCTCGCCGTCCGAGGAGCGGATCGTGTAGTGCGCGCTGACCTCGGAGGCCGGGTTCTGGTACCAGCTGATGGAGCCGGCGTACGAACCCTGCGTCGTGTGGATGATCACCTTGTCGACGGTCGCCTTGCGGCCGACGACGAAGTTCCCGGAGTACGCGGGGACCCAGAGGCCCGAGGGGTAGTCGGGGCTCTGCGCGTAGACCCCGGTGGCGGAGACCCCCTCCTTCTCCGGGGCGACCGGGCGGGAGGGGACGCGGACCTTCTCGCCGCCGGGCGCCGTCGCGTCCAGCCCCTGGGCGAGGAACGTGAACACCGTGTCCGCGTAGAGCGCCGCCGCCGGGCCCTCGGCCTCGCTGTACCGGGCGACCGCCGGGTACCAGGCGTTCACATCGCGCCGCTCCGCGCGGTCCAGGCCGAGGCGGTCGGCGTGGTCGCGCAGGACGGCGGCGCCGCCGAGGATGTTCGCCGCGGTGTCCCGGCGCAGCCGGTCGGCCGGTTCGCCGGTCAGCGCGGCGGCCTTCTCCAGGGAGCGGTTCTCCGGGTTGCTCGCCAGGTGCATCACGCCGTAGCCGTTCGCCTGGCTGGGCCGCCCCGCGTGGCCGTCGAGGCGGCTCTCGCCGTAACCGACGGCGGCGAGCAGATCGCGCGGTACGCCGTACTCCTGCGCCGCCCGGTCGAAGGCCCGGTTCAGCGGTTCGGCTGCGGGCGGGGCGGGGGCTGCGGACGCGGGCTGGCCGGCGGCGACCAGGGCCGTGACCGTGAGGGCTGCCAGGACGGACGCGCGCGCCCGGGTACGGGGGACGGGGCTTCTGGGCATGGGTGCTCCTGCTCTGTGGGGAATCTGTGGGGAAATCCGCGGGAGGAGAAGAGAGAAGCCTTCGGCCCTGGGTGTGGGACCGAGGGGCTGCGAGCGCACCCAGGCTAGCGAGGTGAGAAGGGCATGACAATGACGGCCGGGTCGCGGCGCGCCGAACAACTGCCTTGCGAAGTAAGGAAGTTGATGGGCAATTAGGGCCTGTCGGGTGACGGGGTGAATCACCCGACAGGGGGTGTGATGGGCCGATCGGCCCCGCCTTCGCTACCAGCGGTCGCGGTGGATGACGTCCGCCACCGGGCGGCGCCGCACCGGACCGAAGTTGCCCTGCGGCCACCCCACCGGAACAGCGGCGAACGTCGCCATGTCCTCCGGGATGCCCAGCTCCGACTTCCACTCCTGCTCCAGGAACAGGTGCCAGATGGTGATGTTCGCCGCAAGCCCGAGCCCCCGGGCGGCGAGCAGCAGGTTCTGGACGCCCGGATAGACGCAGGAGCCCTCCGCCAGCGCCTGGAACCGGGTCTGAGAGGCCATCATCCGCTCACTCGCCTCCGGGCCCAGCGCCCGCGCGGAGAGAGCCAGCCCCTCCTCGTCGAGGCGCGGCTCCGGGAAGCGGTAGCACGGCACGACCAGCACCGGCGTATCGGCGAAGTGGTCGCGCTGGTACTCGATCGCCGCCACCATCCGCCCGTACGCCGCCTCGTCCATGCCCTGGGGCGCGTGCTTCCCGGTCGTCGCGAGGTAGGAGTCCACGCACCGCTTCCACAGCGGTGCGAGCCGGGCCATCACCTGGCGGTCCGTCACCACGACGTACTCGTAACACTGCATGTTGCCGCCGCTGGGCCCCCAGACGGCGGCCTGTATGAGCTGATGGATCGTCTCGTCCGGGACCGCGTCCGGCTTGAGGCGGCGCATGGCGCGCATGGTGGACATGGTGTCGAAGAGAGCGGGGCCGCCGAGGGCGGACGGGTCGGCCTGAACCGTTTCGATGGTCATGATCGCGGAGTCTAGGCAGAACTCCCCGCTCGGGGCAGGGGGGGTGCTCGCCTCCGGTCCGGGCGGGGCCGTGGTCCTCCCTCGGCCTCGGAGGCCGCGTGTTCCCCGGCTCAGGGGCCGCGCCACAGGTTGGCGAAGGCCGAGTTCTCGATGGTCCGCCGCTGGCGGACCGCCTCCAGCTCCATCACCGCGTCGTGGACGGCGGTCACCACGGCCGTCACCGCGTCGTCGAAGCCGGGTTCGTCGAAGCCGGGTTCGCCGGTGCCGGTTCCGTCGGTCCCGGTCTCCTCCTCGGGCCGTCCGCCTTCGACGCCCACCGCCGAGGCGAGGGCGGCCAGGACGGGCTCCCGCGCCTCCCAGCGCTCGGCCGCCCCGCGACGGGCGGGGGTGTCGGCCGGCGCCACGCGCTTCGAGCCGAAGGAGAGCAGGCCGCTCCGCTCCCGGGTCAGCTCACCGGCTTCCTCCAATGCGGCCTGGTACGCGGCCGAGAGGTCCCGGCCCCGGCGCCACAGCCAGTCCTCGATGCGCTCGTACGGCTGCTGCCGGGTGAGCAGCGCCGCCGCCTCGCCCAGGAGCCCGTCCCGCGGCGTCGACGGCCCGCCCGGCACGATGCGGTCCTCGTCCACGGTGAGGGCGCCCGCGTCGATCAGATCGATCAGCTCGGCCCCCGCGAGTGCGAGCGACAGGTCGCCCTGCCCCACGGAACGCTCCGGCCTCGGATCCATGGCGATGATGAACAGGTCTTTCGCCGTCGTCATGAACGGCTCCTCTCGGACACATCGACAGAGCGTCGACAAGGGTCGGTCGATCAGTATCACGCCGCCCGGGGCGGCCGGGCCCCGGTCAGGTCCTGGTCAGCCGGACCACCGGGATGTCGCGCTCGGTGCCCGCCTGGTACTGCGCGTAGCGCGGGAACAGCGCCACCAGACCCGGCCAGACCCGGGCCTTCTCCTCGGCCGGGAGGGTCGACGCGACGGCCGGGAAGCGCTCGGTCCCCACGCGGAGCCCGACCTCGGGGTCGGCCCGGAGGTTCAGGTACCAGAGCGGCGGGCGGTCCGAGCCGCCGTTGGAGGCCACGATCAGATAGTCCTCACCGTCCCGCCCGTACATCAGCACCGTCCGCCGCACGACCCCGCTGCGCCGCCCCACGTAGTCCATCAGCAGACAGGGGACCCCGAGCTGCGTCGTGCCCTTCGTGCCGCCGGACGACTCGTACAGCTCCGCCTGCCGGGCCACCCAGCCGGTGGGGCTGACCTCGGCCTCCGCCGCTCCGTCCGCTTCCGCCGCCATGGGCCTCTCCTCACCTCGTACGGTCCGTCCCTCCATCCTGCACCCCCGCCCGGCCGCACCGGGGATTCGTACACCTGGACAGAGCTCCCACCGCACGGGGGAACGCGGACCGGGAACCCCTCGGTGAAGGCGTATAAAGGGTCCTTCCGGAGCAGCCGGCGTCCTCCGATGGACCCTCCCCACCTCACCCCCGACCGCGCGGCCGGCGTCACCGCGTCACTGAGCCCAGGAGCGCCAATGACCACCTCGGAAGAGATCAGCGCCCTGCTGGTAGCGAAGTTCGGAACCGACCCCGAGGCGCTGCGCCCCGACGTTCCGCTGCACCGGCTGCGGCTGGACTCCCTCGCCCTGGAGGAGCTGCGGCTGCTCATCGAGGACCGGCTGGACGTCGACCTGGAGGACGTCGCGCTCACCTCGCGCGACACCCTCGGCCGGCTGATCGAGGTCGTCCACGTCAAGGCGACCGCATGAGCGCGCCGGCGGCCCCCGCGCCCTACCGCCGCACGCCGCTCGCCCCGTTCGCCGCCGCCGTCACCGGGGTCGGTCTGGTCACCGCGGCCGGTACGGGCGCCCGGGCGGCCTGGCGCGGCGTCACCGAGGGCCTCACCCCCTCCGTCGGCCCCCGGCCCGAACTCGACGGCCTGCCCTGCGACTTCTTCTACTCCGTCACCGACTGCGACCCGCGCGAGGTGCTCGGGGTGGCCGCCCAGCGGCTGATGGACCGCTTCGCCCAGCTCGCCGTCATCGCCGCCCGTGAGGCGGTCGCGGACGCCGGTCTGGACCCGGCCGTCTGGGACGGCGGCCGCGTCGGCATCGTCATCGGCTCCGCCCACGGCGGGCTGCCCTTCTACGACGAGCAGCACGCGGTCCTCGCCGGGCGCGGCGCCCGCCGGGTCTCCCCGAAGCTCGCGCCCCTCAGCGTGGTCAACGGCGCGGCCAGCAGCGTCAGTCTGGACCTCGGCGTCCAGGGCCCCAGCCAGGCCGTCTCCACCGCCTGCTCCTCCGGCACCGTCGCCATCGGCACCGCCCACCAGATGCTCCGCTCCGGGGCCTGCGACATCGTCATCGCGGGCGGCGCCGAATCCACCTGCACCCGCCTCCTGATCGCCAGCGCGTGCAGCCTCAAGGCCGTCTCCACCCGCCGCGAGGACCCCACGGCCGCCTGCCGCCCCTTCGACACCCACCGGGACGGCTTCGTCGTCGGCGAGGGCGCGGGCCTCCTCGTCCTGGAACACCCCGAGCACGCCCGCGCCCGCGGTGCCACCGTCCGCGCGCAGGTGAACGGTTACGGGGCCTCCAGCGACGCCCACTCCGCCGTCGCCCCGGACCCCGAAGGCCTCGGCATCGAACGGGCCCTGCGCACCGCCCTCCTGGACGCCGGGCTCTCCCCGGCCGACGTCGGACACGTCAACGCCCACGGCACCTCGACGCTCTCCAACGACCTCATCGAGGCGACCATGCTCCGCCGCGTCCTCGGCGAGAGCCCCCTGGTCACCTCCACCAAGGCGATGACCGGCCACACCCTCGGCGCGGCCGGCGGCATCGAGGCCGCGCTGACCGTGCTCGCCCTCCAGCACCAACTGGTCCCGCCCACGGTCAACTTGGACGCCCCCGACCCGCAGATCGCGATGGACGTCGTCGCCAAGGAGGCCCGTAGCGCCTCCTTCGACTGCGCGGTGAAGACCTCGCTCGGCTTCGGCGGCCACAACGCGGCACTCGTCCTCACCAGGGCCTGACCGGAAGGGAGTGGGTGAACAGCCATGCCCGAGGAGATCATCCGGACGCTGTCCGTGGACGGAGTCCGTTACGGCTACCGCGTCCTGCCGTACGACCGCAGCGGTGGCGCGGCCCCCGTCACCGAACCCGCGCTCGTCCTCGGCGGTGCCCTCCAGGGCATGTACGGCTGGCCCCAGATGGACGACCACCTGGGCCCGGCCACCGACGTGGTCACCGCCGACCTGCCCGGCATGGGCTCCGCCGACCCGTTGCCGCCCGGCCCCAGCGCCGACATCCTGCGCCGGGCCGTCCTGGGAATCGCCGACGACCTGGGCGCCCCCCGGCTGAACCTCTTCGGCTTCTCGTACGGCACCGCCATCGCCTTCGGCTTCGCCCAGCGCCACCCCGAGCGGGTGGCGCGGCTCGTCCTCGGCGGCGTACCGGTCCATATCGACGCCGCCCAGGTGGCGCGCTGGGAGCGGGCGCGGGAGGTGCTGGCGGGCGGGGACCGTGAGGGGTTCGCGGCGCTGGCCGCCGATGCGCTGATGTGCCTGGACCCCGAACGGGTCGTGCACAGGCGGGAGTTGGCCCGCCGCTATGTGCGCCGCTCGTTCCTGCACGCGCTCACCCACTCGCCGCACGCGACCAATTCGCTCTACCGGGCGCTGGCCGACCGGCCGGACTTCTCCGGCGGGCTCAGCGGTGTACCGGCGCTGGTCTTCGCCGGGGAGCACGACACGGTCACCTCGCCGCAGCGGCAGCGGGAGTTCGCTGCGACGATCGAGGGCAGCCGGTTCCTGACGATCGACGAGTCCGACCACTGGGTGGTCCTGGAGCGGGCGATCGAGGTGGCGGAGCTGGTGTCAGCCTTCTTCACGGAAGCGCGGACGGGGACGGAGACGCATGGGCGGCCCGGAGCCGCTCCCGTCAGTCTGCCGCGCCAGGCGGGTGCCCCGGTGGGCCGGACCTGACGATCCGGCCCACCGGGCCCGGCCTCAGAACCAGAAGCCGCCGGTCCTCACCCGCACCACCTGCGGGTCGTGGTCGCTCGCCTGGTCGGCGAACTCCGCGTTGATGTGCACCACGTCGTAGTCGAAGCGCCGGATCGCCGGGCTCGTCAGGATGTGGTCCAGGGTCTGCGCGTTACCGTCGAAGACGTAGCTGTACCGCTCCGAGGCGGGCAGCGTCGTGATCAGCGGCTTCAGCACCCTGCCCTTGGTCAGCGCCGTGAACGTCGGGGAGAACTCGAAGTCGTTGAAGTCTCCGAGAGCCACCACCTGCGCCGACTTGTCCGCCTTCAGCAGCGAGGTGACGAAGGCGTTCACCTCGGTGGCCTGCTGGATCCGCTTGGCCTCCGAGGAGCGGTTCGGCTCCTGGAAGCGGCCGTGCAGCGGCTGGTCGCCGCCCTTGGAGCCGAAGTGGTTGCCGATGACGAAGACCGGCTTGCCCCGGAAGGTGAACTCGCCCACCAGCGGCTTGCGGCTGGAATCCCACGCCGGGCTCGCCGGGTTGATCCGCCCGGGCGAGACGGAGAGCCTGGCGCCCTTCCAGGTCTTCACCGCCTCGACCGGCGTGGTGGCGTCGCCGCCCGGCCGGTCGGCGAAGGAGACCCGCTGGGCGTTGTAGAGGAAGACGTTGCGGATGTTGCCGCCTGGCTCGCCGCCGTCCTTGTTGTTCTCGGGGGCGATGTAGCGCCAGGCGTAGCGCGGGCCGCCCTGGGCGACGATCGCGTCCGTGAACCGCTTCAGCGTCGCCTCGGAGCCCACCGTGCCGTCGTTGACCGGCCCGTTGTCGTCCTGGATCTCCTCCAGCGAGACGATGTCGGGGGAGGAGAGGTTCTTCGCGATGCCCTCGGCCAGCGTGTCGAACTTGTCCTGCGGGTCGAGTGCGTCCAGGTTCTCCACGTTGTACGTGGCGATGGCCAGCTCGTCCTTCTTCTGCTTGCGGGTCACCTCGCGCCGCAGCTTCTTGTCGACGTGCGTGCCCAGTTCGGTGGCCTGGAGGTTGTAGCCGCCGTAGGAGGCGTAGTCGAGCACACCGGTGGTGCGGCCCTTGATCACGTCACCCACGTCGGCGGTGGGGACCGGCTGCGCCGGGTCCAGCGACATCACCTTCAGGCGGCCGGTGTTCTGGTCCTCGTACGAGGCGTAGAGCGTGCCGCCGCGCCGGGTGGGGTTCTCCTTCGGCTTGACCGTCACCCAGATCTCGTCGTACGCCGTCGTCGCCCCGGTCACGCGGGTGTCGGCGATCTGGACGCGGACGCCCTCCAGCGACTCGTACAGGTCCAGGGCGTAGCGCTTCGGCTCCAGGGGCAGCGCGTCGATGGAGCCGCCGCCCGCCGAGGGCACGTAGCGGCCGGGCACCGAGCGCGCGTCGAGGACGACCGGCGCGGGCAGCGCGTTGCCGGAGGAGAGCACGGTGGTGCGGGGCGCGGTGATCTGGGTGACCGACTGGGTGCCGGTGCCCGGGTAGTACTCGCCCACCTTGCCGCTGACCAGCACGGAGTCCCCGGCCTTCACGGTGGGTGCGGCGGAGCCGGTGTAGACGAACAGGCCCTCGCTGGTGCGCGGGTCGTCGTCGGGCGCGGTGTCCTGGATCCAGAAGCCGCGCGAACCCGTGGTCCGTACGCCGGTGACGACACCCGGCACTCCGGTGACCGCCGTGCCGTCCAGCGGGGAGACGCGGGTGGTGCCCTGGATGTCGTGGATGCGGACGGTGCCGGGCTCGGTCGGGCCGGGCTCCTCCGGCCCCTGACCGCCGCCCGACGTCTCACCCGCCGTGTTGACGGGGGTCGGTGCAGCGGTGGAGAAGTCGGCCGCGTTGTCGTCGGTGTCGGCGAGCGAGGCGGACCGGTGGACGGACGCGGTGGCCGAGGGGGTGGGGGCCGGGCCGCTACCCTCCCGTACGACGGCGGAGCCGTAGCCGACCAGGTCAACGTCCGGGGCTCGGCGGCGCACTCCGCGGCCGTCCTGCAGGTGAGCGGCGTGGTGCCGGAGACCAGTGCCACGGTGCCGCTCCCGGCGGCCATGGCGATGGATCCGGTGGCGTCCGGGGTGGGCAGGGCGACGGTGCCGCCGGTGCCCGCGGCCTGGGCGATCAGATAGCGGCCGCCGGGGGCGATCGCACCGGTGAGCGCGGATACCTGCCACTGCGAACCGGCCGACGGAGCGCCCGGCAGGTACTGCACGCTGAAGCCGCCGACCTCGAACGGGGTGGAGCCGGCGTTGGCCAGCTCCACGAAGTCCCGGGTCAGCGTGGCGCCGGAGTTGCCCCCGCCGCCGTACACCTCGGATATCACCGCGGTGGTGGACGGGGCCGCCTGGGCGGCGGGCAGGGCCGTCACCGCGAGCGTGACGGCGACGGCGCCCGTCAGCAGGACGGAACCGGATCTGGATATCTGCACGGAGGTGCCCCCAACGTAGGTCTGAGGGCCAAAAGCTATGCGCGTAGATGGGACATGACAAGGCGTTGGAGGTTAATTCCCCGCATCGTGTGCATGAGCGCCCGGTGCGGCGCGGTGGGGGAGTGCACCGCACCGGACGCGGTACGGAAGGGCCGCCCCGCCCTATCGGCGGCGGACGGGGCGGGCCCGGCTCACTGGCGGATGCGCTCGCGGATCCAGACCCCGGCCTCCTTGAGCACCCCGGTCCCGGTCCAGTTGGAGCCGTTGCAGGTGCCGGTCTTGAAGACGGCACCGGAGCGGTGGTCGTCGGAGTAGTTCCAGTTGGTCCAGGAGATCTTCTTGCGCTTCATCAGGTCGAGGTAGCGCTGCGACATCGTGAAGTCGTTGGCGCCCTCGCCCGCGTAGTTCTGTGTGCCGAACTCCGTGACGAAGACGGGGAGTTTGTCCGAGGCCCGGTCCAGGGTGTTGAGGTACTCCTCGCGGTGCGACGCCGCGTAGAAGTGGAAGGTGTACATGATGTTCGAGGCGCGGACCGGGTTGTTCACCACCTCGGACTCGTTGGAGCCCTCCGAGACCCCGAACGAGGACCAGGCGCGCGTCCCGACCAGGACCACCGCGTCGGGGTCCTGCGCCCGGATGACCGGGATGATCTGCTCGGAGTAGGACTTGATGGCCGACCAGCTCACCCCCGAGGGCTCGTTGGCGATCTCGTAGAGCACGCCCGGGTGGTCCTTGTACTTCTTCGCCATCGCGGTGAAGAAGGTCTTGGCCCGCGCGAGGTTCGCGTTCGGGTCGCCCGGGGTGAGCATGTGCCAGTCGATGACCGCGTACATGCCGCGCGCGTGCGCCGCGTCGATGAACTTCTGCGCCCGGGCGGTGAACCCGGCCGGGTCGGTCTCGTACCCGCCCTCCTGTACGTAGGTGGAGACGCGCAGCACGTCGGCGCGCCAGTCGTTGGCCAGGGCGTTGAGCGACCCGTCGGTGACGCACTGGGCGTACCACTGGGTGCCGTGGGTGCTCATGCCGTTGAGGGCGACGGCCTGGCCCGAGGCGTTGCAGAGCTGCCGGCCGCAGACCTTGAGCTGGCCGTTGGCGGCGAGCGGTGTCGCTGCCGTGGGGGCGGCGGCGGGGGCCGGGGCGGGGGCGGCCCCGGCGCGGACGGGGGCCAGGAGTGCGGTGACCACGCCGAGCGCCGAGGCGGCGAGCAGGGCCTTCCGGGTGAATCTGCGCCGGCCGGCCGTGGGGGCGGGCTCGGTGGGGGGAGTGGGGCGCTGGTACATGGTGGTGCTCCCTTCGGATGGGGGGGGAGACGCCATGGCGGCAGGACTGAAAGTAAAGCTTCCTTCCAATTCGCGTCAACAGTGTTGGGAAACTTTCCTGTCTATTGGGCGCAGGAGTGAAGGGGCCCCGAAGAGCCCCTTGCTCCCTGCCTGTTGCCGCCGGCCCCCGGCCGCCCCTCAGTCCTGCGGCAGTGGGTACACCGCGAGCGAGAACGAGTGGCCCGCCGGATCCCCGTACACGCGGACATCGCGCGGACCGCTGTTGCTGTCACCGGTGTCGACGGGCCGGGCCCCGAGGGAGACCGCTTCGCGTTCGGCCTCGTCGATGTCGTCGCGGCTCACCAGAATCCGCAGGTGGGCCTGTTGGGAGTCCTCCGGCCGGGGCCAGCTCGGAGGTGCGTAGCCGTGGTCCCGGCGGATCGCCAGCCGGACGCCGTCGTTGCCGACGATCTCCACGAAGTCGGGGTCGGAGCCGATCCGTATCTCCGCATCCAGCAGACCGGCGTAGAACTCGGCCAGCTCCATCGGTTCGGCACAGTCGAGGACGAGAACGCTCGTTTTCTCCACAGTCATGGGGGAACTGGTACCCCCGGCCGTCCCGGACACGCCGCACCCCGGACGTCCGGATGAGGAAATCCCCGGCCCGGCCTAAGGTGCGAACCATGGCAGAGAGCGCGGCGCGAAGCGGCCCGGCCGGACGCGGCGCCGCCCCCGGCGGCGAACCGGACCCCCGACGCTGGAAGGCACTGGCGGTCTGCCTGGTGGCGGGGTTCATGACCCTGCTGGACGTCTCCATCGTCAACGTGGCCCTCCCCTCCATCAAGGAGGGACTGAACACCCCGGAGTCCGACCTCCAATGGGTGCTCTCCGGCTACGCCCTCGCCTTCGGCCTCTTCCTGATCCCCGCCGGGCGCCTGGGCGACGCGCGCGGCAGGCGGGCCGTCTTCATGGCGGGCCTCGCCCTGTTCACCCTGGCCTCCGCCGCCTGCGGAGCCGCCCAGTCCAGCATGTGGCTGGTCATCGCCCGACTGGTCCAGGGCATCGCGGGTGGTCTGATCTCGCCGCAGATCTCCGCGCTGATCCAGCAGATGTTCTCCGGGCGCGAGCGCGGACGCGCCTTCGGTATGTTCGGCACGGTCGTCGGGATCTCCACCGCCGTGGGCCCGCTGCTCGGTGGTCTGCTCATCCAGGCGGCGGGCCCCGACCACGGCTGGCGCTGGGTCTTCTACGTCAACCTCCCGCTCGGTGTCGTCTGCCTCCTGCTGGCCCGCCGCCTCCTCCCCGACACCCCCTCCGCCGGCCGGGTCCGCCCCCGCGACCTGGACCCGGTCGGCGTCCTGCTCCTGGGCGCCGGTGTCCTGGCCCTGCTGCTGCCGTTCGTCCAGGCCCAGCAGTGGCCCGGCAACGGCAAGTGGCTCCTGGTCGTGCTCGCCGCCGCGCTGCTCGGCGCCTTCGTCGCCTGGGAAGCGCGGTGCACGGGCGGGCCCACCCACCCGGTGCTGGACCTCGCACTGTTCCGGCTGCGCTCCTACTGGCTGGGGTGCCTGCTGATCCTGCTCTACTTCGCCGGGTTCACCTCGATCTTCTTCATCACGACCCTCTACCTCCAGTCCGGCCTCCACTACTCCGCCCTCCAGGCCGGACTCGCCATCACCCCCTTCGCCCTCGGTTCGGGGGCCGCCGCGTCGATCGGCGGCCGGCTCGTCGGGCGCTTCGGCCGCCCGCTGGTGGCGGCCGGACTCACGATGGTCGCCCTCGGCCTCGCGGGCACCGCGCTCGCCGTCCACCTGGTCCCCGGCAGCGGCGCGGGCTGGGCGATGGCCGCGCCGCTGCTCCTCGCCGGGCTCGGCAGCGGTCTGGTGATCGCCCCGAACCAGACGCTGACCCTCGCCGAGGTCCCCGTACCCCGGGCCGGGAGCGCCGGGGGCACCCTCCAGACCGGTCAGCGGGTCGGCTCGGCGATCGGGATCGCCGCCGTGGGCGCGGTGTTCTTCGCCCAGGTCGGCCCCGAGGGCTGGGCGGACGCCTACGACCACGGGCTGATCGTCTCGGTCGCCTTCGTGCTGGCCGCACTGATCGTGGCGCTGGCCGACGTCGGAGCCGACCGGCGGGGCAGACGACGTGCAGAGAGCAAGTCCACCGACCCACCGAGGAGCGCGGCATGAGCGACACATCAGCGGACAGCGCCGGGAGCGACGGCAACACCTCCTACGGCCACAAGCCGTTCAAGCGGTCCCGCAGCCACTTCGCCGACCGCATCACCGCCGACGGCCGGGACGGCTGGCCCGTCGAGGCGGGCCGCTACCGGCTCGTCGTCAGCCGCGCCTGCCCCTGGGCCAGCCGCGCCCTGGTCTCCCGGCGCCTCCTCGGCCTGGAGGACGCCCTGCCCCTCGCCGTCACCGACCCCATCCAGGACGACCGCAGCTGGCGCTTCACCCTGGACCCCGGCGGCAAGGACCCGGTGCTCGGCATCCGCTATCTGAGCGAGGCGTACGACGCCCGGGAGCGCGACTACCCCGGCGGCGTCAGTGTGCCCGCGATCGTCGACGTACCGAGCGGGCGGCTGGTCACCAACGACTACCAGCAGATCACCCTGGACCTCGCCACCGAGTGGACCGCCCTGCACCGCCCCGGCGCCCCCGACCTCTACCCGGAACCGCTGCGCGCGGAGATCGACGAGGTCATGGAGGGCATCTACCGGGACATCAACAACGGTGTCTACAAAGCCGGTTTCGCCAGCACCCAGGAGGACTACGCGAAGGCCTACGAGGCCCTCTTCGCCCGCCTCGACCAGGTCTCCGCCCGGCTGACGGACCGCCGCTACCTGGTCGGCGACACCATCACCGAGGCCGACATCCGCCTCTTCACCACCCTGGTCCGCTTCGACGCGGTCTACCACGGCCACTTCAAGTGCAACCGTACGAAGATCACCGAGGACCCCGTCCTGTGGGCGTACGTCCGCGACCTCTACCAGACGCCCGGCTTCGGGGACACGGTCGACTTCGACCACATCAAGCGCCACTACTACCAGGTGCACACGGGCATCAACCCGACCGGCATCGTCCCCCTCGGCCCCGACCTCTCCGGCTGGACCACCCCGCACCACCGCGAACAGCTCGGCGGCCGCCCGTTCGGCGACGGCACCCCGCCGGGACCCGTACGGGAGGACGAGCGGGTCACCCCGGCCGGCCAGGTGTGACCTGCGGCCCGCTCACCGCACCCGGGGCGGGGACGGTCGCGGGCCGAGCGTGTCGGTGGCCAGGGACGAGCGGGCCAGCACCACACAGCCGGCACCGATCAGCCCCAGCCCGGCCAGCTCGGGCAGCAGCCACCACCCGGTGCGCAGCTGCTCCCCGAAGAGCGTCACGCCGTACAGGATGCTGATCAGCGCGTCACCGATCGTCAGCATCGGCTGGACCGCCACCAGGCTGCCCGCCTGGAGGGCGTTCTGGAGCAGGAAGAGGGCACCGACCCCGGCCGCCGCCGTCGCGTAGAGCTGCCAGGACGTCAGCAGCGCGACGGCCCCGCCGCCCGGGCCCAGGTGCGCCATCGCGTCCTTCATCAGCGCCGCCGTCAGCGCGTACCCGCAGGCGGCGGCCAGCCCCAGCAGGGCGGCCCGGGCGTTGCCGCGCAGTCGCAGCGCGGCGACGATCAGCCCCGCCTCGAACGCTCCGGTCAGCAGCAGCGTCGGGACCCAGTCCGCACCCCGCACGGCGTCACTGCCGCCGGTCGGCGCGGCCGACGCGAGCCCGACGGCGAGGCCGACGGTCACCGCGGCGATGCCGTACCGGACCGAGCGCGGCGCCCGGACCCGCATCATCCAGCCGGCCAGCAGCAGCGTCGCGGGCAGTTCGATGACGAAGATCGGCTGGACCACCGAGATCGGCCCGGTTGCCAGCGCCACCGCCTGGCAGACGGCGGCCACGATCACCAGGAGGATTCCGGCCAGCCACCCCTTCTGACGCACCAGATGGCCCAGGAGGGAGAGGCGCATGGCCTTGCCGTCGGGCACCTTCATCGCCGCCCGGCGCTGGAGCACCGAGGCGGAGCCGTTGCTCAGGGCGGTCAGGACGGCGAAGAGGACACTGATCACCGGTTCATCATGGGGTGGGGCGGGGGAGGGGCGCGCGGGGCGTGGGGCCGGTGGGCGTAACCGCCGTACGGCCCGGCTCCGCGGACCGTACCTGTCCGCGAGCGCCGCTACCGTACGGACCATGGCCGCGACGACGCACCCCGCCGTCCTCTCCACCCGGGCGCTCAACCGGGCGACCCTGGACCGCCAGCTCCTGCTGCGCCGCTCCACGATGTCCGCCAAGGACGCGGTCGCCCATCTCGTCGGGCTCCAGGCGCAGAACACCAGACCGCCGTACTTCCAGCTCCACGCACGGCTGGCCGGGTTCGACCCGGGCGAGCTGTCCGCGCTCATGGAGTCGCGTGACGTGGTCCGGATCGTCACCCTCCGCTCCACCCTCCACACCCATACGGCGGACGACGCCCTGACCCTGCGTCCGCTGGTGCAGGCTGCGCGCGACCGGGAGCTGAAGGCGTTCCGGCGCGGGCTGGCCGGGGTGGATCTCGACCGGCTCGCCGCTGTCAGCAGGGAGCTGGTGGAGGAGCGCCCCCGCCCGGTCAAGGAGCTGCGCGAGGAGCTGCTCGGCCACTGGCCCGAGGCCGACCCGCTCGCGCTCACCGTGGCCGCCCGCTGTCTGCTGCCGCTGGTCCAGGTCACTCCGCGCGGGCTGTGGGAGCGGAGCGGGCAGGTCGCGCTGACCACGGCGGAGCACTGGCTCGGCCGGCCCTCCGCGCCGGTCCCGGCGCCGGACGCCACCGTCCTGCGCTACCTCGCCGCCTTCGGCCCCGCCTCGGTCAAGGACATGCAGCGCTGGGCGGGGCTGACCCGGCTGCGCGAGGTCTTCGACCGGCTGCGGCCCCAGCTCCGCACCTTCCGCGACGAGAACGGTACCGAGCTCTTCGACCTCCCCGACGCCCCGCGCCCCGACCCGGACACCCCCGCCCCGCCGCGCTTCCTGCCCGAGTTCGACAATGTGCTCCTCGGCCACGACGACCGCTCGCGCGTGATCGCGGAGGTGGACAAGGGCCGCAACGGGGTGGGCAACCAGTCGTACGGGACCGTCCTGGTCGACGGGTTCTTCGAGGCGATCTGGCGGGTCGGGAGGGACGGGGACGCGGCGCTCCTGACCGTGCAGCCGCTGCGGACCCTGCGGCGGGGCGAGCGGGAGGGGATCACCGAGGAGGCGCTGGGGATGCTGTCGGTGCTGACGGACGCGACCTCGTACGACGTACGGTTCGGCACGTTCCTGGACTTCGGGAAGTGACGGCCCGCGGTTCTAGGGCAGCAGCCCCGCCCGCCGCGCCGCCACCACCGCCTCCAGCCTGGTGTGCGCCCCCAGCTTGCGCATGGCCGAACGCAGATACCCCTTCACCGTTTCGGGGCGCAGCCCCAGCTGACGGGCGGCCGCCGCGTTCGTCGCGCCCGCCGCCACACACGCCATGACGTCCACCTCGCGCGGGGCGAGCCGCACCTCCATGGCCGGTGCCGGGGCCCGCGCCCCGGACGCCGAGGCGAGGCGCCCGCACACGGCCAGCAACTCCTCCCGGAGCGCCGGGTCCACCACCCTCGGCACCAGCGCGCGCAGCTCCCGATGGGCCTCGCGTACGTCCTCCCACGCACCCGGGGCCGCACCCGGACCGGCCGCCACCTGCTCCCGGGTCACGGCCAGCAGCTCCCGGACCTCGTCGCGGACCGCGAGCGCCTGCTCCACGTCACGGGCAGCCGCCACCGCCGCGTCGAACGTCCGGTCCCCGAGGCTCACCGGCGTACGCAGCGCCCCGTACAGCACGCCCCGCACCGTCCGCCGCACGACGACGGGCACCGCGACCACCGAGCGCAGCCCCTCCGCCGCCACCGCCGGGTCGTACTCATGGCTGATGTGGCGCGAGGCGGGGTAGTCCGTCACCGCGCAGGGCCGGGCGAGCGCGATGGCCTTGCCGCCGAGGCCGCTCCCGGCCGAGATGACGAGCCCCCGCAGCGCGCTGGTCTGCGCCCCGCTCAGCTCGGCGATCCGCGCGTGGCGGGCGTCCGACAACAGGCCGCCGAACGCCACCGGCAGCCCGCTCGTGCGGCGCAGCCCCGCCAGCGCCGTCCGCATCTCGACCGCATCGACCGGTTCGGGCACTCCGACGCCTTCCCACCCGGTCGCGCCGGCCCCCGTCCGGGGGAGCGGACCACCCCCATCCGGGGGTGGTGAGACCTGGGTCACTGTTTACATCATGTTAAGCGACCTGTCCGGTCCGCGACGAGGAGGGCACATGCCGGCATCGAGTGCGACGGAGACGTTCCGGGCCGCCCGGGACTTCCTGCTGGAGCACCGCGAGGAGTACGAGCGTGCCTACGCCGGATTCCGCTGGCCCCGGGCCGCCCACTTCAACTGGGCGCTGGACTGGTTCGACGTCATCGCCGAGGACAACGACCGCACCGCCCTGCACATCGTGGAGGAGGACGGCCGGCGTACCGAGGTCTCCTTCGCCGCCATGTCCGAGCGCTCCGACCGGGCCGCCAACTGGCTGAAGAAGCAGGGCGTACGGGAGGGCGACCGCATCCTCGTCATGCTCGGCAACCAGGTGGAGCTCTGGGAGACCGCGCTCGCCGCGATGAAGCTGCGCGCCGTCATCATCCCGGCCACCCCGCTGCTCGGCCCCGCCGACCTGCGCGACCGGGTGGAGCGCGGGCGGGTGCGCCATGTGCTGGTACGGGACGCGGACACCGGGAAGTTCGACGAGGTGCCGGGCTCGTACACCAGGATCGCGGTGGGCGAGGAGGTGGCGGGCTGGCGGCCGTACGCCGAAGTGGCCGACGCCCCGGCCGGCTTCACGCCCGACCGGGAGACGGACGCCGACGAGCCGCTGATGCTCTACTTCACCTCCGGCACCACCGCCCGGCCGAAGCTGGTCGAGCACACCCATGTGTCCTACCCCGTCGGCCACCTGTCGACGATGTACTGGATCGGGCTGCGCCCCGGCGACGTCCACCTCAACATCTCCTCGCCCGGCTGGGCCAAGCACGCCTGGTCCAATCTCTTCGCCCCGTGGACCGCCGAGGCCACCGTCTTCATCTTCAACTACACCCGCTTCGACGCCTCCCGGCTGATGGCCGAGATGGACCGCTCGGGCATCACCAGCTTCTGCGCCCCGCCCACGGTCTGGCGGATGCTCATCCAGGCCGACCTGTCGCAGCTGAAGGTCCCGCCGCGCGAGGTCGTCGCGGCGGGGGAGCCGCTGAACCCGGAGGTCATCGAGACGGTCCGGCGGGAGTGGGGCGTCACCATCCGGGACGGCTTCGGCCAGACGGAGACCGCCGTCCAGGTCGCCAACACCCCCGGCCAGCTCCTCAAGTCCGGCTCCATGGGACGCCCGAGCCCCGGCTTCACCGTCGTCCTGCTGGACCCGGTCACGGGCCGGCCGGGGGCGAGCGAGGGCGAGATCTCCCTCGACCTCGCCGACCACCCCGTGGGCCTGATGACCGGCTACCACGGCGACCCCGAGCGCACGGCCGAGGCGATGGCGGGCGGCTACTACCGCACGGGCGACATCGGGGCGCGCGACGAGGACGGCTACATCACCTACGTGGGGCGCAGTGACGACGTCTTCAAGTCGTCGGACTACAAGATCTCGCCCTTCGAGCTGGAGAGCGCCCTCCTGGAACACGAAGCGGTCGCCGAGGCCGCCGTCGTGCCCGCGCCCGACCCGCTGCGGCTCTCCGTCCCGAAGGCGTATGTCGTGCTGGCGGAGGGCTGGGAGCCGGGACCGGAGACCGCGAAGGCCCTCTTCGAGCACTCGCGGGCGGTCCTCGCCCCCTACAAACGCCTGCGCAGGCTGGAGTTCGCCGAACTGCCCAAGACCGTCTCCGGCAAGATCCGCCGCATCGAACTGCGCGAACGCACCGCCCAAGGCACCGGAGGCGCAACCGAGTTCGACGAGGGAGACCTGAAATGAGCGAGCGGACCTACCGGAACGGCCCGGCGGAGAGGACCGGCCTCTCCTACGCGCACGGCACCGGCACCACCGCACTGCTCGGCGACACCATCGGCCGCAACCTGGACCGGGCGGTCGCCGCCCACGGGGACCGGGAGGCCCTGGTCGATGTGGTCTCCGGCCGCCGCTGGACGTACACGGAGCTCGGCGCCGACATCGACGAACTGGCCCGCGCCCTGATGGCGGCGGGGGTGGAGAAGGGCGACCGGGTCGGCATCTGGGCGGTCAACTGCCCCGAGTGGGTGCTGCTCCAGTACGCCACCGCCCGCATCGGGGCCGTCATGGTCACCATCAACCCCGCCTACCGGGCGCACGAGCTGGAGTTCGTCCTGAACCAGGCCGGCATCCGCCTGCTGGTCGCCTCCCTCGCCCACCGCACCAGCGACTACCGCGCCCTCGTCGACCAGGTCCGCGCCAACTGCCCCTCCCTGCAAGCCGTCCACTACATCGGCGACCCGTCCTGGAGCGAGCTGACCGCCACCGCGCCGGCCGTCACCCCCGCACAACTGGCGGCGCGTGAGGCCGAGCTCTCCTGCGACGACCCCATCAACATCCAGTACACCTCGGGCACCACCGGCTTCCCCAAGGGCGCCACCCTCTCCCACCACAACATCCTCAACAACGGTTACTTCGTGGGGGAGATGATCGCCTACACGGAGGCCGACCGGGTCTGTCTGCCGGTCCCCTTCTACCACTGCTTCGGCATGGTGATGGGCAACCTCGCCATCACCTCGCACGGCGCCTGCATCGTGATCCCGGGGCCGTCCTTCGAGCCCGCCGCCGTGCTGGCCGCCGTCCAGCAGGAGCGCTGCACCTCGCTCTACGGCGTCCCCACCATGTTCATCGCCGAGCTGAACCTGCCGGACTTCCCCCGTTACGACCTCTCCTCGCTGCGCACCGGGATCATGGCCGGATCACCCTGCCCGGCCGAGGTGATGAAGCGGGTGGTCGCCGAGATGCACATGGAGGAGGTGTCCATCTGCTACGGCATGACGGAGACCTCGCCCGTCTCCACCCAGACCCGCCGCGACGACGACCTGGAGCGCCGCACCGGCACGGTGGGCCGGGTGCTGCCGCACATCGAGGTCAAGGTCGTCGACCCGGCTACCGGCACCACGCTGCCGCGCGGCGGCGCGGGCGAACTCTGCACCCGGGGCTACAGCGTGATGCTCGGCTACTGGGACCAGCCCGAACGCACCGCCGAAGTCATCGACGCGGGCCGCTGGATGCACACCGGGGACCTCGCGGTGATGCGCGAGGACGGCTACGTGCAGGTCGTCGGCCGGATCAAGGACATGATCATCCGGGGCGGCGAGAACGTGTACCCGAGGGAGATCGAGGAGTTCCTGCACGGCCACCCGAAGATCGCCGACGTCCAGGTGGTCGGCGTGCCGGACGCGCGGTACGGGGAGGAGATCCTGGCCTGTGTCATCCCCCGGGACCCGGCCGACCCGCCGAGCCTGGAGGAGATCACCGCGTACTGCCGGGAGCGGCTCGCCCACTACAAGATCCCGCGCGGGCTGCGGGTCCTGGACGCCTTCCCGATGACGGTCAGCGGGAAGGTCCGCAAGATCGAGTTGCGCGAGACGTACGCCGGATGAGCGGGACCGGTGACCCGGTCAGGCGGCCTCGATGATGTCCGAGCCGTCCGACCGGGTCGCCGCCGCCCACTCGATGAGCAGCACCTCGTACGTCGCGGACTCCATGGCGGACCAGTCCTGGCCCGCCCGGGAGTCGACGAGCGCACGGATGGCCTCGTTCGCCTGGGCGGCGGACGCGGCGGTGGGCTGAGCGGTATGACGTGGAGTTAAATCCATGCCCTTAGCTTACGGGGCGCCACTGACAGCGACCGACGTCGACGCCGGTGCCGCCCCCGACGGCAGCGCGGGCGGGAGGTCGCGCCGCATGCAGACCCGGGGCCAGCGGTCCAGACCGTGCTGCGCCTCCTCCCCGCGAATCCTGCGCAGCCCCTCGGTGAGCTCGCCCTCGCGCAGCACCCGGAAGCCGATGCGCGTGTAGTACGGGGCGTTCCACGGCACATCGGTGAACGTGGTCAGGGTGAGCGCGGTGAGCCCCTGTCCGGCGGCGAGTCCGGCGAGGTGGGCGATCAGGGTGCGGCCGATGCCCCGGCGGGCCGCCACCGGGTCCACCGAGATCTGTTCGATGTGCAGGGCCCCGTCGACGGGGTCGGCGATCACATAGCCGAGCGGCCGGTCACCGGTGGCGGAGAGGGGGTCGGTGGCCACCCAGCACCGTCCGGCCCGCCGGTAGCTCTCCAGCAGGTCGAGAGGGGGCGGATCGTCGTCGGCCACGGAGGTCATGCCGAGGGTGCGGAAGGGTTCCCCTGCGGCGCGCTCGATGTCCTGGAGAAGGCGGAGATCGGAGCGTCTGGCGGAGCGGATACGCATGCACTCAGTGTGCCGCGCCGGGCGGGGCACCGGTATGGGGTGGCCCGAAAACGCCCCCTCCGGGGAGGGTCTGCCGTCCGGTCACCGGTGCTCAGGCGCCGGTGCTGACCAACTCGTCGGCCGGGCTGTTCACCGGCTGCGGAGCCCCGGAGAGGTCCATGACGAAGAGCGGAAGACCGATACCGTCCGCCCGGGCCCGCGCCTCGGCCTCGTACCCCGTGAGCGAGAAGAACACCCCGGCCGCCGAGGCACCCAGGGCGTTCAGCCAGAGGCACTCCACCGCGCGCAGCTCCACCGGCCGGGTCGTGGCGTCGACCTGGGCGACGAGCCCGGTGGCCCGCAGATCGATCCCGCCGGCGGTGCGCACCCGGGGCCGGGCCACCTCCCGGTAGCCGAGCCAGGTGAGGTAGAGGGCGGCCGCGCTCACCGCGTCATGGCCGGTACGGATCGTCCGCGGCCGGAACGAGGGGCGGGGGTGGGCCGCGGTGCGCGGCAGCGGGATGTGTGCCGGGGCGACCGGGCCGGGCGGCGGCGCGGGCTCGTCCACCGGCCGCACCGGTATCCGCAGCAGGGCCCCGCACGGGCAGCAGAGCTCCGGCTGGGGCCACTGGTCGCGCCGGTCGCAGTCGGTGCACCGGACGGTGACCCAGTCCTCGTCCCAGCTGCGCCGGGTGACCTGGACGGCCGGGGCGCCGGGCACCAGCGGCGGGACGGTCGGCGCTCCGCACGGGCATGGGTAGGCCGGTGCGACATAGGCGTGGTCCCGGTTGCAGAGCGGGCACCGGACCGGCACGGATTCCACGATCGTCTCCCTCCGGCACCTCACGCGTGGAACGGCTGCGCTCCGTGCCTCCCTCGTCACCCCATCGTCCACCAGGAGCGAGGTTCCGAGGAGGGAATCGGCGCACTTCCTGTCGGACGGTGCCGGGAGGCGGTGCGGGCGTGCGCTCTTGACGGCGACAGCGCCGCGTTTTAGATTGCTTCCGTATAGCAGAACTGAATTTCCGCGATACGGAATTGGTGCTCTCAGGTGGCGCGACAGAGCCCGACTCCACCAATCCCGAGCAGGAGCACTCAATGCCTCGTATGACCGCTGCCCGTGCGGCAGTCGAGATCCTCAAGCGCGAAGGCGTCAGCAACGCGTTCGGTGTGCCGGGTGCGGCGATCAACCCCTTCTACGCGGCCCTCAAGGCCTCCGGCGGGGTGCAGCACACGCTGGCCCGGCACGTCGAGGGCGCCTCCCACATGGCGGAGGGCTACACCCGGGCCAAGGCCGGCAACATCGGCGTCTGCATCGGTACGTCGGGCCCGGCGGGCACCGACATGATCACCGGGCTGTACTCCGCCATCGCCGACTCCATCCCGATCCTCTGCATCACCGGCCAGGCCCCGACCGCCGTCCTGCACAAGGAGGACTTCCAGGCCGTCGACATCGCCTCGATCGCCAAGCCGGTCACCAAGGCGGCGACCACCGTCCTGGAGGCCGCGCAGGTCCCCGGCGTCTTCCAGCAGGCCTTCCACCTGATGCGCACCGGCCGCCCCGGCCCGGTCCTCATCGACCTGCCGATCGACGTCCAGCTCACCGAGATCGAGTTCGACCCCGAGCTGTACGAGCCCCTCCCGGTGCAGAAGCCCGCCGCCTCCCGCAAGCAGATCGAACGGGCGCTGGAGCTGCTGAACGCCTCGGAGCGCCCGCTGCTCGTCGCGGGCGGCGGCATCATCAACGCCGACGCCTCCGAACTGCTGGTGGAGTTCGCCGAGCTGACCGGCGTCCCCGTCATCCCGACCCTGATGGGCTGGGGCATCCTCCCCGACGACCACGAGCTGAACGCCGGCATGGTGGGCCTCCAGACCTCGCACCGCTACGGCAACGCGAACTTCCTGGAGTCCGACTTCGTCCTCGGCATCGGCAACCGCTGGGCCAACCGCCACACCGGCAAGCTGGACGTCTACACCCGGGGCCGCACCTTCGTCCACGTCGACATCGAGCCCACCCAGCTCGGCAAGATCTTCGCCCCCGACCTCGGCATCGCCTCCGACGCCAGGGCCGCGCTGGAGCTCTTCGTCGAGGTGGCGCGCGAGCTGAAGGCCGCGGGCAAGCTGAAGGACCGCTCGGCCTGGGCCGCCTCCACCCAGGAGCGCAAGGCCACGCTCCAGCGCCGCACCCACTTCGACAACGTGCCGCTCAAGCCGCAGCGCGTCTACGAGGAGATGAACCGGGCGTTCGGCCCCGAGACCCGTTACGTCACCACCATCGGGCTCTCCCAGATCGCCGGCGCGCAGATGCTGCACGTCTACAAGCCGCGCCACTGGATCAACTGCGGCCAGGCGGGCCCCCTCGGCTGGACGATCCCGGCCGCCCTCGGCGTCGCCACCGCCGACCCGGAGGGCACGGTCGTGGCCCTCTCCGGCGACTACGACTTCCAGTTCATGCTGGAGGAGCTGGCCGTCGGCGCGCAGCACCGCATCCCCTACGTCCATGTCCTGGTGAACAACTCCTACCTGGGCCTCATCCGCCAGGCGCAGCGCAACTTCGACATCGACTTCCAGGTCAACCTGGAGTTCGAGAACCTCAACTCCCCGGAGCTGGGCGTCTACGGTGTCGACCACGTCAAGGTCGTCGAGGGCCTGGGCTGCAAGGCCATCCGGGTCACCGAGCCGGACCAGCTGCTGCCCGCCTTCGAGGAGGCGAAGAAGCTCGCCGCCGAGTTCCGGGTCCCCGTCGTCGTCGAGGCGATCCTGGAGCGGGTCACCAACATCGCGATGAGCGGCACCGACATCGCCTCGGTCAACGAGTTCGAGGACATCGCCACGGACCCGTCCCACGCCCCACCGCAATCCGCCCGCTGACGGTGTCCTGACCCTCCGTCAACTCCTCTGGTTCAGGCCCCCGTCCCGGATTCCTCTCCGGGGCGGGGGCCTCCCCCTGTCCGGAGGTACGCTCACCCCGGGGCCTCACCGGTGGCCGAAGGGCGGGGAGCGGACCATGGCCGACTACCACCGCGGCGAACTCGCCGTGCAGCACCGGGCCGGACTGCGCGACCCGGCGGCCGGCTCGCTCCGCGCCATCCGCGACGCGGTGCCCGACGCGGCCGCGGTCTTCCTCGCCCGCCAGCCGATGATCGTCGTCGGTGCCGCCGACGCCTCCGGGCGGCTCTGGTCCACCCTGCTCACCGGTGAGCCCGGCCTCCTGGGCGTACCGGATCCGCGGACCCTGACCGTCGCCGCCCTGCCCGCCGACGACGACCCGCTCGGCGCGGTGCTCCGGGAGCCCGGCACCCGGGTCGGCATGATCGCCATCGAACCGGCCACCCGGCGCCGTATCCGCCTCAACGGCACCTCGGTACCCGAGGGTGAGGGCGTACGGGTCGTTCTCGACCAGGTGATCGGCAACTGCCCCAAGTACCTCCAGAAACGGCAGTACGCCCTGCTGCCGCCGGACCGGACCGGCCGGCGCGCGGCGGTCCGCCGGGGGGACGCGCTGACCACCGTCCAGCAGCTCACCCTCGCCACCTCCGACAGCTTCTTCATCGCCACCGCCTCCCCGGACGGCGACGCGGACGCCTCGCACCGGGGCGGCAACCCCGGCTTCCTCCAGGTGCTCTCGCCCACCCGGCTGCGCTGGCCCGACTACCCGGGCAACGCCATGTTCCTCACCCTGGGAAACCTCGAACTCCATCCGCAGGCAGGTCTCTTGGTGCCTGATTGGGAGACCGGCGACCTCCTCCAGCTCTCCGGCACCGCCCACACCGACTGGGACGGGGGGCGGGCGGCGGCCGTACCGGGGGCGCAGCGCATCGTGGAGTTCCGGATCGAGGCCGTCCAGGAGACCCGGGACGCGGTACGGCTGCGCTGGAGCGATCCGGACTTCTCCCGGTTCAACCCGCCGGTGGCGCCCGGGTAGTCAGCAGCACGGGCAGGCCCGCACGGCATCGGTCATCACGTCCACGACCTCGGCCTCCTGCTCCAGCAGCCCGGCGACCACGGCTTCCAGGCCCCTGCGGTGGTCGTCCCGGGAGGTGAGCCGCGCCCACCGTCTGCCGACCGCGTTGAGGCGGGGGAAGTCCACCGAGTCCAGGAATTCCAGGGCGTGTTCACGGTACTCCGGGCGCTCCGGCCGGGCCCGCACGCGCTCCCGGCTGACCCGGATGGCGAGTTCACCCGTGGTGTAGTGCCAGATCACGCGGTACGCGTACACGGCGTCCTCCAGCGTCATCCCGCACCCGACCGCCGCGTCGACGATGCTCTCCACGACCCAGAGCGAGGACTCGCTGACGAAGTCGTCGAAGGAGAGCACCTCCACGATCCACGGGCAGTCCGCGAGGAGGTCGTGCAGCACCTGGGCGGCGGCGAGGAGGCGGGTACGGGGCTCGCTCGGCAGCACCGGGCGCGGATAGCGCCGGGCATGCGCGTCGAGGAGCAGCAGAAGCAGCTCGTCCTTGTCCTGCACGTGGTGGTAGAGGGCCATGGCCGTACTGGACATCTCCCGGGCCAGCCGGCGCATGGAGAGGCGCTCGGGACCTTCCGTGTCGAGAATGTGCTGCGCGGCCACGAGTATCGCCTCCTGCGAGAGGCGGGGCGGGCGGCCGGTTCGGCCGGAGCGGTGTCCGCGGGACTCCATACATCCCTCTTTCTTCGCGAGGCAACCTGCGAACCG
This sequence comes from Streptomyces griseus subsp. griseus, assembly GCF_003610995.1. Lineage (NCBI taxonomy): Bacteria > Bacillati > Actinomycetota > Actinomycetes > Kitasatosporales > Streptomycetaceae > Streptomyces > Streptomyces griseus. Next base: position 6,232,310 of record NZ_CP032543.1, read on the forward strand.
GCCTTGTCGTGCCTATTGTTCCGGCCACTCGGGCGAATCCGCGTCCTGGGCAGGGGAACGCGGCGGCATATGCCGCCGGGTGAATTCTTGGAGAGGGAAAGCTTGACAGACGAGTGCTGCACATAAACTGGACGGCCGGGGAATGCGCGGTCCACCGCAGTGAGGTGCGCGGACGCGTCGGGATCACCTCGCGTACCGCCACGGGCCCGCCGTCCAGGCCGAGTTGGGCTGTTGCGGCAGTATGAAATGGGGCCAGTGACAACCCACTATCGTCCCGCTACTGTTATCTTACGCGTACGTCTCATGGATACAGGAATGGCCGGAAGAGAGGCGCCTGAGGTGGTCATCGACGGCGAGGCCGTGTTGATCGTTGAGGCAGGTACGGACTCCGAAAGGAAACGCGGAGCCTGCAATCCTGTCGGGTGTCTGAATTCCACCCGATGTCATTCACCCCGGCAGGGAATCGCCGGGGCGGCGACCACGCGGAGCGCGATCCCCCGGGGATGTCCGGGCCACTGGCCCTGAGCCGCGCGCGCCCGCGTCCCGGGCGCGACCACCTGAGCCGTCCGGCCCCACCACCCGGCCCGCCCCTCCCGGAGGGCGCACGGGCCGGACCGGCCGGTCCCGGAGCCACCCCGTGGCTCCGGCGCACCTTCGCGGCGCCTTCCGGGGCGCCCCACCGGGACCTGGCGCGAGCCGTGCCCGGACACCATCAGCAGGGCCGCCGTACCGGAGCGGTGCGGTGCGCACGCATCACGATCACAGGAGGCGACCGAGTGTTGGCCATGTCGGGGGAACCGTTGCGCATACAGCTCTTAGGGCCGGTACGGGTATGGCGGCAGGGGCAGGAGGTGCCTCTGGGGCCGCCCAAGCAGCGCGCGGTGCTCGCCCTGCTCGCCAGCCGGGCGGGCGAGGTGGTCGGGGTCGACAACATCGTCGACGGGCTCTGGGCGGGTGACATCCCGCAGACCGCGACGAACGGGGTCCACACCTATGTCGCCGGGCTGCGGCGCGCGCTGGAGCCCGGGCGCAGCCGACGCGAGGCCGGGGCGATCCTCACCTCGGTCTCCGGCGGCTACTGCCTGCGGATGGACCCGGAGCAGGTGGACGCCACGCTCTTCACCCGCCGCCACGCGCGGGCCCGCAGGGAGCGGACCGGGGGGAGCCCGGACGAGGCCGTGCGGTGGTACGAGGAGGCCCTCGCGCTCTGGCGCGGCGACGCGTACTCCGGGGTGCCGGGCCCGTTCGCCGCCGTGGAGCGGACCCGGCTGCGGGATCTGCGCCTGACCGCCGTCGAGGAGTGGGCGGCCGACATGCTGGAGGCGGGGCGCCACGCGGAGGCGGTCGCCGAACTCTCCACCGCCGTGGGCGAGGAGCCGCTGCGCGAGAAGCTGCGCTGGCTGCTGATGCTCACCCTCTACCGCAGCGGACGCCAGGCGCACGCGCTGGCCGTCTACACCGAGACGAGGCAGCTCCTCGACCGGGAGCTGGGCATCGAACCGGGCGCCGAACTGCGCAGCCTGCACCAGCGGATCCTGGCCGGTCACCCCACGCTGCGCCCCGAGGCTGAGGGGGCGGCGCCCCGTCCGTTACGGAGACCGGCGAGCAGCGCCCCCGACCTCTCAAGACCCGTGCAACTTCCCCCATTGGCACGGGGATTCGTCGGCCGGACCGAGGAACTGGAACGGCTGGAGGAGCTGTTGGACGACGAGCGCGGCGGGTACGGGGCGAGCACACCCATCGCCGTCGTCGACGGCCCCCCGGGCGTCGGAAAGACGGCGTTCGTGCTGGAGCTGGCCCACCGGCTGCTGGGCCGCTTCCCCGACGGCCAGCTCTACGTCGACCTGTGCGGCACCGGCCGTCAGGGCCGGCCGCTGAACGCCTCGGACGCCCTGGAACAACTCCTGTCCAGCCTCGGGGTCGAGAGCTCCCGGATGCCCGCCGATGTGGCCGGCCGCACCACCCTCTACCGCAGTCTGCTGCACGGCCGCCGCATGCTCGTGGTCCTCGACGAGGCCCTCGGCGCCGACCAGTTGAGGCCGCTCATACCGCGCGGATCCTCCTGTGTCCTGGCCACCGGCCGGCAGCGGTTCAGCGGGCTGGCCGCCCGCGACGGTGCCCATGTGCTCACGATGGGCCCCCTCGCCGACCATGACGCGGCGACCCTGCTCACCAGCCTCTGCGGGGGCCGGCTCCGGGGGCAGGAGGCGGCCGCGGTGCGGCTGGTGCGGCTGTGCGGCGGTCTCCCGCTGGCCCTGCGGATCGCGGCCGAGGAGCTGTCGGCCAACCCCACCGTCCCGCTCGCTTCCATCATCGAGAGGTTCGCCGCCGCGTGTGCGGAGCGCGAGTCGCCCAGGAACCGGGAGGCGGCCCTGATCCGCCTGGTCGAGTGGGAGTCCGGGACCGGCGGGGAGGCCCCCGCGCACGTGCAGGTGGACATGGGCGACGTCCGCACCGTCGTCCTGCGCTAGCCGGCGGCCGAGGGGGCGGACACGGTCCACCGCATCCGCCCCACCACAGCGAGGTCAGGCCGGAAGCTCCTCCGGCCCCGTCGGCATCGTGCGCAGCTTCCCGACCGGCGACAGGAAGATCGGCACGAGCATCGCCGCCGACAGCACCCCCGCCACCCACAGCGCCGCGTGCAGCCCCAGCACCCCGGCCAGCAGCCCGCCGACCGGCCCGCCGAGCGCCCCGCCGCCGTACAGCAGCATGCGCATCGCGGCCGTCATCCGGCCCATCAGCGGCTGCGGGGTGATGCTCTGCCGCAGGCTCACGATGATCACGTTGGAGATGCTGGAGCCGAAGTATTCGAGGAAGAACGAGGCGACGAACAGCCCCACCAGCAGCCACGAGGGGCCGCCCGCCGCCGGGATCAGCAGCGGGCCCAGGAAGATGATGGAGACCGACACCCGGTAGGCCGTGCCCACCGAGAGGCGGCGCACCACCATCCCGGCGATCAGCGCCCCGAGCAGGCCGCCCACCGCCGCCGCGCCCATCACGAAGCCGACGGTCGCCGCCGACAGCTCCTTGTCCCGCACCGCGTACAGCAGGAACAGCGACTGCACCATGGTCAGGAAGAAGTTGCAGGAGCAGCCGACGAGCCCGATCGCGCGCAGCCACCGGTTGCCGAACACCCAGCGCAGCCCCTCGGCCAGCTCGGCGCGCAGCCGCCGCTTCTCGGTGCGGGCGGGCGGATCCGGCTCCGGCGCCCGGACCAGCAGCAGCGAGATCACCGACAGGGCGTACGAGAAGGCGTTGGCGGCCATCGCGGCGGGCGCCGAGAAGGCGGTGACCAGCGTGCCCGCGATCCCGGGACCCGCCACATCGGCCGACGACAGGGTCGCGTTGAGCTTGGTGTTGGCCTCGAGGAGGCTGCGCCTGTCCTTCACCAGCACCGGTACGTAGCTCATCCAGCTGACGTCGAAGAGCACCGCGGCCGTGCCGACCCCGAACGCCAGCACGTACAGCAGGGGCAGGGTCAGCAGCCCGAAGTGGTACAGCAGCGGCACCAGGCCGATGAGGACCATCCGTACGATGTTGGCGCCCAGCATCACCGGGCGTTTGCGCACCCGGTCCACCCAGACGCCGAAGACGAGGGCGAGCGCCAGGAACGGCACCAGCTGGGCGAAGCGGAGCATGCCGAGCTGCTCGGGCCCGACCTGGAAGACCAGGACCGCGGTGAGCGGCAGGGCGAGGTTGGCTATCTGGGTGCCGTACAGGGAGAGGCCCTCGCCCACCCAGAACACCATGAAGTCCCGGTTGTGCCACAGGCTCCGGGGTGGCGGGGGCTCGGCCACCTTCGCGGTGGCGGTGCCCGCGTCCCTGCGGCTGCTGTCCTCGCTCACACCGAAGCTCCCCTGCGCAGTGCCTGGTTGACGATCTCCGCGATGGCCACGAGCCCCGGCTCCCGCCAGATCGAGTGGTGGTCGCCCGGCACGGTGTGCTGGTCCAGGCGGCTCGCGTACGGCTCCCAGAGCAGCAGGTGCGGCTCCGACTCCGCGGCCCTGACCAGGGTGGTCGGGCCGTCGTGGACCCCGTCGATGACATGGCCGACCATCGCGTGGGCGTGCGCCCGGAACAGGGTGAACCGTTCGAGCAGGAACTCCGCGTCGAACTCCTCCGGTACGGTCCCCGAGTCCGCGATGGCCTCCAGCCGCTCCTGCGGCCCCGCCTCCGGGCCCAGCTTCGCCAGCGCCCTGTCCAGCTCCGGCGCCCCGCCGCTGACCAGCCCCAGGAAGTCATGGAGGAAGTACCGCACCAGCGCGGGCCCCGGCGGGAAGGGCTGGGTGCCGGGCAGCGCCGCGTCGATGACGACCAGCAGCGGTACCTCCTCACCCTCCGCGGCCAGCAGCCGGGCCATCTCGAAGGCCACGACCCCGCCGAGCGACCAGCCGAGCAGCTGGTAGGGCCCGTGCGGGCGGGCCGCCCGGAGCGTGGCCGTATGCACCTCGGCCAACTCCCTTATCGAATCCGCCGGTTCATCGACCCCGTCGAACCCGGGGGCCTCGAAGCCGAACACCGGGGAGCCGGGATCGAGGCGCGCCGCCAGATCCGTGTAGCAGTAGGGCGAGCCGGAGACCGGGTGGACGCAGTACACGGGCGGCAGGTCGCCGCCCGTGCGGAGCGGGACGAGGCTGTCGGTAGGGATGTCGCTCACCGGTCGCGGCCTCCGTCGTTCAGCTTGTGGCCTCCGTCGTCGGGGGAGGCGGAAGCGAGCAGCTGGTCGATGGCGGCGGCGACACCGCCGACGGTGCCACCGCTGTGGAGCAGACGTACGTTCACCTTGATCCCGAAGTGTTTGCTGAGGCGGCTGACCGCCCGCATGGCCTGGAGGGAATCCCCGCCGGCGGCGATGAAGGAGCTGTTCGCCCCGATCTTCGGGGCCGACAGCACGGTGGCGAAGATATCGGCAACCGCCTTCTCCGTGGGGGAGTTCGGCGCGATGTAGGAGGTCTCCCCGTCCTCCGGGGGAGGCGGTGCGGGGAGCGCCGTGCGGTCGGTCTTGCCGTTGGCGGAGAGCGGCAGCCGGTCCAGGACGAGCACCGCGCCCGGCACCATGAACTGCGGCAGCGCGCCCGCCAGATGGGCGCCGATCACCCGGGGGCGGACCGTCCGGCCCGGTCGCGGTACGACGTACCCGACCAGCCGGAGATCACCGGCCGCGTCCCTGCGGGTGGCGACGACGGCCTCCTTGACCGCCTCGTGCGACCGCAACACCGCCTCGATCTCACCGAGTTCGATGCGGTGGCCGTTCACCTTGACCTGGAAGTCGGAGCGGCCGAGCAGTTCGATCAGCCCGTCCGGGCCGTACCGGGCCACGTCGCCCGTCCGGTAGAGCCGCTCCCCGCTCACTTCGCCGTGGGACCAGTCGAAGAACCGCTCCCCGGTCAGCTCGGGCCGGTCGAGGTAGCCGGTCGCCAGCCCGGTCCCCGCCAGGTGCAGTTCCCCCGCGACGCCGGGCGGAACCGGCTGGAGGCGGGTGTCCAGGATGTACGTCCGCTGGTTGGCCATCGGACGCCCGTACGGGATGCTCGTCCACCCGGGATCGACCTCCCCCACCTCGTAGAGCGTGGAGTGGATCGAGGACTCGGTGGCCCCGCCGAGCGCCACGAACCGGAGCCCGGGAGCGGCCCCGCGCGTCCGGTCCGGCAGCGAGAGCGGCACCCAGTCCCCGCCCAGCAGGGCCAGCCGCAGGGCGTGGAGAGGCGGGGCGCCGCTCTGCTCCAGCTGTTCCACGACCAGTTCGAGGAGGGCGGGTGCCGAGTTCCAGACCGTGATCCGGTGCGTGGACAGCAGATCGGCCCAGTGCTGCGGGTCCTTGGCGAGCGCGGGCTCCGGCAGCACGACCGTGCCCCCGGCCGCCGTCAGCCCCAGGAACTCGTAGACGGACATGTCGAAGCTGGGCGACGACAGCGCGAGGACGCGGTCCCCGGGACCCACGGAGTAGCGGGAGTTGAGGTCCGCGATGTTGTTCATCACCCCGCGGTGGCGCAGCGCGATCGGCTTGGGCGCGCCGGTCGACCCCGAGGTGTGGATGACGTACGCGAGATCGCCGGGCGCCACCCCGCTGCTCACGTTCCCGGCCGGGGCGCCGGCCCACTGCTCCGCGTCCCGGTCCAGCTCCACGATCCGTGGCCCGGCCCCGGTCAGCCGGGAGGCGAGCCCGCTCCGGGAGACGATCGCCGCACACGAGGTGCCGGTGACCATCGCCGCGATCCGCTGCTCCGGATAGTCCGGGTCCAACGGCACATAGGCGGAGCCCGACTTGAGGACACCCAGCACCGCCACGAGCAGGTCGGGCGACCGGTCCAGGCAGATCCCCACCCGGCCCCCGACGCCCGCACCGAGCCCGCGCAGATGGCGGGCCAGCCGGTTGGCCGCCGCGTTGACCTCGCCGTACGTCCACTCCTCGGAGCCACGGATCAGCGCCACGGCTCCGGGGTCGGCGGCCGCCTGCTCCTCGAACGCCTCGTGCAGGCAACGCTCGTAGGGGAGTTCGGCAGCCGTGTCGTTCCACTCCACCAGCGTGCGGTGCAGCTCGCCGTCGGTGAGGAGCCGCAGCCGCGAGACGGCGGTGTCCGGGCGGCCGAGGGCGTCCTCCACCAGCGTGCGGAAGTGGGTGAGCAGCCGCAGAACGGTCGCCTGGTCGAACAGGCTCGCGTCATAACGGAGTTGGACGATGCGATGGGCGTAGGCCCCGCCGCTGCGCTCCTGGAGCACCAGCTCGAAGTCGGTCGCCGGCCCCTCGCCGTCCGCCACCGGCTCGCGCCGCTCCAGGACGGACCGGGCGAGCTCCGCCGGTGTCGTCCCCTCGCCGATGGCGCAGCTCAGCCGGAAGGAGCCCGCACCGGGGGTGCGGACGCGGAAGCCGAACTCCTCCTGGCCGGTGTACCGGTGGAGCAGCGCGGCGAATCCGGCGAGCAGCAGCTCCTCCGGCGCCGCCCCGGCCGCCTTGTCCAGCACCACCCGCTGCCGGGCGGTGCACCCGGCGGGCTCGCTCTGCCGCGGCCGGTCGGTGGGCAGCAGAGCCGGGGGCGCCGAGCCGCCCTGGTCATCGAGCGTCACGCCACTCCTCCCGCCCGCACGCCGGAGGCCGCCGGAGCCGGAGCCCCTGCGCCCGGCACCACGGACACCGTCCCCAGCGGCAGCGGATGGCGCTCGCACAGCTCCGCCACCCCCGCCCGGACCGCGTCCCGTTCCCCGGCGTCGAGGACGTACTCCCGCTCGCCGCGGACCGTCGTCGCCTCCAGCACCCGGTGCAGGAGCGCGGCACAGCTGCGCATCCCGGCCGGGCCCATGCCGCGCTGGGCCAGGATGTTGGTGCCCAGGCGCAGCCCGCTGGTGACGAGCGGCGGCCGGGTGTCGTCCGGGACCCGGTTCCGGTTGGCGAGGATGCCGCACTCCTCCAGGGCCCGTTCCGCGACCACGCCGGTCATGGGGCGGCCCGTGAGGTCGATCAGCACCATGTGGTTGTCGGTGCCGCCGGTCAGGACGCGGTGGCCCAGCGCCGACAGCGCGTCCGCGAGGGCCGCCGCGTCGTCGACGACCAGCCGCATCGTCTCCTTGAACGCGGGCTCCGCGACCAGCGCGAGCGCCCGGGCCTTGGCCGCGATGGCCGCCGGGCTCGGCGTGCCCTGCGACAGCGGGAAGACGGCCCGCTGCATCAGCCGCGACAGCGGGGTGCGGCCGTCGGGGCCGGGCGTGGCGTGCTCCCGCCCGATCAGGATCAGTCCGCCGCGCGGCCCGCCGAGCTGCTTGTACGTACTGGTCGTCGTCGCGTGCGCCAGGTCCACCGGCGTGGGGTGCTCCCCGGCCGCCACCAGCCCCGCGATGTGCGAGATGTCCGCGACCAGGTAGGCCCCCACCGAGTCCGCGATCGCCCGGAAGCGCGCGAAGTCCAGCGTACGGGGGTGGGCACTGGCCCCCGCGATGAGCACGCTCGGCCGGTGCAGCTCGGCCAGCGCCGCCACCTGCTCGTAGTCGATCCGCCCCGCACCGTCCAGCCCGTAGTGCACGGCCTGGTAGTGCATCCCGGTCACCGAGGCCGGGGAGCCGTGGGTGAGGTGCCCGCCGGAGTCCAGGTCCAGGGCGAGGATGGTCCCGCCCGGGCGGACCAGCGCGGCCAGCACCGCCTGGTTGGCCGAGGAGCAGGAGTGCGGCTGGACATTGGCGTACACCGCGCCGAAGGCCTGCTTGGCCCGCTCCACCGCGAGCCGTTCCACCAGGTCGAACTGCGCGGCGCCGGGGTGGTAGCGGGCCCCGGGATACCCCTCGGCCGTGACGTTGGAGAGCGCCGATCCGGCGGCCGCCAGCACCGAGGGGTCCGCGATGCTGGTGGACGCCACCATGGCGAGCGTCGCGTGCTGCTGCACCACCTCGGCGTCCAGGAGCCGTGCCAGCTCCGGGTCGGCCGCGCTCAGCGCGGCCGCTCCCTGCTGGGCCAACTCCGCCTGTGAGAAGACGGGTTCAGGCACGGGTGGCCGCCTTTCCGGCTTTCGCCACCAGCTCGTCGATGGCCGTGGCGAGCGCGCCGACCGTGGCACCGCCGTACAGCAGCCGGACGTTGACCTTCACCTTGAAGTGCTTGTTGAGCCGGCTGACCGCCCGCATCGCCTGGAGCGAGTTGCCGCCCAGCTCGAAGAAGCTGGCACCGGTCCCGACGCGCTCCCGCGCCAGCACGGTCCCGAAGACCTCGACGACCTTCTCCTCGGTCGGGGTGACCGGGGCGATGTACGAGTCCACCGCACCGCCCGCGCCGACCGGTGCGGGGAGCGCCGCCCGGTTGATCTTGCGGGCCGGGGTCAGCGGGAACTCCTCCAGCTCCACCCACGCGGTCGGCACCATGTACTCCGGCATGGTCCGGCCCAGGTGGTCCCGCAGCTCCGCCACCGTCGGCGAGGTGTCGCCGAGGACCGTGTAGTACCCGACGAGCTGCTTCTCCCCGTCGTCCTCGCGCAGCAGCACCAGCGCCATCCGGACCTTGGGGTGGGTCAGCAGCCCCGACTCGATCTCCCCGAGTTCGATGCGCAGCCCGCGCAGCTTGACCTGGTTGTCCAGGCGTCCGATGAAGTCGATCTGGAGGTCGGGCGTCCACCGCACCAGGTCGCCCGTGCGGTAGACGCGCCCCTCGCCGAGGAACGGGTCGGGCACGAACTTCTCGTCGGTCAGCTCCGGCAGGTTGAGGTAGCCGCGCGACAGCCCCTCGTCCCCGCCGATCAGCAGCTCACCCGGGACACCGACCGGCACCAGGTTGAACTCCTTGTCGACCACGTAGTGCAGCCGGCTGAACTCCGGGCGCCCGATCGGCGGCGAGGACTTCCACTCGCGGTGCTCACACAGGTACTCGGTGGTCGCCACGGACGCCTCGGTCGGCCCGTACAGGTTCACGAACTGGCGGCCCGGCAGGTTCCACTTGTTGACCAGCTCGGCCGGGAGCGCCTCCGCCCCGCCCATGATGTATTTCAGGTCCGGGTACGGCTCGGCCTCCACCAGCGACAGGATCGCCGGGGACAGTCCCGCGTACGTCACCCGCTGGTCGCGCATCAGCGCCCCCAGCGACTCCGGCGACGAGGCGTCCTCCGGCGCCACCAGCACCATCGCCGACCCGCTGATCAGCCCGGCGAAGATCTCGCCCTGCGACATGTCGAAGGTGAGCGCGGGCAGCTGGAGCAGCCGGTCCGTGTGGCCCCACTCGCCGAAGGTACGCCGGTAGGCCTCGATGAACATGCGCAGCCCGCGCTGTTCGATCATCACGCCCTTGGGCTTGCCGGTCGAACCGGAGGTGTAGAGGACATAGACGAGCGAGGTCGGCTCCGCCCACTCCTCCAGCGGTACGTCGTCGTCCTCGGCCTCCACCGTCTCCCACTCGGTGTCGATCCGCAGCACCTCCCACCCGCTGGAGGGCGGCAGATCACCGACGTTCGCGTCCCGGGTGATGACGAGGGGTGCGGCGGTGTCCCGCAGCATGTGGTCCAGGCGCGCGTTCGGGTGCGACGGGTCGATGATCGTGTAGGCGGCCCCGGAGATCATCACGCCGACGATCGCGACCAGTGCGTCCAGGTCCCGGTCCATCGCGATGGCGACAACCTGCTCCTGCTTCACACCCCGCGAGCGGATGTGCCGGGCCAGCTTGCCGGACCGCCCGATCAGCTCCGCGTACGTCATCTCCTTGCCCCGGCACACGGCGGCGACCAGCTCCGGGTGTTCCCGCGCGATCCGGGCGATGGTGGCGTGCACCGGCTCGGCCGGGTAGTCGAAGTCGGCCCCGCGCCCGGCCTCCAGCAGCTCGCGCCGCTCCTCATCGGAGAGCAGCGGCAGTTTGGAGACGGGGGTGTCCGGGTCGGCGGCGGCCGCGCCCAGCACGGTCCGGAAGTGCTGGACCATCGCCTCCACCCGGCGGCGGTCGTACAGGTCGGTGGCGTACTCCACGATGAGCCGCAGCCGGTCCGGGCCCTCGATGAAGCTGAAGGAGAGGTCGAAGCGGGAGCGCCCGCCGGAGACCAGGATCGACTCGGTCTCCAGCCCCTCCAGCTGGAGCGCGTCCCCGGTCGTCGTCTCGCCGAGCAGCTGCACGGCGATCTGGAACAGCGGGTTGCGGCCCGCGTCCCGTACCGGCTGCACCCGGTCGACGACATGGTCGAAGGGCACGTCCTGGTTGTCGTACACATCGAGGTTGTTGTCGGCGATCCGCTCGATCAGCTCGGCGAAGGTGAGCTGGCCGGAGAGGTCCGAGCGCAGCACCGTCATATTGATGAACAGGCCGACCACGTCTTCGAGTTCGGGATCGGTGCGGCCGAGCATCGGCACCCCGATCGCGATGTCGTCCTGCCCGCTGTACCGGGCCAGCACCACCTTGAGCGCGGCGGCCACCACCATGTAGAGCGAGGCCCCCTGCTCCTGCGCCAGCGAGCGGGCCTGGCCGAGCAGGTCGGCCGGGAAGCTGACGGTGAAGGTCTCGCCGTTACGGGTGGGCTCCGCCGGGCGGACCCGGTCGGCGGGCAGCTCCAGCGCCTCCAGACCGGCCAGCCGCTCCTGCCAGAAGTCCAGCTCGCTCTCCCACTGCCCCGAGGCACGCTGCTCCCGCTGGCGCTCCACATGGTCGGCGTAGGTGGCGGCCGGGGCCGGCAGCTCGGGGGTGAGCCCCGCCCGCAGCTGCCGGTACGCCTCGGTGATGTCCCGGCTGATCACCCCGCCGGACCAGCCGTCGGTGACGATGTGGTGGTAGTTGAGGGAGAGGACGTGCTCCTCGTCGGCCAGCTGGAACAGCCGGAACCGGCGCACCGGCCCGGCCGCCAGGTCGAACGGGGTGTCGGCCTCGGCCTTCAGCGCCTTGTCGAGCGCCTGCTCCCGCTCCTCGGGCGTGAGCCCGGACAGGTCGGTGACCGGCAGCGGGGTGTCCTCGGCCGGGGCGACGACCTGGTGCGGGACGCCGTCCACCGCGTGCAGGGTCACCCGCAGCTGGTCGTGGCGGGCGACGAGCAGGTTGAGCGCCCCTTCCAGCGCGGGCAGGTCCAGCGGGCCGCGCAGCCGGTAGGCGGTGGGGACGTTGTAGGTGGTCTCCCCGGGGTTCATCTGGTCCAGGAACCACAACTGCTCCTGCCCGAAGGACAGGTGCATACGGGACTCGTCAGCGTCCGACGCGCTCATGGTCACAGGACTCCGTTCGGCAGATTGCTGTTCTCTCCGCTGGAGTGGGCAGCGGACGGGGGAACGTGGGGAGCGGGGCGGAGCAGCGGTTCGATCCGTCTCAGCCCCTCGGTCACGGCCTCGGGATCGCGGGCGAAGCAGATCCGGAAGCCGTCGGTGGCCCCGAGGGTCTCGCCGGGCATCAGCAGCACCCCGGCGTCCAGCACCCGGCGGCAGAGCGTCAGCGGCTGCTCCCCGGTGGTCAGCCGGAGCCAGGCGAAGGGGGTGTTCTCCGGCTCCACGAGCTGCACGGCGTCCGCGTTGCGCTCAGCGAACTCCCGGACCAGCTTGAGCCCTTGACCGGTGATGTCCGCGTACCGGCGCAGGTAGTGGTCCCGGTGGTCCAGCACATCGCAGGCCAGCGTCTCGCAGAGCACCGAGTTGGCTATGGTGGAGAGGAACTTGCGCCGGGCGCACCCCTCGACGACCTCCGGCGGCCCGTACAGCCAGCCGACCCGCAGGCCGGGGAACCCGTACACCTTGGAGAGGCTGGAGACCGAGATCGCCCGGTCGCCGGAGCGCGCGGGGGAGTCCCGCAGGTCGAGTGCGTACTCCTCGTCCAGCAGCAGATAGGCGTCCCGCCGCTCCGCCAGCTCCAGCAGCCCGCGCAGATCGGCGTCGGCGATCCGCCGACCGGTCGGGTTGCAGGGGGAGTTGGCGACGATCAGCCGCAGCCCGGGACCGGCCAGCGCGGCGGCGGCCTCCACGTCGAAGGTCAGGTCCTCGCGGTAGGGCGCGCAGTCGACCCGGCAGCCCAGATCGGCGGTGATGTCCCAGGACTGCTGCCACCCCGGGCGGTAGACGATCACCTGCGCGCCGGGGGAGAGCAGTGAGGCGTAGACGAGGTAGAGGGCCTGCTGCGCCCCCTGCGTGATCAATACGTTGGCGGGGTCACCGGCGTAGAGGCCCGCGACCCGGTCGCGCAGCGGGCCGATGCCCCGGTCGTGCCCGTAGTCCAGCTCCAGGTCCGGCGGTACGGAGAGCTGGTCGAGGCGGCCGGGGAGCATGTTGCTGTCCCCGAGGTCGATGTCGAAGCGTCCGGCGGCGTCCTGGAAGACCCACCGCTGCATGGGGTACTCATCCGCGGGGCTCACCGGCCGGTCTCCCCGACGTGGTCCAGCAGGGCGCGCAGCGGCGGGGCGAACACACCGCTCGCCACCTGGTGGGCGTCCCCGGTCAGGGTCACGGACCCGTCCGGGGCGAGAGCGACGGTCACACTGCCGCCGGGCATACGAACCTCCATCTGGTCGTCGCAGAGCCCCAGTTCGCGGGCTGCGGAGGCGGCGGCGCAGGCGCTGCTCCCCGAGGCCAGCGCATAACCGGCGCCGCGCTCGTACACCTCGATCTCCAGCACGCCCCGGCTCACCACCCGCAGGAACTGCACATTGGTGCGGAGCGGGAAGCGCGCGTGTCCGGCGATCTCCGGACCCAGGGTGCGGGCCAGTTGGGCGGTCGGCTCGGCCACGGGCACCACCGTGTGCGGGTTGCCGTTGTGGAGCGCGGTCACCGTCAGCTTCCGCTCCCCGACCGTCAGCGGCACGGAGAGCGTCGGCCCCTCGGCAGGGCTGCCGTCCTCGTTGAGTAGCGGCAGGGCGGCGGCGTCGAACGTGGGCTTCCCCAGGCCGACTCGGACGACGCCCGCCGCCCGGTCCAGAATCTGTACGGGGCTGTCGCCCGCGGCCGTGCGGAGTGTGAACGGCGCACCGCCCGCCCACCTCTCCGGCTCCCGCTCGGCCAGGTGCAGGGCGAACATCCGCAGCCCGTTGCCGCTGCGCTCGCAGACGGAGCCGTCCGAGTTGAAGAGGGCCAGCGGGACCGGCACCCCGGGGCGGGGCTCCTCCAGCGGGCCGTGCAGGACCCCGTCCGCGCCGATGCCGAAGTGCCGGTCGCAGACGAGCCGTACGGACTCCGGCGAGACGGGGACGTCGGTGCAGCGGGGGTCGATCACCACGTAGTCGTTGCCCAGTGCCTGATACTTGAAGAAGTCGGTCATGACTCGTCTCAGGTAGGTGGCGGGGGACAGGGCCGCTCCCGGTCGGGCCGGGAGCGGCCCCGCACATCAGGCGTCCTGCTCCTCCAGCGCCGCCGCGTCGTGCTCCTCGCCGTACCACTTCTCCGCCCAGCGGGAGAAGGCGATGATCACGATGTCGCGGTGGCCGGGGCCGCCGTCGGCCGAGAGGACGTCGGTGACGTCATGGGCGAGCCCCCGGTCGTCCAGCAGCACCGCCTGGCCGGCGTCGAGGGTCCCCGACCAGAACGGCGCGTCCGCCTCCGGCTTCCAGAGCCGGGTGGTGCCGCCCGCCACGTTCACCTTGTTCAGGATGGCGATCATGACGAACTCGTGCCCGTCGTGGTGCACGCCTTCCGGGGTGAGTGGGCCGGGCCTGCCACCCTCGGCGCGGGTCCGGTTCTGGTGGACGTTGATCTGCCACGGCTCGGACCGGTCCAGGCCCAGTTCGCGGATGCCCTCGGAGATCAGCGGGGTGAAGTCCACCTCGATCGGCTCGTAGACGCGGCGGATCCCGCCCCCGACCGGGTTGAACTTCTTGTACGTGGTGTAGTCCCGGTGCGGCAGCCGCTTGAACGACCAGTTCTCGTCCTCGGCGGGCGTGAGTTTGTACTGCGAGAACCGCTTGAACCGGGTCCCGTTGCCCATGTAGTCGTCGACCGGGCACCGGTCGTAGCTGGGCAGGATGTCGGGCGCGACCTCGGGCAGGTCGATGACGGTGAATCCTTCGGCGCCGAGCGGCATGTGCTCTCCCCTCCTGGTGGGTGGTGGCGGAATGTCAGGCGGTGACCGACGGCATGCGCTCGTCCAGGTACGTCGCCGAGGAGTTGAGGCGCCACAGGATGCCGCGGGCGATGGCCCGGCGCATCCGGGGGGACTCGGCGGCGGGCAGCACCACGTTGTGGAACCAGCCCTGGGCGTGCTGGGAGTCGATGGTGATGTGCAGCCGGTGGTAGACGATGCCGACGTCGGGCAGGCCGAGCCGCTCCCAGGCGTGCACGACCTGGACGAACCGGTCCGGCGCCATCCACTCGGTCATCCCGAGGTAGCCGACGGCCTCCGGGTACAGGGCGCGGTAACGGCACAGCAGGACGGCCAGGTTGCCGTTGAGGAGCGAGTTGGCGGTGAGCGAGCGCTCCAGCTCCTCCTCCGGGATCTCGAAGACCTCGAAGATCTTGTTGAAGAGGGTGGTGTGGACCTGGGCGTGGTCCCCGTTGCCCATCTCGTCCCAGAAGTTGGAGGCGATCTCCATCTTCGCCGCACCGGCCGTGCCGACCTGCATCATCGCCAGCAGATCGTCGAAGCGGCCGTCGACCACCGACTCCTGCATCACGTAGTTGCGCAGGTCGGACTCGTCGGCCTGGTTGCGGATGAACTCGTGGTAGTAGGGGTGCTTGTACACCCGGTGCTCACGCGCGGTCTTCTTGAGCCAGGAGAGGTAGGCCCGCGGCTCGGTGGGCGCCTCCTCCAGCAGCCCCGGCTCGATCAGCCGGTCCTGCGCCTCGGCGGTCGCGGCCTCCAGCTGCCGGCCGATCTCGTGGACGACGACCGAGCCCTCGGCGGTCTCCTGGTCGGTCAGCTTGGTGTGCAGCCGGTAGACCCGGTCGAGAAGGAACTGCTGTGCGTACAGAGCCTGTTGGTCGTCGGCGGCCGCGGCCTTGTTGATCTCGGCCACCCGGCCGAGCAGGGCGGTGCGCGCTTCGCCCGCGAACTGCGAGTCGACCTTGTCGGCCGCGGTCGCGAGGATCGCGGTGACCTCGTCGACGGTGGCCAGATAGCCGGTGGCGGGCTCGGTCCCGGCCCGGGAGGTGCCAACTTCGAGCATCTGCTTCCCCTTGTATTCACCTGATGACTGTGACGTGCCGTACGTGCCGTGCGGGTAGCCGTCTGTCGCGCTGAGGGGGGAGGGAGGAGGAAGGGGGTCGCACCGCACACGGCTTTCGAGGTGCCGGGCAGGGTGTGTGCCAGAACGGCAGACGCGGTCAATGCGCCGCCCATACTGCACGCAGGTCTCTGGGCAGACTCTGTACGCGGTCTATACGGATTCGAGCCATCGGGCGGGGCGCGGGGGGAGGCGTCCGGCACCCCGGTCAAGGCACGGCAAAGAGGGCGCGCAGTACGGGACCGTATCCGTACTCCGCGCCCTCGTTCAGGGGTGATGCAGTTGTGGTGCTCGCTCTGACAGGGACCGCGGCGGCGGCGATCGGAGCCGGGTGAGGGCGTCTCCTTCAGGTCAGAAGACGGTCCCCGGATCCTTCACCACCGCACTGGCATCGCACAGCCGCCGCGGCCTCGTCGTCCTGCCCGCGCCGCGCGGCACCCCTCATCCGGGTGCGCGGTGCGGGCAGGGTCTGTGGGGGAGGCTCAGTCCTCGCGCAGGGCGCGGACGGCCTCCTCGACGCGCTTGCCGTAGTCGGCGTCGGCGGCGTGGAAGTGGGCGAGGTTCTTCTCGATCACATCGTCGCGGGTGACCTGCGAGAGGCCTCCGGCGATGTTGGCGACCAGACGGCCCTTCTCCTCCTCCGACATCAGCCGGAAGAGCTCGCCCGCCTGGAAGAAGTCGTCGTCCTTGGCGTGGGCGGCGGTCTCGTAGGTGCCCGTCCAGCCGTGGATCGCCAGCGGGGAGCTGAGGGCCGCACCGGTCTGCGCCGGGCCGGCGTACGAGTTGGGCTCGTAGTTCTTGTCGTGGCGCGAGCCGTAGCGGGTGGCGTGCAGCCCGTCGCGGCCGTAGTTGTCGGCCTCGGCCGCCTTGGGGGCGTTGACCGGCAGCTGGGTGTGGTTGACGCCCAGGCGGTAGCGGTGCGCGTCGGCGTAGGCGAACAGCCGGCCCTGGAGCATCTTGTCCGGGGACGGGCCGATGCCGGGCACGAAGTTGTTCGGCGAGAACGCGGCCTGCTCCACCTCGGCGAAGACGTTGTCCGGGTTCCGGTCCAGGACCAGGCGGCCGACCCGCTGGAGCGGGTAGTCGCTGTGCGGCCACACCTTGGTGAGGTCGAACGGGTTGAACCGGTAGTCGGCGGCGTCGGCGGCCGGCATCACCTGGACATGCAGCGTCCAGGACGGGTTGATGCCCCGCTCGATGGCCTGGAGGAGGTCGGTCTGGTGCGAGTTGGCGTCCTTGCCGACCTGCTCGGCGGCCTGCTCGGCGGAGAGGGAGCGCACCCCCTGGTTGGTCTTGAAGTGGTACTTGACGAAGAAGGCCTCGCCTTCGGCGTTCGTCCACTGGTAGGTGTGCGAGCCGTAGCCGTTCATATGGCGGTACGAGGCGGGGATGCCACGGTCGCCCATCAGCCAGGTGACCTGGTGTGTCGCCTCGGGGGCGTGCGCCCAGAAGTCCCAGACGTTGTCCGGCTCCTGCTTGCCGGTGAACGGGTCGCGCTTCTGCGAGTGGATGAAGTCGGGGAACTTGATCGGGTCCTTGATGAAGAACACCGGGGTGTTGTTGCCGACCAGGTCGTAATTGCCCTCGTTCGTGTAGAACTTCAGGGCGAAGCCGCGCGGGTCGCGGACCGCGTCCGCGCCGCCGAGCGAGTCGGCGACGGTGGAGAAGCGGATGAACGTCTCCGTGCGCTTGCCCACCTGGGAGAGGAAGTCGGCGCGGGTGAAGCCGGTGACGTCGTCGGTCACCTCGAAGTAGCCGTACGCGCCGGAGCCGCGGGCGTGGACCACGCGCTCCGGGATGCGCTCACGGTTGAAGCGGGCGAGCTTCTCCAGGAGGTGCTGGTCCTGGAGGAGGATCGGTCCACCGACACCGGCGGTGGCGGAGTTCTGGTTGTCGGCGACCGGGGCGCCTGACTCGGTCGTGAGCACACGCTTAGCCATGTGGCGGGATGACCTTTCGTACGAGCTGCTGACGGCTTGAGGAGCGTAGGTTCGCCGCAGATAAAACGTCAACAGTTTGTTGAAAACGAAGTGTGTGGTTCCGGGCCGCGGCGGCGCCTGGGCGCGACAGGACAGGTGTCAGCGCCGCCGCGGCCCGGAGATCAGGGGCCCCTCGCGGGGCGGGGGAGGTCAGACCTGGGAACCGGAGAGCCGCTCCACCGAGCGCAGCAGCGCCGAGTGGTCCAGCCCGCCGTCGCCCTGGGCGCGCAGCGAGGCGACCAGCTGGGCGACCACGCCGCCGACGGGCAGGGCCGCGCCGACGTTGCGGGCGGCGTCGGTCACGATGCCCATGTCCTTGTGGTGCAGGTCGATCCGGAAGCCGGGGGCGAAGTCCCGCTTGAGGAAGTTGTCCTTCTTGCGGGTCAGCACGGTCGACCCGGCGAGACCGCCGTTGAGGACGTCCAGCGCGGCGGCCAGGTCCACCCCGGACTTCTCCAGGAAGACCACGGCCTCGGCGCAGGCCTGGATGTTGACCGCGACGATCAGCTGGTTGGCCGCCTTCACCGTCTGGCCGGAGCCGTGCGGCCCGCAGAGCACGATGGTCTTGCCCAGCGCCTCCAGGAGCGGCTTCGCGGTGTCGAAGTCCGCCTGCTCACCGCCGACCATGATGGACAGCACCGCCTCGATGGCCCCGGCCTCGCCGCCGGAGACCGGCGCGTCCAGGACCCGGATGCCCTTCTCGGCCGCCTTCTCGGCGAGGTCCACGGAGGTCTGCGGGGTGATGGAGGACATGTCCACCAGCAGCGCGCCGCGCTTCGCGTTCTCCAGGATGCCCTCGGGGCCGTAGGCGATGGCCTCGACCTGCGGGGATGCGGGCACCATCGTGATGACGACATCCGCGTCCTTGACCGCGTCCGCGATGGAGGACGCGCCGCTGCCGCCTGCCGCGACCAGCCGATCGATCTTGTCCTGCTCCAGGGTGTAACCGGTGACGGCGTAACCGGCCTTGACCAGGTTCTCCGACATGGGGGAGCCCATGATGCCGAGACCGATCCAGGCGACCTTGGGGAGGTTGTTGCTCATGAGGGTGCCTTCCTGAAAAACGTGTGTACGTAAGGGGGCGGGCTCACCCCGTGGTGGACCCGGCCGGTCAGCCGGCCGCTCGGGCCGACGCCGGGAGCCAGTCGAAGGACTCCGCGCTCGGCCGGTCGCCCGGCTTGTACTCCAGGCCGACCCAGCCGGCGTAGCCGGCGTCCTTCAGCTCGTCGAGGAGCCGCTCCAGCGGGAGGGTGCCGGTGCCCGGCGCGCCGCGCCCCGGGTTGTCGGCGATCTGGACGTGGCCGGTCTTCGCGGCGTACGCCTTGATCACCTGGCTCAGGTTCTCGCCGTTCATCGACAGGTGGTACAGGTCCAGCAGGAACCTGGCGTTCCCGAGGCCCGTCGCCGCGTTGACCTTGTCGACGACCTCGATCGCGGCCGGTGCGCTGACCAGCGGGTAGAGCGGCGACTCCGGCTTGTTGAGGGTCTCGACGAGGAGGATCGCCCCGACGCGGTCCGCCGCACGGGCGGCCAGCACCAGGTTCTCCAGGGCGAGCGCGTCCTGCGCCTGCGGGTCGGCGCCCTCGACGCGGTTGCCGTACAGCGCGTTGAGCGCCGTGCAGCCGACCGAGGCGGCGAAGTCGGCCGCCACCTCGATGTTGGCCCGGAAGCGGTCCGACTCCGTGCCGGGCACGGAGAGCGCGCCGCGGTCGGGGCCGGGCAGCTGTCCGGCGTAGAAGTTCAGCCCCACCAGCTGGGTGCCGGCGTCGTCGAGCGCCTTCTTGAGGGCGTCGAGTTCCGCCTGCGGCGGGGTGGGGGTCTCGATCCAGGGCCACCACAGCTCGACCGCCGTGAAGCCCGCCGCGGCGGCTGCCGCGGGACGCTCCAGGAGCGGGAGTTCCGTGAAGAGGATCGAAAGGTTCACATCGAAGCGCTGGTCCGGGTATCCCATGAGGATGTCGGCGCTCCTTCCGTATTGCGGAAGTTAGTTTCTGCTTAACGGAAGATTGCCTGGAGGGTGGCGGGGCTGTCAAGG
The DNA here is from genome assembly GCF_003610995.1 of Streptomyces griseus subsp. griseus. NCBI lineage: Bacteria > Bacillati > Actinomycetota > Actinomycetes > Kitasatosporales > Streptomycetaceae > Streptomyces > Streptomyces griseus. Next base: position 6,251,899 of record NZ_CP032543.1, read on the forward strand.
GGGTGCCGCGAAATTCGCCCCGGCCGGCGGCGTACGGAATCGGTGGCAGGAGATCGTCCCGGCATACGAAAGCGGGGCGGGGGCCGCCTTCGACCCTCGCCCCGCCCGGCTCTCACGCCGTAACTGCCGCCCCTAGCTGCCCGGCACCGTGTCCTCGAAGGTCTTCCCCGCACTGCGGTACGACCCGACCATCGCGTTCACCTGCGCCGGGGTGAGTACCTGGTCCTTCACATGCAGGACGTAGTCCACCTGCTGGTCGTAGGCGCGCGGCGTGGTGCTCGGCTGCCCCTCCAGGTCGATCAGCCACTGGTTGAAGTTGATCGACATCGGCCGCTCGGGCAGGAAGGCCGCCCCGTGCGTCCCGAAGTGCTGACCGTCGACGTAGTACGTGATCTGGTTGTTGTCGATGGTCACCACCAGGTCGTGCCAGCCCGCGTACGAGCGCCGGGACTCGGTGTGCGCGTTGACCGCCTCCCACGGGTCGGGCCGGTAGGTGTCCCACGAGGTGGTGTAGAGGATGTTGGCGGGCTCGCCCCAGCCGCCGTTGGGCAGGTACTCGAAGTCGTACTCCGCGTAGTCCTTCGCCATCGGCGCCTTGAGGTCGTTGATCGTGAAGAACGTCTGCACGATCCGGTCGCCGTCCGGTCCCGAGCGCGGCGCGTCGCTGAACTTCACCCGGGACGCGTACGTCCCGTTCTTGAACTTCATCGACTTCGTCAGGATCTCGGTGTGCTTGGTCGAGGCCCCCGTCCCGGCCGTGGAGGTCTCCAGGTTCATCACCGAATTCCCGCTCTGCGAGGCGAAGGTGACGTTCTCCGGCGCCCAGGTCGCCCCCGGCACGCCCGGACCGCCGGAGTTGGACCGCACGGACCAGCCGTTGGCGCTGATCTTCGGGTCGGTGTGCGAGCTGTAGTTGAAGTCGTCGAAGAGCCGGGCCCCGTCTCCCGGCGGGTCGGTGGGCGGGTTCGTGGGCGGGTCGGTGGGCTTGTTGCCTCCGGGCGCCTGGCCCCAGACGAGCGAGCCGTTCACCTGCGCCGTCACCTTGGACCAGTCGCCGTACGTCGTCCGCTCCGGGCCGAAGGAGTAGTCGTCGGACTGGATCAGCGAGGCCCAGGACGCCTGGTGGAAGCGGAGCTGCATGTCCCCGGTGTCCGCGCCCGGCGCCAGCGAACCCGCGCCCGGGGTGAAGCCGATCTCCAGGTAGCGGTCGGCGGTGGCCGTCGGGTTGGCGAGCGTCCCGAACGTGCCGGTGATGTTCGCGCACCCCTTCACCGCCCAGGAACAGGCGAACCGGTAGGCGGCGGAGGCCGAGTCGGCCTTGAAGTAGTACCGCACCTTGACACTGCTCAGCGGTACGGAGGTGGAGCCGGCGTTGCGCACCTTCAGCCACGGCTCGCTCTGGTCGGCGCTCGCGCCCGACGCGCTCGTGCGGTACTGGACGACGATCCCGTCCGCCGCGGCGCTGGCCGAGGACGGCAGGGCGGCCAGCCCGGTGGCGGCCAGGGCCACGGCGGCGGCCGAGGCGGCGGCGGTGCGGAGCCTGGAGCTGCTCCTGCGCGGATTGCTGCGTGATGTGTTCACGGGGTGGGTTCCTCTCCGGAACGGTGGTGGGGGAGTGGTGACGAGCGGGGTCGCGCTGTTCCTCAGGAGGGGGACGCGTACGCGGCCGTCGCGAGCGACCGTGCGTCCAGCGGGCGGTAGGGGACGCCCAGGGCGTCCAGTCGGGCGGTGTGGTGGCGCAGCCGCCCGACGAACCCCGGCCAGTCGCCGCGCCCGCCGGACCAGGAGCGGTCGGCCAGCGCGCAGAGCCGCGGGTAGCTGAGGTACTCGATCTCCTCGGGCGTGCGGACGTACTCCGTCCACAGCTGGGCCTGCGTCCCGAGGATCCGGTCCCGCTCCTCCGGCGACCACTCCGCGGGGGCGGGTTCGTAGTCGTGGACCGTGCGGAGAGTGACGGGATCGCCCGGCTGGGCCACGGGCTCGAAGGAGGCTTCGGACTGGACGTAGTCGAGGTAGGTCGTCCGGTGGTAGGCGGCGACCACCCGGTGCCCGCGCCGTGCGGCGGCCCGGGCGTGGGAGGCATCGCGCCAGGCCATCACCGTGAAGTCCAGCGGGAGTTCGGTTCCGGACACCGCCCAGCCGACCGGTGTCCGCCCGTGCTCCACGAGGAACGCGCCGATCCGGCCCATGAACCAGCCGTGCAGCGCCGCCGGGTCCGCCAGCCCCTCGGCCGCCGCCCGCTCCCGGGCGGCCGGGCTGCTCTCCCATTCGGAGGTCGGGCACTCCTCACCGCCGATGTGGATGTACGGGGACGGGAAGACGTCCATGACCTCCTCCAGCACCGCCCGGCAGAAGGCGAAGACCTCCTCGTGCACTCCGAGGATCGTCTCGCAGACGCCCCAGCGGTCCCACACCTCCAGCCGGCGCTCCGGATGGTTGCCCAGCTCCGGATAGGCCGCGAGGGCCGCCCGCACATGGCCGGGCATCTCGATCTCCGGCACGACGGTGATGCCGCGCTCCGCCGCGTACCGCACGAGCCCGCGCAACTCGGCCTTGGTGTAGGCCCCTTCGTGAGGTGTCGAGTCGAACCGCGTTCGGCCCGGGCCCTCGGGGCCCCGCTGCGACCGGGCCCGCCGGGCTCCGACCGTGGTCAGCCTGGGGTAGGCGTCGACCGGCATCCGCCAGCCCTGGTCGTCGGTCAGGTGGAGGTGCAGGACGTTCAGCTTGTGCAGCGCCAACAGGTCCACGTACCGGAGCAGATAGTCCATCGGCCGGAAGTGCCGTGCCACGTCCAGCAGCGAACCGCGCCAGGGCAGCTCCGGTATGTCGGTGATCTCCACGCACGGCAGCTCCCAGGAGCCGGAACCCCGCGCCCCGCCCGACAGCGCCTCGGCGGGCAGGAGTTGGCGGACGGTCTGGACGCCCCGGAGCAGCCCCGTCGGGTGGGCGGCGCGCAGCAGGAGCGCCTGCGGGCCGACCGTCAGGCCGTACCCCTCCTCGCCGAGGCCGCCGAGCTGCTCGTCCAGCGCGAGCACGATCCGGCCCTCCGGCGACGGGGCCAGCGGCAGCCCGGCGGCCGGGCCGACCAGGGAGCGCAGCAGGTCGGCCGCCGGTTCGGCGCCCGGGAGAGCGCGGACGGCGGTGTCGCGGTCGAGGGTGAGCCGGCCGCCCAGGGAGGACATCCTGCTGGGCCGGGGAAGGAGGGCGAGGTCGGGGCGCGATGCGGGCACGGGGTCTCCGGGTTCGGTTCGCGGGCTTACGGGGGTGGGCGGTCCGGCCTCTCAGCCCTTGACGGCACCGGCGGCGAAGCCGGAGGTCACATGGCGCTGGAGCAGCAGGAAGATCACCAGGGCGGGCAGCGCGAAGAGCGTGGATGCGGCCATCGTGGCGCCCCAGTCGGTGCCGAAGGTGTTCTGGAAGGACGACAGCCAGACCGGCAGGGTCCGGTTGTCCTGCTGCTTGATGATCAGGAAGTTGGCGTAGGCGAACTCGTTCCACGCCGTGATGAAGCCGAACAGCGAGGTCGCCATCAGCCCCGGCGCCAGCAGCGGCATCGCCACCCGCCAGAACGCCCCGGTCCGGGTGCAGCCGTCGACCTGGGCGGCCTCCTCCAGCTCCGGCGGGATCGTCCCGATGAAGCCCCGCAGCACCACGATGGTGAACGGCAGTGTGATCATGAAGTAGATCAGCGTCAGCGTCGGCAGCCGGTCCAGCATGCCGGTGTCCCGGGAGATGATGTAGACCGGGATGATCAGCGACTCCCAGGGCGCCATCTGCGCGATGAAGACCATCAGCATGAACTGCCGCCGGCCCTTCCACCGCATCCGGGCCACGGCGAACGCCGCGCCCAGCGCCACCAGCAGCGCGAGCAGGACCGCGCCCAGCGTGACGAGGATGCTGTTGCGCCAGAACAGCGCGAACCCGTCGGCGTCCACGGCCCGTTGGAAGTGGGTGAGGGTCCAGGTGTGCGGGAGGAGCTGCGGGTCGGCCGACTGGATGTCCTTGGACGGCTTGAACGCCGTGGAGATCATCCAGTACACCGGGAAGAGGCAGATGACGACGGTCACGGCGGCGGCGATGTTCAGCGGCAGGCGGCGCAGTCGGGGGCGTGCGGTACGGGCGTTCACCGGGTCTCGTCCTCCTGGCGGAACATCTGGCGGAAGTAGAGGACGAGCACCCCGGACATCAGGACCACGGTGATCATCGAGGCGGCCGAACCCAGGTCGTACCGCTGGCTGGAGAGGGCCGTCTGCACCGCGTAGACCGGCAGGATCGTGGTGGCGTCGCCCGGCCCGCCCCGGGTCATCACCCAGATCTGGACGAACGCCTTGAACGTCCAGATCACCTCCAGCGAGAAGACCAGCAGGAAGATCGGCCGGAGCATCGGGAAGGTCACCGAGCGGAAGATCCGCCCCGCCCCCGCCCCGTCCAGCCGCGCCGACTCGTACAGCTCCAGCGGCACGGTGGTCAGCGCGGAGTACAGGGTGATCGCGGCGAACGGCACCGACTGCCAGACGATCAGCGTCACCAGGATGGCGAAGGCGGCGCTCCCGTTGGCGAACCACGGGTAGCGGTCGAAGGAGTCGAGGCCGATCGAGGTCAGCGCCCAGTTGACGATGCCGAACTCCGAGTGGAACAGCCACTGGAACACCGTGGTCGCCGCCACCACCGGCATCGCCCAGGCCAGCACCAGCGAGCAGAGCACCACCGTCCGGCCCACCCGCCGCAGCCGCTCCACCATCAGGGCGACCAGCGTGGCGATCACCATGATCAGGACGACGTTGACGGCCATGAACAGGAAGGTGCGGCGGACCACCTCCCAGAACCGCGGGTCCGACAGCAGTGTCCGGTAGTTCCGCAACCCGACGAACTCCGCGTCACCGCTGATCAGCTGGCGCAGCCGGAAGTCCTGGAAGGAGATCAGGACGGCCCGCGCCAGCGGATAGACCAGCAGATAGAGCATGCCGCCGACGGCGGGGGCGATCAGCGCGTACGGCCAGAGGCCGTGCGCCCGGCCCGCCGGCCCGGTGCGTGGGGCGGGGCGCGGGACCGGCCGCCGCCGGGGGGTGCGGGGTACGGGGGTCCGTTCGGCGACGACCGGCACGGTACGCCTCCTTCCTGTGGCTGGTGATCGGGTGCGGGCCGGGTCAGGAACCGGCGTTCATGGCCCGGCTGATGTCCTGCGAGGCCTTCGCCGCCTCCTTGACCGGGTCGCGCCCGGTGAGCACGGCGGTCATGTAGTCCTTGATCGGGTTCTCCGCCTCGACCGCCGCCCATCCCGGGGTGTTGGGCGTGGCATGGCCGTTGGCGGCGCCGACCGCCATCGCCGCCGCCCCCGGGTCACCGGCCACGGCGGAGGCGAGCGAGGTGCGGTTCGGCACGTAGCTCATGGCGACGGCGAGCTTCTTCTGCCAGGCGTTGCCGGTCAGCTCCTTGATGAAGGTGACCGCCTCCTCGGGGTGGGCGGCGGCGGCCGGTACGACGAGGTCCGAGCCGCCGGTGAAGACCGCGCCGGGGGTGTCGGCCGTCTTGCCCGGGATGGGGAAGAAGGCGAGCTTGCCCTTGAGTCCGGGGTTCTTCTCCACGATGACGTTGGCCCCGCCGGGGGTGGAGATGACCTGGGCCACCTGCCCCTGCGCCATCACCTCGGCCTGCGGCGGATCGTCCTCGTCGGAGTCCTTGGGCCCCTTGCCGAGCGCCTGGAGCTCCTCGTAGAACGCCATACCGCGCAGGGCCTCGGGGGTGTCCAGCGCGCCGGACCACTTCCCCCCGGACTCGGTGGCGAGGTCGCCGCCCTCGTCCCAGATGAAGCCGGCCAGCGCGTACCACATCTGGCCGGGCAGGTAGATGCCCTGTGTACCGCCCGTGTTGAGCTTGGTCGTGGCGTCGATCCACTGCTCGCGGGTCTTGATCGCCTTCGCGTCGACGCCCGCCTTCTCGAAGAGGTCGGTGCGGTGGATGACCACCCGGTTGGCCGCGTAGTACGGGATGCCGTACTGCTTCCCCTCGTACGCCCCGGGCTCCGCCAGGCCGCTCAGCCAGTCCGCGCCGTTCAGCTCGTCCTTGCGGTCGCTGAGGTCGAGAAGCCCGCCGCTCTCGGCGTACTGCGCCACCTGGGTGTTGCCCGCCTCGATGACGTCCGGGGCGTCGTTGCTGGCCAGGGCGGCGGTGATCTTCTGGCCGATGCCGTCCCACTCCTGGATCTGGATCTTCACATCGATCTCCGGGTGGCGCTTCGCGAAGTCGGCCGTGAACTCCTTCTGAAAGGTGTCCGAGACGCTGTCGCGCATCAGCCAGACGTCCACCCTCGTCCGCCCGTCCCCGCTCGCGGAGCCGGACGGCGAACTACAGGAACTGAGCGCGGCGGCCAGAACGAGCACGGACCCACCGGCAAGCAAGCGGTACTTCACGGTTCACCTCGGAAAGCAGAACTGAGCCCGACCTGAGTCCGACCTGACCACCTGACCAGTGATGTCCACTGGACAGCTCACCTCTCGATGGGGGTTGAAGGTGGCATAGACCAATGAGGTCGTCAACCCCCTGCGTACAAAGGTGATTTGGTGATCCGTACGTAACATGCTCGCTCTGGCCGACCGCGGTAGGCGCTACACTTGGCCTGACCAGCAGGCCAGTTGGTCCGGCAGTCCGGTCAACTGGTAAGGAAGGTGAATCCGTCGGGAGGGGAGCGCATGGACACGGATGTGCCGGGGACGGTGCTCAAACGGGAGCGGACGCGCGATGCGGTCCTGGAGCTGATCGAGTCGCGCAGCCCCGGCGACGCGATCCCCTCGGAGCGGGCCCTGTGCTCCCTGCTGGGTGTGTCGCGGCCCACCGTGCGCGCGGCGGTCGACGAGCTGGTCGCCGCCGGGCTCCTGGTGCGCGAGCACGGCCGGGGGATGTTCGTCGCGCCCGCCAAGATCACCCAGGAGCTGGTGGCGGGGGACCGGTCGCTGGCCGTGCCGCAGGCGGCGGGCGCCTGGTCGAGTCGGCTGCTGGAGTTCACCACCCTCCAGGCGGGGGCCCGGGTCGGCCGCAAGCTGCGGATGTCACCCGCCGCCGAGATCGTCTACGTGGCCCGGCTGCGGCTGGTCGACGGGGCGCCGATGGCCATCGAGCACCTGCACATCCGGGCCGGGCTGGTGCCCGGCCTCAGCGCGCAGGAGCTGGAGAGCGGGGATCTCTACGAGCACCTGCGCACCACCCATGACGTACACGTCCACGAGGCGGTCCAGGCGATCGAACCCACGGTCGTCACCCGCGCCGAGGCGAAGCTCCTCGACGTCCCCGAGCTCTCCCCGGCCCTGCTCTTCGAACGGCTGACCTCCGACACGGCCGGGCGGCCGGTGGAGTACGTCCACTCGCTCTACCGGGGCGACCGCTACCGGATCGTCTCCCGCCTCGCCCTCGGCCGGGCCGCCGAGGTCTTCCCGGACCGGGAGGGTCACCACCCGGGCATCCCGCCGGGCGACTTCGCGCACGGCGACGCGATCACCTCCTCGACCAGGGGAGACATCCAGACGGGGGCCTGAGCCGCACCCCCGGACAGCGTTGCGCAGAGTGCAACTCTGGTTGCACCTCTTGCCGTTGGCGGCTCGGCGGGCCAAGGTGGCGGCACATCCGAAGCGACCGATCCCCCCACGAGGTGCCTCGCATGAACGCCGTACCCAACCCTGCCTCCGGGCGCCCGAGCGTCGGCCGCCGAAGCCTCCTCGGCGGCCTGCTCGCGGGAGCCGCCGCCCTGGTGGCCGCCCCCGCCCTCTCCGCGTCGGCCCACGCCGCCGCCCGGCCGGCCCCCGCCGCCACCCGCCGCCTCCTCCTCGGCACCTACACCTCCGCCGAGGGCGGCGGCACCGGCATCGGCACCGCCACGTACGACACCGCCACCGGAGCGATGACCCCGGGGGCCGTGATCACCGGCGTCGAGAACCCCTCCTACCTGGCCCTCCACCCCTCCGGCTCCACCGTCTACGCCGTCGCCGAGCAGGACGCCGGCGCGGTCACCGCCGTGGCGCTCGCGCCGGACGGGACGTACGACGTGCTCGGCACCCGCCCCACCGGCGGCTCCGGCCCCACCCACCTCTCCGTCCACCCGTCCGGGGACTGGCTCCTCAGCGCGAACTACACCTCCGGCAGCGTCGCCGTGCACCCCATCGCGGCGGACGGCTCGCTCGGCGAGCGCACCGACCTGGTCACGCACAGCTCCCCGCCGCCCGGTCCCGGCCAGAGCGGGCCGCACGCCCACCAGATCGTCACCTCGCCCGACGGCGGCCACGTCCTCGCCGTCGACCTCGGCACCGACACGGTGTACACGTACCGACTCGACACCTCCGCCGGAACGCTCACCGAGGTCTCCCGCGCCGCCCTGGCCCCCGGCTCCGGCCCGCGCCACCTCACCTTCCACCCCGGCGGGCGCTCCGCCTATCTGGCCTGCGAGCTGGACAACACCACGGTCGTCTGCGCGTACGACCCCGGGAACGGAACCCTCACGCCCGGCCCCGGCCAGTCCACCGGGGCGGAGACCGGCTACCCGGCCCAGCTGGTCGTCACCGGCGACGGCTCGTACGCGTACCTCGCCAACCGGGGCCCCAACAGCCTCACCCGTTACGCGGTGGAGGACGGCGGAGCGGCCCTGCGACTGCTGGACACCGTGCCCGTCGGCGGGGACTGGCCGCGCCAGCTCGCCCTGTCCCCGGACAGCTCCCTGCTCTTCGCCGCCAACCAGCGCTCCGCCACCGTCACCGCCTTCCGGGTGGGCGACGACGGCTCCCTGGCCTCGGCGGGCGACGCGCTCCCGGCGCCGGTCGCGGTCTGCGTCCTGCCGCTGCCGTGACGCCCGGGGCGGGTCCGTTCCAGCGGTTACAGTCGTGCCCCGGCCGCGCGCCCGCACCCGCGGCGAGGACATCAGGGAGGCACAGTGCGCTTGAGGGTGGAATTCACCACCGAGCCCTTCGATCTCGACGAGGCGCCCGCCCACGCGGTGGTGGCCCGTGAGGTGATCCAGAGCGCCGAACTCGACGCCGTGGACGTCGGGCCGTTCGGCAACACGGCGGAAGGGGGCGCGGGCGAGGTGCTCACCGCCGTGGACTCCCTGCTGCGCCGGGCCCTGGCCTCGGGTGCCACCCGGGTCTCGCTCCAGGTCAATGTGATCGGGGAGGAGGTACGGTGACCGAATCCGCCGATCACTCTCCGGTCACCGTCGACCACCCCTTCGTATCGGCCGTCAAACCGCTCGTCGACGCGATGGGCGCCGAGCTGCTCGGCCCCGACCAGGCCCAGCCGGACGATGTGGTGCTCGCGTGGGAGGGCCGGGACGTCATAGCCGTACGGCTGCCCCAGCTCTCCGACTCGTTGGACCACATCCTCGCCGCGCTGGAGCGGCGGCACGGGATGCCGCTCGCCGACCTGGACCGGAAGGCCAAGCAGTCCGTCGTCCGGACCCTGGAGGCACGCGGTGCCTTCTCCGTACGACACGGGGTGGAGACCGTGGCCGGCGCCCTGGGCGTCTCCCGGTTCACCGTGTACAACTACCTGAACCGGGAACATTCGGCCAAGGGTGAGTAGTTGGCCGAACGCACAGGAAAGCCGCTGTCCGGATGCCGGGACGGCGGCTTTCTCCGTTCGCGAGATTTCAACAAAGTGTTGACGTCGTGTTGCGGAGGGCGTTAGCTATCCGCAGCCCGAACAACGCACAGCGAAAAACAGCCACGGAGGCTCCCGTGACTTCGAGCTCCACACCGGGCCTCACCCGGTTCAACACCCTGGCGGACGGTGATTCCACCCCCGCACTGCACGAGGTCTGTGCCAGTGCGGCCTGGGGAGAGACCGTCCTCGCCGGTCGTCCGTACGCCACCGAGGAAGCCCTGCTCTCCGCCAGCGACGCCGCCATGGCCGAGCTGACCGCGGAGGACCTGGCCGAGGCGATGGCGGGCCACCCGCCGATCGGCCGCCCGAAGCCGGGCGACCCGACCTCCTCCCGCGAGCAGCGGGGGATGGCCGGCGCCTCCGAGGAGCTCAAGACCGAGATGCTCGAACTGAACCTGGCCTACCAGGAGCGGTTCGGACATGTCTTCCTGATCTGTGCCACCGGTGCCACCGGTGAGCAGATGCGCGACGCGGTGAGGTCCCGGATCGGGAACTCGCCCGAGCAGGAGCAGGAGATCGTGCGCACCGAACTGGGCAAGATCAACCGCATCCGGCTGACCCGTCTCGTACGGGAGACCCTCGCAGAGGAAGCTCCCGCACAGGAGTCCTGAGATCAAGGAGAGTGACGGTCTTGAGTACCGACACGACCGCGTCGGTGTCCACGCACATCCTGGACACCTCCATCGGCCGCCCCGCCGCGTCCGTCGCCGTCTCGCTCGCCGCCCGCAGCGGCAGCGACGCGCCGTACGTGACGCTCGGAGCCTCCGCGACCGATGCGGACGGGCGCTGCAAGGACCTGCCGGCGCTGCCGGAGGGAACCACCCATGTACGCCTCGCCTTCGACACCGAGACGTACTTTTCCAAGAAGCAAGCCGAGGCGCAGCAGGACGCCCCCCGCGTAAGGGACAGCGGCGCGTTCTTCCCGGAAGTGACGATCGCCTTCGCGGTCGTGCCGGGCGAGCACTATCACGTACCGCTGCTGCTCAACCCGTTCGGCTACTCCGTTTACCGAGGGAGCTAGCACCGACATGCCCACGATTCTCGGCCAGAACCAGTACGGCAAAGCAGAGAACCGCGTCGTTAAGATCACGCGGGACGGCGACACCCACCACATCAAGGACCTGAACGTCTCGGTCGCCCTCTCCGGCGACATGGACGACGTGCACTACTCCGGCTCCAACGCCAACGTCCTGCCGACCGACACCACCAAGAACACGGTGTTCGCGTTCGCCAAGGAGCACGGGATCGAGTCCGCCGAGCAGTTCGGCATCCACCTCGCCCGGCACTTCGTCTCCTCGCAGGAGCCGATCCACCGCGCCCGCATCCGGATCGAGGAGTACGCCTGGGAGCGCATCGCGACCTCCGACGGCAACTCCAAGTTCATCGGCGCCGACGAGGTCAAGCACTCCTTCGCCCGCAAGGGCATGGAGACCCGCGTCTCCCAGATCACCTACGACGGGGAGAGCTGGGAGGTCATCTCGGGCCTCAAGGACCTCACCGTGATGAACTCGACCAACTCCGAGTTCTGGGGCTACGTCAAGGACAAGTACACGACGCTGAAGGAGGCGTACGACCGCATCCTGGCGACCGACGTCTCCGCGCGCTGGCGCTACAACTGGACCAGCGACGAGCAGCCCATGCCGAACTGGGAGAAGTCCTACGAGCAGGCGCGCAAGCACATGCTCCAGGCCTTCGCCGAGACGTACTCCCTCTCGCTCCAGCAGACCCTTTACCAGATGGGTTCGCGCATCATCAACAGCCGCAGCGAGATCGACGAGATCCGCTTCTCGCTGCCGAACAACCACCACTTCCTGGTGGACCTCGAACCGTTCGGACTCAAGAACGACAACGAGGTCTACTTCGCGGCGGACCGTCCCTACGGTCTGATCGAGGCCACCGTGCTCCGCGACGGCGTCGAGCCGAAGATCCCGGTCGACATGACCAACCTCTGACGCGGCACTGAACCGGCCCCCGCCCGCCCGCAGTCGGGCGGGGGCCGGTCATCCCGGAGGAAACACCCATGGCACAGCCTGCAACGGGGCCGGCCGAAGGCCCGAAACCTCTTATCGGCAACGCAGTTCACCCGTGCGACGAGAAGCTCCCTCCCGCACGACTCGTCCCCGCGGCCCTCCAGCACATCGCCGCCATGTACGCGGGCGTCGTCACCCCTCCGCTGATCATCGGCCAGGCAGTCGGCCTGGACACCGCCGGGATGACGCGGCTCATCGCCGCGAGCCTCCTGATCGCCGGGCTCGCCACCATCGTGCAGACCATCGGCATCGGCGCCTTCGCCGGCAACCGGCTGCCGTTCGTCAACGCGGCCTCCTCCGCCGGTATCGCCCCGATGCTCGCCATCGCCGAGACCAGCGCCCCCGGCCACCAACTCCCCGCGATCTACGGTGCGGTGCTCGTCGCCGGGGCCTTCTGCCTGACGGTCGGACCGTTCTTCGGCAGACTGCTGCGCTTCTTCCCGCCGCTCGTCACCGGTGTCGTCATCACCCTCATCGGCGTCACCCTCATGCCCGTGCCGGTCGCCTGGGCGCAGGGCGGCGACGCCACCGCCGCCGACTTCGGTGCCATGAAGTACCTGGCGCTGGCCGCCTTCACCCTGGTCGTCATCCTGCTCATCCAGCGCTTCGGACGCGGCTTCCTCAAGCAAGTCGCCCTGCTGGTCGGCATGTTCGTCGGCACGACGGCCGCGATTCCGTTCGGACTCGCCGACTTCTCCGCGCTGAGGTCCGCACCGCTCGCCGCCCTGCCGACCCCTTTCGCCTTCGGCGCACCGGAGTTCCACCCGGCCGCGATCCTCTCCCTCTGCATCGTGATGCTCGTCCTGATGACTGAGTCCTCGGCCGGGATGCTGGCCCTGGGCGAGATCTGCGACCGCCGCACCGACGGACGTACGATCACCCGGGGCCTGCGCACGGACGGCATCGCCACCCTCCTCGGCCCGGTCTTCGGAGGCTTCCCCACCAGCGCCTTCGCCCAGAACGTCGGCGTCGTCTCGCTGACCCGGGTACGCAGCCGGTACGTCGTCGCGGCGGCGGGCGGCGCCCTGCTGATCCTGGGCGCCTTCCCGGTGCTCGGCGCGGTCGTCTCGCTCGTCCCGATGCCCGTCCTCGGCGGCGCCGGCATCGTTCTCTTCGGTTCCATCGCGGTCAGCGGCATCCGTACGCTCTCCGAGGCCGGACTCGACGACAGCTCCAACATCATCCTCGTCGCGGTGGCGCTCGGCGCGGGCATCATCCCGCTCGCCGCGCCCACCTTCTACGCCGGATTCCCGGCCTGGGCGCAGACCGTCCTCGGCTCCGGGATCAGTGCGGGAGCGCTGGTCGCGGTCGTGCTCAACCTGTTCTTCCACCATCTCGGCACCCACAGCCGCCCCGCTGTGGCACTCAAATCCTCCTAGGGTCCTGCCGTGCCCACATCGCCACAGAGAGAAGAAGGAAGCGCCATGGCAGCTTCGGCAGACCCTCAGCGCACCGTCATCGAGAACTGCTCGATCGCCACCGTCGACGCCCACGACACGGAGTACGCCTCCGGGTACATCGTCGTGGCGGACAACCGCATCGAGTCCGTCGGCGCCGGCAAGGCACCGGAGGGCCTCACCGGAGTCGTCCGGCGCATCGACGCCACCGGACACCTCGCGACGCCGGGCCTGGTCAACACCCACCACCACTTCTACCAGTGGATCACCCGGGGACTGGCCACCGACCACAACCTCTTCAACTGGCTGGTCGCCCTCTACCCGACCTGGGCGCGCATCGACGAGCCGATGGCCCGCGCCGCCGCGCAGGGCTCGCTCGCCATGATGGCCCGTGGCGGCGTCACCACCGCCATGGACCACCACTACGTCTTCCCGAAGGGCTCCGGCGACCTGTCCGGCGCCATCATCGGGGCCGCGCGCGAGATGGGCGTACGGTTCACCCTCGCCCGGGGCTCCATGGACCGCAGCGAGAAGGACGGCGGCCTGCCCCCGGACTTCGCCGTCGAGACCCTCGAAGGGGCGCTCGCCGCCACCGAGGCCACCATCGACGCCCACCACGACGCCTCCTTCGGCTCCATGACCCAGGTCGCCGTCGCCCCCTGCTCGCCGTTCTCCGTCTCCACCGAACTGATGCGCCAGGGAGCGGAGCTGGCCCGGCGCAGGAACGTGCGGCTGCACACCCACGGCTCGGAGACCGTCGAGGAGGAGCAGTTCTGCAAGGAACTGTTCGGGATGGGCCCGACCGACTACTTCGAGTCGACCGGCTGGCTCGGCGACGACGTGTGGATGGCGCACTGCGTCCACATGAACGACTCCGACATCGCCGCCTTCGCCCGTACGGGAACCGGCGTCGCCCACTGCCCCTCCTCCAACGCCCGACTCGCCGCGGGCATCGCCCGGGTCCCCGACATGCTCGCCGCGGGTGTCCCGGTCGGGCTCGGCGTGGACGGCACCGCCTCCAACGAGTCCGGCGAACTCCACACCGAGCTGCGCAACGCGCTCCTCATCAACCGCCTCGGCGCCCACCGTGAGGCCGCCCTCAACGCCCGTCAGGCCCTGCGCCTCGGGACCTTCGGCGGGGCCCAGGTCCTGGGCCGCGCCGACCAGATCGGCTCCCTGGAGGCCGGCAAGCTCGCCGACCTCGTCCTGTGGAAGCTGGACACCCTGGCCCACTCCTCGATCGCCGACCCGGTGACCGCGCTCATCTTCGGCGCGGCAGCCCCGGTGACCCTCTCCCTCGTCGACGGCAAGCCGGTCGTCGAGGGCAACCACCTCACCACGGTGGACGAGGACGCCATCGCCCGCACCACCCGCGACGAGGCCCGCCGCCTCGCGCAGATCGCCGCCGGGGCCTGACCCCGGCGGCATCCCCGAACCGCCGGAGAACCACTGATCCCGGCGGCATCCCCGACCGGCCGGTCGAGGGGGACGGCCCGAGACCGGCCGCCGTGGACCCGAGCGGGGTCCACGGCAGCCGGTCCGGCGGACGCGCACCCGATGGTGGGCGCCCGCCGGACCGGTGATGAACCCTGCCCGCACGCCCCCACCGTGCGCGCGCCCCTCCGCACCCCCCTCTGCACGACCTGCACCACCTGAGAGAGCCGCAAGCACTGCCGCACCCCTTACGCACCACCTCCCTGAACCCCACGTCGCCGACGACGTGTAACCGACCGGAGGAACCGCCGTGGCCGCTGAGCCCAGGTTTCGCAAAGACGCAGATGCAGCCGCCCCCGACGTGACGGACGATGCCGTCACAGCAGCAGAAGCAGCAGGTGCCGACCGGAAGCATCCGGTCGACGAGACCCTTCCCCCACTGAAGATGTTCACCAGCGGCCTCCAGCACGTGGCCGCCATGTACGCCGGGGTGGTGGCACCACCCCTGATCGTGGGGCCGGCCGTCGGTCTCACCGCCAAGGAGACCGCCTTCCTGATGGGGGCGAGCCTCTTCACCGCGGGCATCGCCACCCTGCTCCAGACCATCGGCTTCTGGAAGGTCGGCGCCCGGCTGCCCTTCGTCAACGGCGTCTCGTTCGCCGGTGTGGCGCCGATGATCGCGATAGGCAAGGACCGGGGACACGACGGGATCGCCGTGATCTTCGGCGCGATCATCGTCGCGAGCGTGCTGGGCTTCCTCCTCGCCCCGTACTTCTGCAAACTGGTCCGGTTCTTCCCCCCGGTCGTCACCGGCACCGTCATCACCCTGATCGGTGTCTCGCTCCTGCCGGTCGCCTTCAACTGGTCCCAGGGCGGCAACGCGACGGCGGACGACTACGGCTCGATGACCAACATCACCATGGCCGCCGTGACCCTGGTGATCGTGCTGGCCCTGCGCAAACTGCTGCGCGGCTTCCTCCAGCAGATCGCGATCCTGCTCGGTCTGGTCATCGGCACCCTGATCGCCATCCCCGCCGGCATCACCGACTTCAGCGCCATCAAGAACGCCGACGTCGTCGGCTTCCCGACGCCGTTCGCCTTCGGCGCCCCGCAGTTCGAGATCGCCGCCATCATCTCCATGTGCATCGTGATGCTGGTCTGCATGACCGAGTCCACCGCGGACATGCTGGCCCTCGGCAAGATCGTCGGCCGCCCGGCCGACGAGAAGATCATCGAGGGCGGCCTGCGCGCCGACACCCTGGGCAGCGCGATCAGCCCGATCTTCAACGGGTTCATGTGCAGTGCCTTCGCCCAGAACGTCGGCCTCGTCGCCATGACGAAGATCCGCAGCCGCTTCGTCGTCGCGGCGGGCGGCGGCATCCTCATCCTGCTCGGCCTGGTCCCGGTCGCCGCCTCCGTCATCGCCCTCGTACCGCTGCCGGTGCTCGGCGGCGCGGGCATCGTCCTCTTCGGTACGGTCGCGGCCAGCGGCATCCAGACCCTGGCCACCGCCGCGATGGAGAAGGGCGAGAACGCGCTGATCGTGGCGGCGGCCCTCGGTATCGGCCTGATCCCGATCGCGGCGCCGCAGTTCTACCACGCCTTCCCGGACAGCCTGCTGGTCGTCCTCGACTCGGGCATCTCGACCGGGTGCGTGGTCGCCATCGTGCTGAACCTCGCCTTCAACCACTTCGGCCGCAAGCTGGACGCGGAGGACGAGGAGCGGGCGAACGGCGAACACGTGGTCCCGGCGGCCTCGGGGGTGGGCGTCCACTGACGTACCGTCTGCCCACCGTCCGGTGAAGCCCCGTGCCCCGCACGGGGCTTCGGCCGTGTGCGGGCCCTGGCGGTGGGTGGCCCGGGCATCGGCCGTGTGCGGGCCCTTGGCGGTGGGTGTCCTCGGCTTCGGCCGTGTGCGGGCCTCGCCGGTCGGTGGCCCCGGCTTCGGGTACGCGGCCTCCGCCGTACGTCAGCCCTCGTCGATGCGGTAGCTGTCCCCGTAGACCTTCCACCGCAACGGCGTCTCCAGCCCGAGCTTCCCCTCCCGTACGAAGACCCGCTGGGCGCTCTCCACCCTGCTGGTGTCGGTGTGCGACGGCTCCCGGCCGATCGCGGCCACCCGGGCGTCGAGGAACGCGTTCAGATACGCCTCCTCGTCGCCGCCCCGCGCGGGCGTCCGGGCCGCCGCCATCGCCTCGCGGCGTATCGTCCGGAAGCCGACCGAGCCCTCCGTGTCACCCGGGCCGTGCATCACGTACGCGTCGTAGTGGATGAACTGTCCCAGCGCCCCGAGCCCGTCCTCCGCCGCCCGGCCCACCGCCGGATCGAAGTAGGCGGCGTCCCGCTCCCCGTCCTGGGCCGCACGGAAGGCGGAGTCCTCCGCCGCCTCCGCCCACGCCCGCGTGAACGGTTCGCCGAGCCCGGCGTGCGAGTCGCTGCCCTCCACCGCGCGCAGGGCGGGCAGGAACCGCTCCAGCGGGTTGCCGGGGCGGGCCTTCCCGTACCGTTCGACGACCTTCCGCAGGTCACCGGTGCCGGAGCAGAACCCGATGATGCCCGCCGTGTACCCCCGGCCGTCACCGATGTCCTCGATGTACGGGTACTGCGCCTCCCAGTCCAGCGAGGAGTTCTCCGCGCTGGAGACCAGCCGCATGGCGATCCGCTTCTTCGCCGGGTCGGCCAGCCCGGCCTCCGTACCGCCCGCCTCGGAGGCCGGTCCGGAGCAGCCGGTCAGGGTGGCGGCCGTGAGGAGGGCGGCGGTGAGGGGAAGGCGCAGGACGCGGACGATGCGGTTCACCCGCCCAGCCTGCCAGGCCGGGGCCGTGGAGCGGGCGGCCGCCCGGCGGCTGTAGCGTCGGGGGTATGGAAGATCAGTCAGTTGTGGATGTCGGCGATGTGCGCCTCGCGTACCGGACCTGGGGCGATCCGTTCGGTTCGCCCGTCGTGCTGCTGCACGGCCTCGGCGGTTCCGCCGCGGACTGGGAGGCGGCCGGCCCCCTGCTGGGCCAGGAGTGGCGGGTCTTCGCCCTGGACCTGCGCGGCCACGGCGAGAGCGACTGGCCCGACGAGTACGACCTGGAGCTGATGGCCGAGGACGTCGTCGGCTTCCTCGACGAGCTGGAGCTGAACCGGGTGGGCCTGGTGGGCCACGGCATGGGCGGTGTCGTCGCCCGGCTGCTGGCCCACGAGCACTCGGACCGGGTGGAGCGGCTGGTGCTGATCGAGACCCCGGCCCCGTTCCCCGGCGACCCCGGCCCGGCCGGGCGGCCCGAGGGCCCGGTGGACTACGACGAGAACGCGGTGCCCGCCGTACGCGACCAGCTCGCCGGCCCCGGCCCGGACGCGCCCGAAGGGCTCGGCGAGATCGTCGCCCCCACGATGATCATCACCGGCGGCCCGGAGAGCCGGATGCCGCAGGAGCGCCAGGCCGACATGGCCTCCCTGATCCCGGACTGCCGGCTGATCACGGTCCCCGGCGGCCACCGCATGCACGAGACCCGGGCGGATCAGGTGGCCGCCCACATCACGGAGTTCTTCACCAGCTGAGGGCCGGGCCGCTGCGGGCTGCGGTGCCGAGGGCGTTGTCAGTGGTGGCTGCCATGATCGGCACCATGGACTTCGACCACGCCCGGTTCCTCGCCGAACTGGACGCCCAACCCTGGGCGTCGTACACCCACGCCTACGGCAGCGCCGAGGACGTCCCCGACTGCCTGCGCGCCCTCGCCGGGGACGACGACGAGGCGGCCGAGGAGGCGCAGAGCGAGCTGTACGGCTCCATCCTGCACCAGGGTTCGGTGTACGAGGCGTCGGCGAAGGCGGTGCCGTTCCTGGCCCGGATCGCGGCGGCGGGCATCCGTACGCCGGATGTGCTCCTGCTGATCGGCGGGATAGCGGAGGGCGGCGCGGACCCGGGCGGGAGCGCGCCCGAGGAGAGCGACGAGGTGGCCTGCCGCCGGGCCGTCGTCGCTCAACTCCCGCTGCTCCTGGCCTCGGTGGTCCACGAGGACCGTGCCGTACGTCAGGCTGCGGCCTGGGCGGTGGGGGCGACGGGGGCGGCCGGGGCCGGCCGCGCCGTGCCGGTGCTCCGCGACCGGACGGCCGTCGAGAGCGACCCGCTGGTCCGTGCCGAACTCCTCACCGCCATGGCTCAGTTGGACCCCGAGGGCACCGCCTCGGCGGCGATGGAGGCCGTCGGCCCGGACAGCCCGCCGGAGCTGCGGATCGCGGCCGTGCTGGCCTGCGTGGACGGCGGGCTGTCCTGGACCCCGGCCCACCAGGAGGCGGTGCTGGCCCTGCTTCCCCTGGACCGCCTGGTCGCCGACCGGTTCGACCTCTCCCGCGCCGAGCCCCTGCACCACATCACCCTGACCCTGCTGGACCGGGACGGCGAGGCGGACCGGGAGGCGGTCTTCGCGCTGCTGGATGCCGCGTTGCGCGGAGAGGACTCCCAGGCCCGTACGGAGGCGGTGTGGGCGGCCGCGACGGCGTGCGAGCTCTCCCGCAGTGCGCCCGCGCGGCTGGGCCCCGCGCTGATATCGGTGGCCACGGACGGCGGGGCGGCCGCCGGGGCGGACGACGTGTCCGGCGCCCTGGCCGCGCTCGGGAAGCTCGGGCCGTACGGGGCCCCCGCCGCCGAGGTGCTGGCGGCCCGCGCGGCGGGGGAGGGCGATGCGGCGGACCGCGCCCTCGAAGTGCTGGTCGCCGTCGACCCGGTACGGGCCGCGCCCCTGCTCGCCCGGGAGCTGGAGAGCCGGCCTCGGGCGCTGGGAGCGGCGTGCGGCGGGCCCACCGGTTCCTCCCCGGTCGTGCCGTACGACGCCGCGTTGCTGGTGGCCGTCCGGCGGCGGCTCTCCACGCTGGGGCCCGGCGTCCCCACCCCGTTCCGGTTGGCGGCGCTGCTCACGGCCTGGGGCCGGGACGCGGCGGGCGCCGTGCCCGAGCTGCTCGCCGCACTGCCGGCACACCCCCGGCTGCTGCCCGGGGTGCTGGTGGCCGTCTGCCCGCCCGAGCGCCGCGCCGAGGTCGCGGACGCGCTGCGGACACGGACGGGGACCGGCCCGGCGGAGGACCGGATCGAGGCGGCCCGTGCCCTCCATGAACTGACCGGCGACCACAGCCTGTTGCTGCCCCTGCTCGCCGAGCGGCTGGCGGGGAGTGCCGGGGGTGGCGGGGGCGCCGACGCGAGGATACGTGAGGCGGCGACGGCCGCCGGAGCTGTCGGGCCCGCCGCCGTACCGCTCGTACCCGCACTGCGCGCCGCGCTCAACCCTCCCGGCACCGAGCGGAACAACCCGCAGATGGACGACGACATCGCGGTCGCCGTCGCCCTGCACCGCATCACCGGCGACGCGACGGACGTGGTGCCGGTGCTGGCCGGGGTGCTCGGTGACGGCGAGGGGCTCTGGCGCCGCTGGACGCTGGTCCGCGCGGCACAGGCCGCCGCGGACCTCGGCCCGGCGGCCCGGGGGCTCGTCCCCGTACTGGAAGCACTGCTCACCGACCCCGAACAGGTGCCGTCGGCGGTCCGCGCGCTGCACGCCATCGCCCCCGACGGGCTGGACACCGGCCGTGTCACCGGTCTTCTGCTGGACGCGGCGGAAGCGGGCACCGCCCCCTTCGAGGCCGTGGACACGCTGGTGGCGCTCGGCGTGGACACGCTCTCCGAGGAGCACCGGGCGCGGCTCACGGAGCTGGGGGAGCGGGACCGGAGAGTGGTGAGTTCCGGGGTGGACGGCACGATCGAGGCGGCCGACGAACGGCTGCGCGCCCGGGTGCGCGCGGCGGTCAGCCGGAGATGATCCGCTGGACCAGGTCGGGGGTCCACTCGACGTACTCGACCTCGGCCCCGTCCGCATGACGGGCGTAGAGGAACCGCCCCGTCGGTCCGCCGGTCGTCGGGGTGGTGATGGCGGCTCCGGCGGAGGCCAGCGTGGCCTGGAGGGCGTCGAGGTCGTCGACGACGACGGTGGCCGAGGCGTGGGCGTACCGCGCGCGTTCCTCGGCCGGTCCCGCGATGACCAGGAAGTTCCCGAGGGCGGCGAGGGCGATCTCGTGGAACGCCAGCCGCAGGTGGGGCCGCTCGCCGGTGAGCTCCTCCAGCAGCGGCAACGCCTGGTCGAGGTCGTCGGTCCAGAGGCGTGCGTAGGTCTTGAGGATGGTCATGGCGGCGCTCCCGTGGTCTCGAACGGTGACAGGGAGACGGTAGGCGCGTGCGTGCCTGACCTGGAAGAACGCACTTTTCGGTGAGAGGGGCACCGAAAGGGAACCCATGGGGCGCGGGCCCGCACGGGCCGCGCCCGTCAGCTCCCGTCCCGCACTCGGCGCCCCAGCGGTCGGCCCCGGCTCAGCGCTCCTGCGGCCGACTGCCGCTCAGCCCCTCGGCCGCCACTCCGGCAGTCGGCCGCTGAGGCCGATCACCCGGTCCAGCAGCGGGGCCTCCTCCGGCACCGGGACCGGCGGGCCGAAGATGCCCCCGCGGTCCGGGGCGTCGTCGACCGGGGTGAGCAGGGCCGCGCAGGAACGCAGCTCGGTCTCCCCGGCCTCGTACGGCTGTCCCGTGGCCCGGGCCAGGTCCCAGCCGTGGATGACCAGTTCGTCGAGTGCGACGAGCCCCGCCACCTCGCCGGGCAGCTCCACCCCGCCCGCCCGGGTCATGCCCGTCCAGGCGTCCGGCGAGCGCCAGGCCGCCGCCACCTCCTCCAGCCGCCGGGGCAGCACCTCGCGCCAGTCGCCGTGGAGGACGGGCAGGAGGGTGCCGGGGGAGACGGCCGTGCTCGGCCCGAGGTCCTTGCGGGCGGCGTCCCGGAAGGCGGTGGCCAGCGCGGTCAGATGGCCGAGCAGCTCCCGTACGGCATAGTCCGGGCAGGGCGTGGGACCGTCCAGCAGGGCGTCGTCGATCGCACCGAGCAGGCCGGTGATCCGCCGGGCGGCCGGCTCCAGGTCGAGGGCGGTAGAGGCATGCGCGCTGTCGGAGTTCATACAGGGCGGACCGGTCGGCGGCCGGGAACTCATCGGTACGGACCCGTCGGACCGGCGCAGGTCGCGCGGCGCACACCGTCACATAGCGGA
The DNA here is from genome assembly GCF_003610995.1 of Streptomyces griseus subsp. griseus. Taxonomy (NCBI): domain Bacteria; kingdom Bacillati; phylum Actinomycetota; class Actinomycetes; order Kitasatosporales; family Streptomycetaceae; genus Streptomyces; species Streptomyces griseus. Next base: position 6,273,470 of record NZ_CP032543.1, read on the forward strand.
AGGTTCCTCGCCGTCCTCTTGTCGGCAACCCCCGCGCCATGTCATACAGGTCTGGACCATTGCTGTCCGGATGGAAGGCACCACCGTGCAACGCCCCCACATATCTGTCGCGTTGGCCTGTTCCGCCCTGCTCATCGCCCCCCTCCTCGTGGCCTGCGGCGGTGACGCCGAAGCCGACACGCAGCCCCCCAGCACCCCCGGCGGGGTGACCGCGCAGGCCAGCAGCTCCACGTCCGTGCACGTCATGTGGGAGGCCGCCACCGACAACAAGACCGTCGCCGGTTACGAGGTCTACCGGGGCAAGGCCAAGGTCAAGAGCGTTCCGGCGACCAAGCACATGATCGACGTCGACGGGCTGACGGCCTCCACGGAGTACACCTTCACCGTCCGGTCCAAGGACGCGGCCGGGAACCTCTCCGCGCCCAGCAAGGCCGTCCCCGTCACCACCCAGGCCACCCCGCCCAAGGACGACACGCCCCCCACCGTCCCCACGAAGCTGACGGGCACCGCCGACGGCAGCCGGGGCGCCACCCTCACCTGGGGCGCGGCCAAGGACGACGTCGGCGTGACCTCGTACGACATCTACCAGGAGGACTCCAGGATCCACAGCGTCCCGGCCTCGGAGACCACGGCGAAGCTCACGGGCCTGCGCCCCGGGACCGTCTACACCTTCACCGTCCGGGCCCGCGACGCCTCCGACAAGTCCTCCGCCGACAGCAACGCCCTCGACCTCACCACCGGGTCGGCCCCCGGCGCCCCCGCGAGCACGGCCCCTACCGGGCTGCGCACGGAGATCGGCAAGGAGGGGGCGGAGTTCACGGTCGACCTCTCCTGGGACCAGCCCGACACGGGTGGTGTGATCCCCGCCTACCAGCTCTATCTGAACGGCAAGCTGACGACCACCATCGTCTGGGGCGGTACGCCCCCGAAGGGCCGGGCCACCTACCGGCTGAACCTCGCGGACCCGCCCGGCACCCGGTACTCCCTGAAGCTCAGGGCCAAGCTTCCGGACGGCAAGTGGGGCGACTTCTCGGCCCAGCCCACGATCGTCCTGGCGGACTGACGCCTTCTGCTCCATCCGCCTCCCAGGCGTGCGGCCCCTCGCCCCTCGTGATCCCTTGGTCCCGGAAGGGGCCGGAGGGAGCGAAGGGGCTGCGCCATGGGACCGGGAGACGACCTGAGCACACGGGCCGACGCGGAGGAGCGGCCCCCGGGCGGGAAGACGTTCGCCTTCCCCAGCGCCCTCACCATCCTGGCGGTCGTCACACTCGCCGTCTGGGCCCTGGCCTTCCTCGTCCCGCCCGGCGCCTACGACCGCGACAAGGACGGCGCCCCGGTCCAGGGCACGTACCACCGCGTCGACTCCGACCGGAGCTTCGTCGACCGGCTCGACGACCTCTTCCTCTCCCCGGTCAACGGCCTCTACGGCATCCAGGACGCGGAGACGGGCGTGGTCGGCCCGGACCTGGCGGGCGAGCTGTACGGCAGCGCGGGCGTCTTCCTCTTCGTCCTCGCCATCGGCGCGTTCATCACCGTGGTCTTCGCCACCGGCGCCCTGGACCGGGGCATCGGCCGCCTCGCCCACCGCCTGCGCGACCGGGGCGCGCTCCTGATCGCCGGGGTGATGCTGGTCTTCGCCCTGCTCGGTACGGTGGAGGGCTTCGCGGAGGAGACGCTCGGCTTCTACGGCCTGATCATCCCGCTGATGCTGGCCCTCGGCTACGACCGGATGGTGGCCACCGGCACGATCATCCTCGGCGCGGGCATCGGGGTGCTCTGCTCCACGGTCAACCCCTTCGCCACCGGAGTGGCCTCCTCCGCCGCCGACATCTCGCTCGGCGACGGCATCGTGCTGCGCGCGATCATGTGGGTGGTCCTCACGGCCGTGACGATCACCTACGTCATCCGGTACGCGAACCGTGTCCGCGGGAACCCCGGACGCTCGCTCTCCGGCTTCCTCCCCGGCGACCGCGAGCACGACGCGGCGGACGCGGGGGAGCCCCCGCAGCTGACCCGGCTCCACCGGACCGTCCTCATCCTGGTGACCCTGGTCTTCGCGTTCATGATCTTCTCGGTGGTCCCGTGGTCCAGCGCCCTCACGGGCGACGCCGACGCCACCCCGTACGGCTTCGAACTCGGCTGGTCCTTCCCGCAGCTGGCCGCACTGTTCCTGGTCGCGGCGGTCCTGGTGGGCATCGTCGCCCGGTTCGGCGAGCAGAGGCTCACCGCCACGATCATCCAGGGCGCGGCCGACTTCATCTCCCCGGCGCTCGTCATCGTGCTCGCACGAGGCGTCACCGTCATCATGAACAACTCGCAGATCACGGACACCGTGCTGCACTCCATCGAGGGCGTGGTCTCGGGCACGTCGTCGGCGCTCTTCGCCGTCATCGTCTTCCTCGTCAACCTGCCGCTGGCCTTCCTCATCCCCTCCACCTCCGGCCACGCCACCCTGGCGATGCCGATCCTGGCGCCGCTCGCCGACTTCGCGGGCGTCTCCCGCGCGGTGGTCGTCACGTCTTGGCAGGCGGCGAGCGGCTGGATGAACCTCTGGGTCCCGACGACGGCGGTCACCATCGGCGGGGTGGCGCTGGCGAAGGTCGGCTACGACCGGTACCTGCGGTTCGTCTGGCCGCTGCTGGCGATCCTGGCCGTGCTGATCTGCGGGTTCGTGGCGCTGGGGGCGGTGTGGACGTGAGGGCGGCCGGGCGGGCCGGGGGGCGTGCCTCGTCCCGGGGCGGCGGCGACGCGGCCCGGGGCATGGCGGAGAGGAACCGGCGTCACGGGTTCGGGCGAGGGCCCGGACGGACCGCACCGCCCCCGGCGCTGTGTGGCGCCGGGGGCGGTGCGGTGCGCGGGGGCGGCGGGGTCAGCGCAGCTGCTCGTACGCCGGCAGCGTCAGGAAGTCCGCGTAGTCCTGGTCCAGGGAGACCTGGAGCAGGAGGTCGTGGGCCTGCTGCCACGTGCCGGCGGTGAAGGCCTCGTCGCCGATCTCCGCGCGGATCGCGGCCAGTTCCTCGGCGGCGACCTTGCGGGCCAGCTCCGCGGTGGCGTGCTCGCCGTTCTCGAAGACCACGTCCGCGTTGATCCACTGCCAGATCTGGGAGCGGGAGATCTCGGCGGTGGCCGCGTCCTCCATCAGGTTGAAGATGGCGACCGCGCCCAGGCCGCGCAGCCAGGCCTCGATGTAGCGGATGCCGACCGCGACGGCGTTGCGCAGGCCCTCGTACGTGGGCTTGGCGTCGAGGGTGTCGATGGCGATCAGGTCGCTCGCCGCCACCGAGACGTCCTCGCGCAGCCGGTCCTTCTGGTTGGGCTTCTCGCCGAGGACCGCGTCGAAGGAGGCCAGGGCGATCGGGACCAGATCGGGGTGGGCGACCCAGGAGCCGTCGAAGCCGTCGTTCGCCTCGCGGTCCTTGTCGGCCTTGACCTTCTCGAAGGCCACCTTGTTGACCTCGGCGTCACGGCGCGAGGGGATGAAGGCCGCCATGCCGCCGATCGCGTGCGCGCCGCGCTTGTGGCAGGTGCGGACCAGGAGTTCGGTGTACGCCCGCATGAACGGGGCGGTCATCGTCACCGCGTTCCGGTCCGGCAGGACGAACTTGGCTCCGCCGTCGCGGAAGTTCTTGACGATGGAGAACAGGTAGTCCCAGCGGCCCGCGTTCAGCCCGGAGGCGTGGTCGCGCAGCTCGTAGAGGATCTCCTCCATCTCGTACGCGGCGGTGATCGTCTCGATCAGGACCGTCGCGCGGACCGTGCCCCGCGGGATGCCGACGTACTCCTGGGCGAAGACGAAGATGTCGTTCCAGAGGCGGGCCTCCAGGTGCGACTCCGTCTTGGGGAGGTAGAAGTACGGGCCCTTGCCGAGGTCGATCAGACGCTGCGCGTTGTGGAAGAAGTACAGGCCGAAGTCGACCAGCGCGCCCGGCACGGGGACGCCGTCCAGCTGGAGGTGGCGCTCGTCCAGGTGCCAGCCGCGCGGGCGGGTGACGACGGTGGCCAGCTCGTCGGCGGGCTTCAGCGCGTACGACTTGCCGGACTTCGGGTCGGTGAAGTCGATGCGGCGCTCGTAGGCGTCGGTCAGGTTGAGCTGGCCGAGGATCACGTTCTCCCAGGTGGGAGCGGAGGCGTCCTCGAAGTCGGCGAGCCAGATGCGGGCGCCCGAGTTGAGCGCGTTGATCGTCATCTTGCGGTCGGTCGGACCGGTGATCTCCACCCGGCGGTCGTTCAGCGCGGCCGGGGCCGGGGCGACCTTCCAGGAGTCGTCCGCGCGGACCGCCGCCGTCTCCGGCAGGAAGTCCAGCGTGGAGGTACGGGCGATCTCGGCGCGGCGCTCGGTGCGCCGGGCGAGCAGCTCATTGCGGCGCGGTGTGAACTGCCGGTGCAGCTCGGCCACGAACGCGAGGGCCGCGTCGGTCAGGACCTCATCCTGCCGGGGCAGGGGCTCGGCATCGACGATGGCCAGCGTGGACGGCGCTGGTGCGGACATGAGCTGTCACTCCTTCAGCGGGCGGCGGCGTCTCATGGCCGCCGGGTCGCCTGAGACGGCACGGCGTGCCATGGGCTCCGAGATACGGCCGTGGGTGCCGTCTGAGGTTCAGAGGGCTTCTGACCAGTGGATAGTAGTTTCCTCATAGTGGAAGTTCAATCGTTTGTTGATGTCGAGATTCTCCGGGTCGACAGAAACGTCCACGGAAACGGGGTGCGGCGGCGCAGCGTGCCAGGGTGGGTACGGAGCGTTCACCGGGCCGTTCCGGGCGGGTATCGGGTCATTCCAGGTGGGTCAGGTCCTGCGCGGTGTCGATGTCGTACGCCTGTGCCACATCCGAACACTCCACCAGCGTGATCGCGTCGCGGTGCTCCCGCAGATACGCCCGCGCCCCCTGGTCGCCCACCGCCCCCGCCGCGATGTCCGCCCACAGCCCAGCCCCGAACAGGACCGGATGGCCGCGCTCCCCGTCGTACGCGGCGGCCACCAGGCCCGTCCGTGACCGGTACGCCACCCGCACCCGCGCCACCGCTTCCGCGCCGATTCCGGGCTGGTCCACCAGCAGGACGAGCGCCGCGTCCGCCCCCGTACCGCTCAGGGCCGCGAGTCCCAGCCGGAGCGAGGAGCCCATGCCCTCCTCCCATCCCGGGTTCACGGTCACCGCCGAACCCGTCAGATCGGCCCGCGCCCGCACCTCCCCGGCCGCCGCGCCCAGCACCACGTGGAGCGGGCCGCAGCCACCGTTGCGCAGGGCGCGCAGGGCGTGCTCCACCAAGGGGCGGCCGCGGTGCTCCAGCAGGGCCTTGGGGCGGCCGCCGAGCCGCCGCCCGCCGCCGGCGGCGAGCAGCACCCCCGCCACCTTGGGATTCTTCGCTTGAGAAGCCATGAGCCCTGGATACCACCGAGCCGTTCGCACACGCGACACGCATGTCACTCTCAGGGGTCACCCTGATTTCTGTCCGTGGAGTGGCGCACACAGCCTGTCATGGCGTTAACTTGCGGGCGGACCCCGGTACTTGGCCATCGCCCGGGGGTCCGGGGGTCACACCGGCACGAGGCGTGCGAGGGGGAGTGCTGTGTTGCGAAGCGTGGGGCAGAAGCGGGTCACCGGCAGCGGCGAGGACCCGAGGGTGGCTGAGCTCCGGATAGCGGTCTCCCGGCTCCGCCGCGAACTGGCCTCGCTCTCCTACGAATTCTCCGACCGCCCCATCGCCGAGGAAGAGCTTGCGGCACTTGACGCCATGGCGGTCGGCGGGGCCGTGGAGATCCCCCGCATGCGCAGCTCGCTACTCCTGATCGCGGGGTCGGTCGGCTCGGTCAGCGCGCTCGCCGCCGCCCTGCGCGACGTACGCAACGCGGTGGATCTCTTCGGGGAGCCACCGCGCGGGTGAGCCGGGACGTCGGCCGGTCGGCTCAGCGGCGGATCAGCCTGCGGGCCGTCGCCGCCGCGACCGCCGACGTACGGGAGTCCACGCCCAGCTTCGCGTAGATGTGCACCAGGTGGGACTTGACCGTCGCCTGGCTCAGGAACAGCTTCTTGCTGATCTGGAGGTTCGACAGGCCCTCCCCGACCAGGTGCAGCACCTCCAGCTCCCGCCGCGTCAGCGCCTCGGCGGGCGTGCGCATGCGGTCCATCAGCCGGTGCGCCACCGAAGGGGCGAGCGCGGAGCGGCCCGCCGCCGCCGTGCGCACGGCGGCGGCCAGCTCCTGCGGGGGCGCGTCCTTCAGCAGGTAGCCGCCGGCCCCCGCCTCGACCGCCGCCAGGATGTCCGCGTCGGAGTCGTACGTGGTGAGGATGAGCACACGGGGGCCGGCCGCGAGGGCGGTGATCGCCGCCGTGGCCTCGGAGCCGTGCATGCCGGGGCCCGGGCCGAACTGGAGGTCCATCAGGACGACGTCGAAGCCGCCCGCCGCCGCCAGCGCCACGGCCTCCTCGGCGGTGGCCGCCTCGCCCGCGACGCGGAAGTCCGGCTCGGTGTCCAGGACCGCGCGCAGCCCCGCCCGTACGACGGGGTGGTCGTCGGCGAGCAGCAGCCGGATGGCGTTCTCCTCGCTCACGCGGCACGCTCCTCGGCCGGAGCCGCCACCGGCAGCGTGACCGCCAGCGCGGTGCCCTGGCCCGGCGCCGACTCCACGCTCAGCGTGCCGCCCAGCGTGGCTGCCCGCGACCGCATCGCGGGCAGCCCGAAACCACCGTCACCGCGCTCGTCCACCGGCACCGCCGACGGGTCGAAGCCCCGGCCGTCGTCCACGACGTCCAGCGCCACGGAGGTGTCCATGAAGCTCAGCGTGATCTCCGCGCGCCCCGCCGCCGCGTGGCGCACCGTGTTGGCCAGCGCCGACTGGGCGGTCCGCAGCAACGCCACCTCGTACGGCGTCGGCAGCTCCACCGGCGCACCGCTGACCGCGAACCGTACGGTGAGATCCGGCCCGGTCGTCCGGGCGCAGAGCCGCTCCAGCGCGCCCGCCAGCGAACCGTGCTCCAGATCCGGCGGAGTCAGCGCCCGTACGAAGGAACGCGCCTCGGCCAGGTTGGCCTGCGCGGCCTCCCGGGCGGCGCGGACGTGCGCGGTGGCCGGAGCGCCGGCGGGCAGCGTGCGCTCGGCCGCGCGGAGCAGGAGCTGGATGCTGGACAGGCCCTGGGCGAGGGTGTCGTGGATCTCCCGGGCGAGGCGTTCGCGCTCGGCGAGGGTGCCCGCCGTACGCTCCGCCTCGGCCAGCTCCGCCCGGGTGGCGACCAGCTCCACGATCAGCTCCCGGCGCCGCTCGCTCTCCCGGAACAGCGCGTCGTACCCCAGCACCGTGGCGATGGCGACGGCCGCACCGATCAGCGGGCCGATGAACGCGCCCGGGGCGATCTCCTGCCGGTGCACGACGAAGCTGGTGATCGCGGCGGCGGCGGTGACGACGACGGCGGGCACGCCCCAGCGGGTGGGGAGCAGATGCAACTGGAGGAAGTAGAGCGGGAAGGCGACCCAGAGGGCGTCGGGGGAGAGGACGAGCAACGCGAGCCAGAGGACGCAGAGGGCGGTGAGCCAGGTGGCGGCGGCCTCTGTGCCCGGGCGCACGGAGGCGGCGAGCATCCGCTGCCGTACGGGGATGGGCCGGGCTGCCGTTCCCGCGCGCACCCGCTGCCGTACGGGGATGGCGCGGGCCGCCGTTTCCGTGGCCGCCTCCGCCTGGCCGTCCCGCCGTACGGAGGTCGCGCGCACCCCCGTCCCCGCCAGCGCCCCCGTCCCGTACGCCCCCGCCGTCACCAGCGTCAGCGTCACCACGGCCCCCGCGTGCGGTGCGCCCTCGCTCACCGCGCGCACCGCCACCAGCGCCAGCAGGCCCAGCAGCAGTGCGTGCAGGCAGAGCCGCAGGGCAGCGGCGACAGGGGTGTGCGAACGCGAATCCATGGTTCGTCCAGCGTAGCGGCGGGTCTCGCGGCGGCGGTCAATCGAAAGGTTGATCTGCCGACCGTCCCCCGCGCGATGTTTCCCCGCCCCGGACCACCGACGATGGAGCCATGTTCGTCGCATGGAGAGACCTCCGGTTCGCCAAGGGCCGGTTCGCGCTCATGGGGTCGGTCGTGGTCCTGATCACGCTGCTCGTGGGCCTGCTGTCGGGGCTGACGGCCGGCCTGGCCCGGGAGAACGTCTCGGCCGTCACCGGTCTGGACGCCGACCACCTCGCGTTCGCCGCCCCGCGCGGGGACCGGTCGGTCTCCTTCACCAACTCGACCGTCCGCGAGGACGACTGGCGGGCCTGGGCCGACCGCCCCGGCGTCGAGGCCGCCCAGCCGCTGGGCATCCGGACCCTGAACGCCACCGCCCCCGGTGACCGTACGGCCCCCGTCTCGGCCTTCGGCGTCGAACCGGACGGGACGCTCGCACCCGGGGGCCTCGCCTCCGGCCGCGTCGTGCTCTCCGGGAAGGCCGCCGAGGAGCTCGGCGCCGCCCCCGGCGACAAGATCGCGCTCGGCCGGGCGGAGCGCGAGGTCGCCGCCGTCGCGGGAGACGCCTCGTACAGCCATACGCCCGTCGTCTGGACCACCCTCGACGACTGGCAGCAGATCGGCCACGACGGCGCGGGCCCCGCCGAACAGGCGACCGTCATCGCCCTGACCACCACCGGTGGCGTCGACCTGGCGGCCGGGGACGAGGCGGCGAAGACCCGCACGCTCTCCCTCGACGACTCCCTCACCGCGATCGGCTCCTACCAGGCGGAGAACGGTTCGCTGCAACTCATGCGCGGCTTCCTCTTCGCCATCTCCGCCCTCGTCATCGGCGCCTTCTTCACTGTCTGGACCATCCAGCGCAGCGGCGACGTCGCCGTACTGAAGGCGCTCGGCGCCTCCACCCCGTATCTCCTGCGGGACGCCCTCGGGCAGGCCGTGGTGATGCTCGTCATCGGTACGGGGCTCGGCACCGCGCTGGCCGCCGGGGCCGGGGTGCTGATCGGCGGCGGGCCGGTGCCGTTCGTGCTGGACGGGGCGACCGTCCTGGTGCCGGCGGCGGTCATGATCGCGCTCGGCGCGCTCGGGGCCGCCCTCTCCATCCGGCGGATCACCGCCGTCGACCCCCTCACCGCACTCGGGAGTGCCCGATGACGCTGACCCTCACCGATGTGACCCTCACCTATCCGGACGGCGAGGGGCGGCTCACCGCCCTGGACCGGGTCTCGCTGGAGGTTCCGGCGGGCACGCTCACCGCCGTCGTCGGGCCGTCCGGCTCCGGCAAGTCCAGCCTGCTGGCCGCCGCCGCGACCCTGGTCACCCCGGACTCCGGCGAGGTCGTCGTGGCCGGTACGCGGACGGGCCCGCTCACTCCGGCGGCGCGGGCGGCCCTGCGCAGGGAGCACCTGGGGATCGTGTTCCAGCAGCCGAACCTGCTGCCCTCGCTCACGGCCGCCGAGCAGCTGCAGGTGATGGCCCACCTGTCGGGCGGCCGGACCCGGGAGGCCCGGCGCCGCGCGGTGGAGCTGCTGGACGCCGTGGGGCTGGCCGACCGGGCGGACCGGCGTCCGCACCAGCTGTCGGGCGGTCAGCGCCAGCGGATCAACATCGCCCGCGCCCTGATGAACGAGCCCGAGGTGCTCCTCGTCGACGAGCCGACCAGCGCACTCGACCACGAGCGCGGAGCCGCCGTACTGGACCTGCTGGTCACCCTGACCCGGGAGCGCGCCACCGCGACGGTGCTGGTCACACACGACCTGGCGCACCTGGACCGGATGGACCGCACGGTGACGATGGACGACGGGCGGCTGACCGTGCCCGCCCGGATCTAGGCGTCAGCCACCCGTCCCGTTGCTCGCCAGCGCGTCCGACAGCTCACCCGCCACCTGCTGGAGGATCGGCACGATCCGCTCCGTCGCGCTCTCCGTCACCCGGCCCGCCGGGCCCGAGATGGAGATCGCGGCCGAGGTAGGGGAGTTGGGTACGGAAACCGCCAGGCAGCGGACCCCGATCTCCTGCTCGTTGTCGTCCACCGCGTACCCCGCCCGGCGCACCTGCTCCAGCGCGTCGAGGAAGCCCTCGGGTGTGGTGATCGTCTTCTCGGTGGCGGCGGGCATGCCGGTCCGGGCGAGCAGCGCGCGGACCTCGTCGGCCGGGGTATCGGCCAGGAGCGCCTTGCCCACCCCGGTGGAGTGCGGAAGGACCCGGCGGCCCACCTCGGTGAACATCCGCATGGAGTGCTTGGACGGCACCTGGGCGACGTACACGATCTCGTCGCCGTCCAGCAGCGCCATGTTCGCCGTCTCACCCGTCTCCTCCACCAGCCGCTGGAGGTAGGGGCGGGCCCAGGTGCCGAGCAGCCGGGAGGCGGACTCGCCGAGGCGGATCAGGCGGGGACCCAGGGCGTAGCGGCGGTTGGGCTGCTGGCGTACGTAACCGCAGACGACCAGTGTCCGCATCAGCCGGTGGATGGTCGGCAGGGGCAGACCGCTGCTCGCGGACAGCTCGCTCAGCCCGACCTCGCCCCCGGCGTCGGCCATCCGCTCCAGCAGGTCGAAGGCGCGCTCGAGCGACTGCACCCCACCGCTGGCACCGGAGGGCTTGGAGTCGGCTGTGCTGGCGTGGGACGGCGGCACGTCAACGGTCCTTTCGAAGCGGAAGGCAAGGCAGCAGCCTACCGGGCGCCGCCCGATCGGCCCACAGCTGTCCGCTTGGCGTCCGTGCCGGTCAGGGGCTGTTTTGTCCGGGTGCCGACGGTCGGTACGGGCGGTTCGGCGCTGTCTCTTCTGGCCCATGCTACGTTCCGCAATTCGAAATCTCACTTTTACTTTGTGGAAAGCTCCAGTCGGCGTCGCCGGGCTGGCCCACCGCCGCTCCCTGCCGGAAGGTGGGTCTTGACGAGGGCGATTCCCGAGTGAAGACTCCATCGAAGCTTCAACAGTTCGTTGAATTCCTGGAGTGAAGGAGCACAGGTGTCCGGTGTGGACGTGAACCTGGTACTGCGCTCGACGCGCGTCGTCACCCCCGAGGGCACCCGCCCGGCCACGGTCGCCGTGGCGGGCGGCACCATCGACGCGGTCCTGCCGTACGACACCGAAGTGCCCGGGGGCGCCCGGCTGGAGGACTTCGGCGACGATGTCCTGCTCCCCGGGCTGGTCGACACCCACGTCCATGTGAACGACCCCGGCCGCACCGAGTGGGAGGGCTTCTGGACCGCCACCCGCGCGGCGGCGGCCGGCGGCATCACCACGCTCCTGGACATGCCGCTCAACTCCCTCCCGCCGACCACCACCGTCGAGAACCTGCGGATCAAGCAGCAGGTCGCCGCCCCCAAGGCGCACGTCGACACGGGCTTCTGGGGCGGTGCGCTCCCCTCCAACGTCAAGGATCTGCGCCCGCTGTACGAGGCCGGGGTCTTCGGCTTCAAGTGCTTCCTGTCGCCCTCCGGGGTGGAGGAGTTCCCCGAGCTGGACCAGGAGCAGCTGGCCCGGTCCATGGCGGAGATCGCCGGATTCGGCGGACTGCTCATCGTCCACGCCGAGGACCCGCACCACCTCGCCGACGCCCCCCAGCGCCCCGGCCCCGCCTACGCCGACTTCCTCGCCTCCCGCCCGCGCGACGCCGAGAACACCGCGATCGAGGGGCTCATCGCCCACGCCAAGCGGCTGAACGCCCGGGTCCACGTCCTGCACCTCTCCTCCAGCGACGCCCTGCCGCTGATCGCCGCCGCGAAGCGCGAGGGCGTCCGCGTCACCGTCGAGTCCTGTCCGCACTTCCTCACGCTCACCGCCGAGGAGGTCCCGGACGGGGCCACCGAGTTCAAGTGCTGCCCGCCGATCCGCGAGGCCGCCAACCAGGACGCCCTGTGGGCCGGGCTCGCCGACGGCACGATCGACTGCATCGTCTCCGACCACTCGCCCTGCACCACCGACCTGAAGACCCCGGACTTCGCCTCCGCCTGGGGCGGCATCTCCTCCCTCCAGCTCGGCCTGCCCGCCATCTGGACCGAGGCCCGCAGGCGCGGCCACTCCCTGGACGACGTCGCCCGCTGGATGTCCGCCGCACCCGCCGAACTCGCCGGGCTGGCCCGCAAGGGCGCCATCGAGGCCGGGCGCGACGCCGACTTCGCGGTCCTCGCCCCCGAGGCGACCTTCACCGTCGACCCCGCCGAGCTCTTCCACCGCAACCAGGTCACCGCGTACGCGGGGAAGACCCTGCACGGCGTGGTGCGCTCCAGCTGGCTGCGCGGCGTCCGCATCGCCGCCGACGGCGTCCTGGCCGAGCCCGCCGGCCGCCTGCTGGAACGCGACCACTGACCGCGTCTCCCGGCCGCCCGCCCTCGTACGCGACCACCGACCGTCCCCGAAAGGACCCCTCACCATGACGGACGCCGCGATACCGCGCTTCACCGGCGACGCCAGCCCGTACGCGGGCGGCGACCCGTACGCCGACCACCGCACCGCCGACTTCCCGTTCACCCACCTCGTCGACCTGGCCGACCGGCGCCTGGGGGCCGGGGTCATCGCCGCCAACGACGAGTTCTTCGCCGAGCGCGAGAACCTGCTGAAGCCCGAGCCCGCCGTCTTCGACCCGGAGCACTTCGGCCACAAGGGCAAGATCATGGACGGCTGGGAGACCCGGCGCCGACGCGGGGTGAGCGCCGCCGAGCCGCACCCCACCCCCGACGACCACGACTGGGCCCTCGTCCGCCTCGGCGCCCCCGGTGTCATCCGGGGCGTCGTCCTGGACACCGCCCACTTCCGGGGCAACTACCCGCAGGCCGTCTCCGTGGAGGGCACATCCCTCCCCGGCTCGCCGTCCCCCGACGACCTCCTCGCCCCGGACGTGAAGTGGACGGTCCTCGTGCCGCGCACCCCGGTCGGCGGCCACGCGGCCAACGGCTTCGCCGTCGACGCCGAACAGCGCTTCACCCACCTGAGGATCAACCAGCACCCGGACGGCGGGATCGCCCGGCTGCGCGTGTACGGAGAGGTCGCCCCGGACCCCGCGTGGCTCACCGCGCTCGGTACCTTCGACCTCGCCGCGCTGGAGAACGGCGGCCAGGTCGAGGACGCCTCCGACCGCTTCTACTCCCCGGCCACCAACACCGTCCAGCCCGGCCGCTCCCGCAAGATGGACGACGGCTGGGAGACCCGCCGCAGGCGCGACCGGGGCAACGACTGGATCCGCTACCGCCTCGCCGCCCGGTCCGAGATCCGGGCCGTCGAGATCGACACCGCCTACCTCAAGGGCAACTCGGCGGGCTGGGCCGCCCTGTCGGTCCGGGACGGCGAGGACGGCGACTGGTCGGAGGTCCTGCCCCGGACCCGGCTCCAGCCCGACACCAACCACCGCTTCGTCCTGGACGGGCCGGTGCGCGCCACCCACGTACGGATCGACATCTTCCCGGACGGCGGGATCTCCCGGCTGAGGCTGTTCGGGTCCCTCACCGAGGGCGGCGCCGACGCGCTGGCGGCCCGTCACCGGGAGCTGGGCGGCTGACCTCAGGCCGGTGGGCCACCGCGATCGCAGGGGGATCGCGGTGGCCCACCGGCCTGTCCGCCGTACCTCAGAACTCCTCGTGCGTGTCCGGGTCCCCACCGAACCGCCGCTGCCGCCCCGACGCGATCGTGGTCAGCTCCCGCGCCGTCAGTTCGAAGCCGAACAGGTCCAGGTTCTCCCGCTGCCGCCCCGGGTCCGCCGACTTCGGGATCGGCACCGCACCGACCTGCGTGTGCCACCGCAGCACCACCTGCCCCGGGGTCACCCCGTGGTCCTCGGCGATGGCCACTGTGGACGGGTCCTCCAGCACCTCACGGCCCCGGGCCAGCGGGCTCCAGGCCTCCGTGACGATGCCCTTCGCCGTGTGCACCGCCCGCAACTCCTCCTGCGGGAGCAGCGGGTGCATCTCGATCTGGTTCACCGAAGGCAGCACGCCGGTCTCCCGCTCCAGCCGCTCCAGATGGGCGGCGGTGAAGTTGGAGACCCCGATGGAGCGGACGAGACCGTCCTCGCGGAGCCGGATCATCGCCTTCCACGTCTCGACGTACTTGTCGACGTGGGGGAGAGGCCAGTGGATCAGATACAGGTCGACGTACTCGACGCCCAGCCTGGCCCGCGACTCCTCGAAGGAGGCCAGCGTCCGCTCGTACCCCTGATGCCTCCCCGGCACCTTCGTGGTCAGACGGATCTCCTCGCGCGGGACGCCGCTGCGGGTGATGCCCCGGCCGGTACCGGTCTCGTTGCCGTAGTTCAGGGCCGTGTCGATGAGCCGGTAACCGAGTCGCAGGGCTCCCGCGACGGCCTCCTCCGCCTCCGCGTCGTCCAGCGGGTAGGTGCCGAGGCCCACCGCCGGGAGGGTGGTGGAGTCGTTGAGCGTATGAACGGGTACGTCGCCCATGGTCCGTGCTGTCCTTCCGGTAGCCCCCCGGATAGCCCCCCGTCACGTCCTGCCCCGTCCCGGCCGGCGTAGGCGCGCGGCAGCCCCAAGCCCTTACGCCACCGGCAGCCGCGCGCTCCCCGTCGCCGCCGACCGCAGCCGCCCCAGGATCGCCCTCGCCGCCTTGTCGTAGCCGAGGCTGTTGTTCTGGAGCACCGACTCCGCGTTGGCCAGCTCCAGGAAGGCGATCACCTCGAAGGCCAGCTGCCGTACGTCGGTGTCCCCGGCCAGCTCGCCCGCCTCCCGCGCCTCCTCGATGGTCTGCTCCACGAAGGTGACCCAGCCGGTCTGGGCGGCGGCCAGTGCGTCGTGCACCTTGCCGCCGCGGGCGTCGAACTCGGCGGTGGCCGCGTAGAAGAAGCAGCCGCCCCGGAAGACCCGCTCCCGGGAGTACGTGATCCACGCCTCGCACATCCGCCAGACCCGGCCGACCCCCGGCGGGACCGAGCGGGCCGGGCGCAGCACATGGTCGACGTAGACCGCGACCGCGGCGCGCACGGTGGCGAGCTGCAGCTCCTCCTTCGACCCGAAGAGGGCGAACACCCCGCTCTTGCTGAGCTTCAGCTCGGTCGCCAGCCGCCCCAGGGAGAGCCCTTCCAGCCCCTCCACCGAGGCGATCTGCACCGCACGCCCCAGGATCAGCTGCCGCGTCTGGTTGCCCCGCTCGACCCGCCCGTCCAGCCGTACTGCCGCCATGTGACCACTCCGTACCTCAGAGTTATCGAGGCGTCATTCTAGGGACGGCCGGAGGCGCCACCGGACCACCCGGCGCCCGGCCGGCCGGCCCGTCGACTTGCGCGTCCGCCCCTGACCACGGGCGATACCGGCCGGCGATAGGGGCGGGATCCGACCGGTGAGACAGGTGTTCCTTTCCGCCGCGCCCGGCGGGTAGCGTGATCGTTTCCGTGTGTGAGCCGGTGCGGTCTCCACCCTCTGTCCGCTGTGGAGAACCCGGTGAGCTCTCCGCCGCCTGTCCCGCCGTGGAGAACCAGGAGCACCAGGTGTCCGCTGTCGTCGCGCCCGCGCCCGCCCTCGCACCACCCCGCAGAGCCTGGCTCACCGACCTTCCCGTCCTCGTGGTCGCCGTCGTCTGGGGCGCCAGCTACCTCGCCGCCAAGGGGATCACCACCACCCACACCGTCATCGCCGTCCTCGTCCTGCGCTTCGCGATCGTGCTGCCCGTCCTGGTGGCGGCCGGGTGGCGCAAGCTGCGGGCGCTGACCGGCGCCCAGTGGCGGGGGGCCGGGCTGCTGGGCCTGGTGCTCAGCGGGATCTTCCTGCTGGAGACGTACGGGGTGGTCCACACCTCGGCCACCAACGCGGGGCTGATCATCAGCCTCACCATGATCTTCACGCCGCTCGCCGAGGCGGCCGTCACCCGGGTCCGGCCCCCGGCCCCCTTCGTCGCGGCCGCCGGGCTCTCCGTCGCCGGGGTGGTCCTCCTGACCCAGGGCGGCGGATTCACCAGCCCCTCGGGCGGGGATCTGCTGATGCTGCTCGCCGCCCTCGCCCGTACCGTCCACGTCCTGGCCATGGCCCGGATCAAGGCGGTCCGGACGGCCGACTCGCTCTCCCTGACCACCGTCCAGCTCGGCAGCGCGGTCGCCGTCTTCGCCGTGCTGGCCGCGCTCCCGGGGACGGGCGCCTCGCCCTGGAGCGCGGCGGCGGACTTCGGGCCCCGGGAGTGGGCGGGACTGGTCTTCCTCTCGGTGTTCTGCACGCTGTTCGCGTTCTTCGTACAGATGTGGGCCGTACGCCGCACCTCACCGTCCCGGGTCAGCCTGCTGCTCGGTACGGAACCGCTGTGGGCCGCCGCCGTCGGCATCAGCCTCGGCGGCGAACGGCTCGGCGCCCTCGGGGTGGCCGGTGCCGCCCTCGTCCTGGTGGGTACCGGGTGGGGGCGCCGCAGCGTGCAACGGGCGGCGGACTGAGAAGCCGGCCCTACTTCTCGCCGGCCCCGCCCCGCTTCTCGCCGCCCCTGTCCTGCTTCTCGCCCACCGCGTCCGGTGCGATCATGATCGCGAAGCCCGTCACGATCAGCACGATGCTGACGAAGAGCGCGCGGTCCCCGAAGAAGCCGATGTGCTGGGCCAGCGTCCACAGCCGCAGCCATCCGGTCCACTCGTGGATCAGCCCTCCGACGCCCTGCAGCAGGATGATGAGCCCGACCGCCTCGATGAATTTCTTCATGCGCCGAGCCTGGCGGTCGCGTCGCTCCCGCCGCGTCGGCCACCCGGCTTCTCCGCCGCGACGAAAGTAGCGGGCCGGACGACTTCGGTCCCCCAGGCGCGGCGCGGGCGGCGCTCCGGCCGTCCGGCTGCGTAGGTTTGTCGACATGACGCGCACCGAGTACCGCTGGCTGCTCCCCTCGGCGATGGCCGACCCCGAGCTGCCCGCCGACCGGGCCCGCCGCAGGCGGACCGTACGCGACTGGGTGGTCGACATCCTCGCCTTCCTCATCGCGGCGGGCATCGCCCTCATCGCCCTCGCGACCATCGACGCGGAGGGCTCGACCTCCGACACCGTGCTGGTCGTCGACTCGGTGGTCGGCGCCGCGGCCTGCTGCGCCGTCTGGATCCGGCGGCGCTGGCCCGTCCAGCTCGCCGCCGCCCTGACGGCCCTCTCGGTCCTGGAACCCGTCGCGGGCGGCGCCCAGTTGGTGGCCCTGTTCACCCTCGCCGTGCACCGCCCCTTCAAGCCGGTGGCGATCGTCGGCGCGGTCGCGCTGGCCGCCGTGCCCCTCCAGCCCTGGCTCCGTCCCGACCCGGAGACCGGCTTCCTCGCCTCGGTCGTCTTCGGGGTGCTGCTGATCCTGCTGGCGCTGAGCTGGGGCATGGGCGTACGGTCCCGGCGCCGGCTCGTCGTCACGCTCCGCGAACGGGCCCGCCGCGCCGAGGCCGAGGCCGAACTCCGCGCCGAACAGGCCCAGCGGCTGGCCCGGGAGGCCATCGCCCGCGAGATGCACGACGTCCTGGCCCACCGGCTCACCCTGCTCAGCGTCCACGCCGGGGCCCTCGAATTCCGGCCCGACGCCCCCACCGCCGAGATCGCCCGGGCCGCCGGAGTCATCCGGGACAGCGCCCACGAGGCGCTCCAGGACCTACGGGAGATCATCGGCGTGCTGCGCGGACCCGGGGACTCCGGCGAGGGCGAGCGGCCCCAGCCCACCCTCGCCACCCTGGACGGGCTGATCGACGAGTCCCGCGGGGCGGGCATGAAGGTGACCGTCCACCAGCGCGTCGCCGCCCCGGAGGACGCCCCCGCCGCCACCGGCCGCACGGTGTACCGGATCGCCCAGGAGTGCCTGACCAACGCCCGTAAACACGCACCCGGCACCGAGGTCACCGTCACCGTGACCGGCGGCCCCGGGGACGGGCTCACCGTCGCGGTGGCGAACCCGGCCCCCACCGAACCCTTCGAACGGGTCCCCGGCTCCGGCCAGGGCCTCATCGGCCTCACCGAACGCGCGACGCTCGCCGGGGGCTCCCTGGAGTACGGCCCCACGGCGGACGGCGGCTTCACCGTGCGGGCCCGGCTGCCGTGGCCGGCGGGATGAGGCGCGCACCGGCTGCCGTGGCCGGTGGCGTGTGGAACCCACAGGGCGCGGCCCGCGCGCCGTCCGCTCCCGTACGGTGACCGCCCCGCCGCCCGGCTGGCTACGGTGGCCGTCATGAACACCCCGGCCTCCCCGACCCCATCCGCCTCGCCCTCCCCGCCCGTCAGGCTGCTCATCGTCGACGACGACCCGCTCGTGCGGGCCGGGCTCACCCTGATGCTCGGCGGGGCCGACGACATCGACATCGTGGGCGAGGGCGCGGACGGCAGCGAGGTCGCCGCCCTGGTCGAACGGCTGCGCCCCGACGTCGTCCTGATGGACATCCGGATGCCCGGCATGGACGGGCTCACCGCGACCGAGGAGCTGCGCCGCCGCCCCGACGCGCCCGAGGTCGTCGTCCTCACCACCTTCCACGCCGACGAACAGGTCCTGCGGGCCATCCGCGCCGGGGCTGCGGGATTCGTCCTGAAAGACACCCCGCCCGCCCGGATCGTCGACTCGGTCCGCCGGGTCGCCGCCGGGGACCCGGTGCTCTCGCCCGCCGTCACCCGCCAGCTCATGGCCCGTGCGGCGGGCGGTGCGCCGGACGACCGCACCAGCCGGACCGAGCGGGCCCGCAGGCGGTTCGCGGAGCTGGCGGGGCGGGAGAGGGAGGTGGCCGTCGCCGTCGGGCGGGGCCACTCCAACGCCGAGATCGCGGGCGAGCTCTACCTCAGCGTCGCCACCGTCAAGACCCAGGTCTCGCGGATTCTCGCCAAACTCGACCTGAACAACCGTGTCCAGATCGCGCTGTTGGTCCACGATGCCGGGCTCCTCGACCCGGATGGGGAGGAGGGCGGCGGCCTAGGGTGAGTGGTCCGAACCGGAAGAGGGGGCTGACCACGATGGCTGTGCTCGATCTGCGGGATCTGCCGGATTTCACGGCCAATCCCTATCCGTACTACGCCAAGCTGCGCGCCGAGGGGCCGGTCCACCCGGTGCGCACCGAGCACATGGAGCGGCTCTGGCTGGTCGTCGGATACGAGGAGGCCCGCTCGGCCCTCGCCGACCCCCGGTTCGGCAAGGACTGGCGGACCACCGGGCGCTGGGCCGCCCAGGTGAACCCGATCAGCGACAACATGCTGGAGCTGGACGCCCCGCGCCACACCCGGTTGCGCAGGCTGGTCGTCCGCGAGTTCACCGCCCGCCGGATCGAGGCGCTGCGCCCCCGGGTCACCGAGATCACCACGGAGCTCCTCGACGCGATGGTCCCGGCCGGCTCCGCCGACCTCGTCGACGCGCTGGCCTTCCCGCTCCCGATGACCGTCATCTGCGAACTGCTCGGCGTCCCCGACATCGACCGGGACACCTTCCGTACGCTGTCGAACGGCATCGTCACCCCCACCCCGGCCCAGCGGGAGGCCGACCCGGTCGGCGCGATGAGCGCCTATCTGGTCCAACTCATCGAGGACAAAAGGAGTTCGCCCGGCGAGGACCTCCTGAGCGCGCTGATCAGAAGCCGCGACGACGGCGGCGACGGGCTCTCCGCCGACGAACTGGTCGGCATGGCCTTCCTGTTGCTCGTCGCCGGACACGAGACCACCGTCAACCTGATCTCCAACGGCGTGCGGGCCCTCCTCGACCATCCGGCCCAACTCGCCCTGCTGCGCGCCGATCCCGGACTCCTCGACGGGGCGGTGGAGGAGATGCTGCGGTACGACGGCCCGGTGGAGACCGCCACCCTCCGCTTCACCCGTGAGGAGGTGACGATCGGGTCCACCGTGATCCCCGACGACGAGCCGGTGCTGGTGGCCCTCGCCTCGGGCGGCCGGGACCCGGAGCGGTTCGAGGACCCGGACACCTTCGACATCCGCCGCGCGCCCCAGGGGCATCTGGCCTTCGGTCACGGGGCGCACTACTGCCTCGGCGCCCCGCTCGCCCGCATGGAGGCGCGCATCGCGATCGGGGCGCTGCTGGAGCGCTGCCCGGAGCTGGCCCGCGATCCGGCGGGCGGCGAGCCGGAGTGGCTGCCCGGCCTGCTGATGCGCGGGGTGCGGCGGCTGCCGGTGCGCTGGTGAGGCCGCCTTCTCCGCATAACTCTCCGAAAGGGGAGACGCGTTGACCACCGAAGCGAGCCCGGAAACCGACGGGGGAGCGAGCCGGGAAACCGACGAGGGGCGTGCCCGGGAACCCGCGCCCTGATCGTCTGCGGGCACGGCATCGCGATGCGGGGACCGCCGAGGCTGCCGACGGCCGGGTGGGCGACGGACGGCCTTCGGGAGAACGCCCCGGCCCTCACCCGCCCGGGATCTCCTCCATCGCCACCGGGCGGCGCTCGCGGCGGGAGACCTCGCAGGCCTCGGCGATCCGCAGCGCGTGCAGGGCCTCGCGCCCGTCGCACGGGTTGGTCAGCTCCCCCCGGGCGACCCGGAGGAAGGCGTCCAGCTCCGCCTCGTACGCCGGGGCGAACCGCTCCAGGAACCCCGGCCACGGCTTCGGCGGGGCGCCCGGCCCCTCCGGCTCGGCCGAGGTCAGCGGCGTACGGTCGTCGAGGCCGACGGCGAGCTGGTCCAGCTCGCCGGCCAGCTCCATGCGGACGTCGTACCCGGCGCCGTTGCAGCGGGTCGCGGTGGCGGTGGCCAGCGTGCCGTCGTCCAGGGTGAGCAGGGCGGCGGCGGTGTCCACGTCCCCCGCCTCCCGGAACATCGCGGGCCCGGCGTCCGACCCGGTGGCGTACACCTCGCCGACCTCGCGGCCCGTCACCCACCGCAGGATGTCGAAGTCGTGGACCAGACAGTCCCGGTAGAGCCCGCCGGAGAGCGGGAGGTAGTCGGCGGGCGGGGGAGCGGGGTCGGAGGTGACGGCCCGTACGGTGTGCAGCCGCCCGAGCCTGCCCTCCCGTACCGCCGCCCTCGCCTCGGCGTACCCGGCGTCGAAGCGGCGCATGAAGCCGAGCTGGAGGACGCTGCCCGCCGCCTCGACCTCCGCGAGGGCGCCCAGCGTGCCGGGCAGGTCCAGCGCGATCGGCTTCTCGCAGAACGCGGGCAGCCCGGCCCGCGCGGCGCGCGCGATGAGCGAGGCGTGGGCGGCGGTCGCCGAGCAGATCACCAGCGCGTCGGGGAGCTCCCGGCCCCCGCCGGTGAACATCGCGTCCACCGGGACGGCCGAGGCCCCGGTACGGGTGGCCGCCACGGCGGCACGCTCCGGATCGGCGTCCGCCACCAGCAGGGAGTCCACGGCGGGATGACGGCTCAGCACCTCCGCATGGAAAGTGCCGATACGTCCCGTTCCGATGAGTCCGATGCGCATGGCCCCAAGGTGGCCTTCGCCCGGTCATCATGTCAAGCGTTTGTCCTGACAAATGAACTGACGAATGAGCCGGCTGACGCAGCGGCCATGGTTTTGTCCGGACAAACGAACTAGGCTCGCCCCGTGACCGCACAAGGAGCTGATCAGCCGCAGCCGCTGCCGCTGAGCGTGGACCGCACCAGCCCGGTGCCGCTCTACTTCCAGCTGGCGCAGCAACTGGAGGCCGCCGTCGAGCAGGGCCGGCTGGCCCCCGGCACCCTGCTCGGCAACGAGATCGATCTCGCCCACCGGCTGGGCCTCTCCCGTCCCACCGTCCGCCAGGCCATCCAGTCGCTCGTCGACAAGGGGCTGATGGTCCGCCGCCGGGGCGTCGGCACCCAGGTCGTGCACAGCCAGGTCCGCCGCCCGCTGGAGCTCAGCTCGCTCTTCGACGACCTGGAGGCGGCCGGCCAGCGCCCCGCCACCAAGGTCCTGCGCACCACCACGGAACCGGCCACCGCCGAGATCGCCGCCGCGCTGGGGGTCGCCGAGGGCACCGAGGTGCACCTGGTCGAGAGGCTGCGCTACGCCCACGACGAGCCGATGGCCCTCCTGCGCAACCACCTGCCCCCGGAGCTGCTCGCCCTCCCGGCGCAGGAGCTGGAGTCCACCGGGCTCTACCGGATGATGCGGACCTCGGGCATCACGCTGCACAGCGCCCGCCAGTCCGTCGGCGCCCGGGCCGCCACGGCGGGGGAGGCCCGGGCCCTGGACGAGGAGCCGGGTGCGCCGCTGCTGACGATGGAGCGCACGACCTACGACGCCACGGGCCGCGCGGTCGAGTTCGGCTCCCACGTCTACCGCGCGTCACGCTACGCGTTCGAGTTCCAGCTCCTGGTCCGCGCCTGACCCCCGGCAGCTTGTCCGGCGTTCGCGGACGGAACCCTTGCGTGGCTGGGCCCGCAGGCAGATGATCCTGAGCACCGGGCTCCCCGAGGGCGACCGCCGCCCACATCGGCGCTTCCGTCCTCGGAGCCGGACGGGCTGGAGGGCGGGGCGCCCCCCGGGGCAGCGGCGCGCACCGCTCGGGGATACTGGGCAGCCGGCCCGGGGCCCCGTACACTCCCCGGCCGGTCAAGAGCACAGCGAGCAGCAGTAGAAGGGCACGGCGTCGTGGCAAGGGTTCGGACAGGGGTACGCGCACTGGGCGCCGTGCTGGCAGTGGTGCTGGCAGCCGCAGGATGCAGCAGCACCGGCGGCAAGCGGGCGGAGGAGCGCGCGGCCGAGGCCGCCGAGGGCCGGGCCGCGGTGAACACGCCCCGCTGGACCTTCGCCATGGTCACCCACTCGGGCGACGGCGACACCTTCTGGGACATCGTGCAGAAGGGCGCCGAGCAGGCGGCCGTCAAGGACAACATCAACTTCCTCTACTCGCACAACGACGAGGCCAACCAGCAGGCCCAGCTCGTCCAGACCGCGATCGACAAGAAGGTCGACGGGCTGATCGTCTCGCTGGCCAAGCCCGACGCCATGAAGGC
The DNA here is from genome assembly GCF_003610995.1 of Streptomyces griseus subsp. griseus. NCBI lineage: Bacteria > Bacillati > Actinomycetota > Actinomycetes > Kitasatosporales > Streptomycetaceae > Streptomyces > Streptomyces griseus. The sequence continues at coordinate 6,296,198 of NZ_CP032543.1, forward strand.
CGTGATCGCCAAGGCCGTCAAGGCGGGCATCCCGGTCGTCACGGTGAACTCCGGCTCCGCCGAGTCCAAGGAGTTCGGCGCGCTCACCCACATCGGCCAGGACGAGTCGATCGCCGGTGAGGCCGTCGGCGACGAGCTGAACGAGCGGGACCGCAAGAAGGTCCTCTGCGTCCTGCACGAGCAGGGCAACGTGGGCCACGAGCAGCGCTGCGCCGGGGCGAAGAAGAGCTTCGACGGCACCATGCAGAACCTGTACGTCGACGGCACCAACATGCCCGACGTCACCGCGTCCATCGAGGCCAAGCTCCAGTCCGACAAGAGCATCGACGCGGTCGTCACCCTCGGTGCCCCCTTCGCCGACGCCGCCGTCCAGGCCAAGCAGACGGCGGGCAGCAAGGCCGAGATCGACACCTTCGACCTGAACGCCAAGGTCGCCACCGGCCTCCAGACCGACAAGCTCGGCTTCGCCGTCGACCAGCAGCCCTACCTCCAGGGGTACGAGGCCGTCGACCTGCTCTGGCTCTACCGCTACAACCGCAACGTGCTCGGCGGCGGCCTCCCCGTCCTCACCGGCCCGCAGATCATCACCAAGAGCGACGCCGACGCCCTGGCCGACTACACCAAGCGCGGCACCCGATGAGCGGCTCCACCGCGGCCCCCGGCCAGCTGGACGAGCGCCTCGTACGCACCTCGCCGCTGCGCAAGCTGCTCGGCCGCCCCGAGCTCGGCTCGGTCGTCGGCGCGGCAGCGGTCTTCCTCTTCTTCGCGATCGTCGCCGACAGCTTCCTCCAGGCCTCCAGCTTCGGAACCGTGCTGTACGCGGCCTCCGTCCTCGGCATCATGGCCGCCCCGGTCGCGCTGCTGATGATCGGCGGCGAGTTCGACCTCTCCGCCGGTGTGCTGGTGACCAGCTCCGCGCTGATCTCGTCGATGTTCAGCTACCAGATGACGGCCAACGTCTGGGTCGGCGTCTTCGTGTCGCTGCTGGTCACGCTCGCCATCGGGGCGTTCAACGGCTTCATGCTGACCCGCACCAAACTGCCGAGCTTCATCATCACGCTCGGTACGTTCCTGATGCTCACCGGTCTGAACCTCGGCTTCACCAAGCTGATCAGCGGCACGGTCTCCACCAAGGCCATCGGGGACATGGAGGGCTTCGAGTCCGCCCGCGCCCTGTTCGCCTCGACGCTCACCCTCGGCGGCGTCGAGTTCAAGGTGACGATCCTGTGGTGGGTGGCGCTCGTCGCGCTCGCCACCTGGATCCTGCTCCGTACCCGCTTCGGCAACTGGATCTTCGCCGTCGGCGGCGAGGCGGACGCCGCCCGCGCGGTCGGCGTGCCCGTCATCCGTACCAAGATCGGGCTCTACCTCGGTGTCGCCTTCGCCGCCTGGATCTCCGGCCAGCACCTGCTCTTCAGCTACGACGTCGTCCAGTCCGGCGAGGGCGTCGGCAACGAGCTGACGTACATCATCGCGGCCGTCATCGGCGGCTGCCTGATCACCGGCGGCTACGGCTCCGCGATCGGCTCGGCGGTCGGTGCCTTCATCTTCGGCATGACCAGCAAGGGCATCGTGTACGCCGAGTGGAACCCGGACTGGTTCAAATTCTTCCTGGGAGCGATGCTGCTCCTGGCCACCCTGCTCAACGCGTGGGTGCGCAAGCGCGCGGAGGCGACGGCATGACGTCCACGTCAGAGAAGACGGCCACGCCCGGGAAGAGCGCGGGCCCCCTGGTCGAGCTGGACGACGTATCGAAGTTCTACGGCAACATCAAGGCCCTGGAACACGTCTCGCTGGAGGTCCACGCGGGCGAGATCACCTGCGTCCTCGGCGACAACGGCGCCGGCAAGTCCACCCTCATCAAGATCATCGCAGGGCTGCACCGGCACGACGCGGGCCGCTTCCTGATCGACGGCGAGGAGACCACCCTCGCCAACCCGCGCGACGCCCTGGACCGGGGCATCGCCACCGTCTACCAGGACCTCGCCGTCGTCCCGCTGATGCCGGTCTGGCGGAACTTCTTCCTCGGCTCCGAACCCACGGTGGGCGTCGGCCCCTTCAAACGCCTCGACGTCCGCAGGATGCGCGAGACGACCCGTACGGAACTGCTCCGCATGGGCATCGACCTGCGCGACGTCGACCAGCCCATCGGCACCCTCTCCGGCGGTGAGCGCCAGTGCGTGGCCATCGCCCGCGCCGTCTACTTCGGCGCCAAGGTCCTCGTCCTCGACGAGCCGACCGCGGCGCTCGGCGTCAAGCAGTCCGGTGTGGTGCTCAAGTACGTCGCGGCCGCCCGCGACGCCGGGCTCGGCGTGGTCCTCATCACGCACAACCCGCACCACGCCCACCTCGTCGGCGACCGGTTCATCCTGCTCAAGCGCGGGGCGATGTCCGGCAGCCACACCAAGGACGACGTCACGCTGGACGAACTCACCCGTCAGATGGCCGGCGGCAGCGAGCTGGAGGAGCTCAGCCACGAGCTGGAACGCACCCCCACCCCCACCCTCCCGGGCAGCTCCACCGCGGCCGGCGACGCCTCCTGACCGGAGACCCGCACCGGCGCGGCCGACCCCGGCCGACGGCCCCCGGGGCCCGGCAGTGGCAGAATCGGGCGCGGCGGGCGCCGTCCGCCGCCGGCCGCGACAGCGGCCCGGCCCCCCAGACCCCGCAGGGACGATGAGCACGTACCGCGACTTCGCACACCGCGGCTCCGCCCGCGCCACCGTCCTCAAGACCGTCGGCACCAAGGAACGCCGCTCGCACCTCACCGCCCCCCGCGTCCCCACGGTCGGGATCGACATCGGCGGTACGAAGGTGATGGCGGGCGTCGTCGACGCCGACGGCAACATCCTGGAACAGCTGCGCACCGAGACGCCCGACAAGTCCAAGAGCCCCAAGGTCGTCGAGGACACGATCGTGGAGCTGGTCCTGGACCTCTCCGACCGGCACGACGTCCACGCGGTGGGCATCGGCGCGGCGGGCTGGGTCGACGCCGACCGCTCCAAGGTCCTGTTCGCCCCGCACCTCGCCTGGCGCGACGAACCCCTGCGCGACGCCATCGCCTCCCGCCTCGTCGTCCCGGTCATGGTCGACAACGACGCCAACACCGCCGCCTGGGCGGAGTGGCGCTTCGGCGCCGGGCGCGGCGAGGACCACCTCGTCATGATCACGCTCGGTACGGGGATCGGCGGCGCGATCCTGGAGGACGGCCAGGTCAAGCGCGGCAAGTACGGGGTGGCCGGTGAGTTCGGCCATATGCAGGTCGTGCCCTCGGGCCACCGCTGCCCCTGCGGCAACCGGGGCTGCTGGGAGCAGTACAGCTCCGGCAACGCCCTGGTCCGCGAGGCCAAGGAGCTGGCCGCCGCCGACTCCCCGGTCGCGCACTATCTGCTGGACCGGGTGAAGGGCAACATCCCCGACATCACCGGCCCGCTCATCACCGAGCTGGCCCGCGAGGGCGATGCCATGTGCATCGAACTCCTCCAGGACATCGGCCAGTGGCTCGGCGTCGGCATCGCCAACCTGGCCGCCGCACTCGACCCGTCCTGCTTCGTCATCGGAGGCGGGGTCAGCGCCGCCGACGACCTTCTGATCGGCCCCGCCCGGGACGCCTTCAAGCGCCACCTCACGGGCCGCGGCTACCGCCCCGAGGCCCGGATCGCCAAGGCGCAGCTGGGCCCCGAGGCCGGTATGGTCGGCGCCGCGGACCTCGCCCGGCTGGTGGCCCGCCGCTTCCGCCGGGCCAACCGGCGCCGCGTCGAGCGGTACGAGCGGTACGCGCAGATCTACGACCAGGCGGCGAGCACCATCCGCAACACGCGTCCGACCCGCACGGTCGACTGAACCGCGGCCACCCGCACGGCGTCCCAGTCTCCGTACCGCAGCCGACTCCGTACGCTCGAAGCCGAACCCGACTCCGTACCCGACCGGCGTCCGCGCCTTTCGTACCCGCTCCGCAGCACGAGGGACCACCTGATCATGATCGCAGCCGACCACCCCGTGGTGCCGCCCCAGTCCGAGTCGCCGGGCGACGGCGAGGGCAAGCCTCCCGAAAGCCCCCGGCGGGTCTTCAGGCGGCGGTTCATCACGGCCACGATCATCGTGCTGCTGATCGGCATCCCGGCGGGCTACCTCCTGGTCTCCGCCGGCCAGAGCCGCCGCTCGGGCAAGGACAAGGAGACCGAGGCGGCCGCCCAGGGCCTCCGCGAGGGCTGGCCCTCCAAGATGCAGCGCCGGATCTTCGAGATCCCGATCCCCGGCAACGCCGTAGGCGTCCAGTACTACGAGACGAACAACTGGAAAGCCAGCCGGATGTATACGAAGTTCCGCACGACCTCCGCCGGACTCGACCGCTTCCTGACCGGCATCGGCACCGGCCGCGCCGCCCTGGAGCCGGGGGCCGTCAACATCGGCGCCCGGGACATCAACATCACCGGCTGGTACTTCGGGGCGAGCGAGAACTGGGCGAGCACCACGCACACCAACAAGAAGCCGCGCCCCACCCAGACCATCACGGTCAATATGACCGATCCGGCCAGTCCTGTCGTCTATGTCGTATCCGCGGCGACCCCCTGACCCGCCTCCTGGGCCGTGCTGCCGCGCCCCGAGGGGCCGAGAACCGGCCGCTTGTCCCCGGCCCGTCTCAAAGATGTCCTGCGAAGGGCCGCCCCGGACAACGATGATGATCGCCATGCCCGAAGCTCTGGAGATCCTCGCCCTCGCCTGCACCGGTCTGTACGCCGGATACATGGCCGCTTTCATGTCGGGTGTCATGCCCGCGCTCAGAGAGGTGGACGACGCGTCGTTCACCCAGGTCATGCGGTCGGTGAACCGTAAGGTTCCCGGCCCGCTCTTCCTGCTCCTCTTCCTCGGATCGCTCGCGTTCCCCGCGGCCTCGTTCTTCGTCCAGCCGGACGGCAGGGCCGGCGGCGACACCACCCTGGTGGGCGTCGCGGCCGTGTGCGCTCTGGTGGGGCATCTGATCACCTCGGGTGGGAACGTCCCGCTGAACAACGCGCTGGAGGCGTCGAAGGGGCGGGGTGGTGACCGGGATGCCCGTACCGCCTTCGAGGGCCGGTGGACCGCTCTGCACGCCCTGCGCACCCTGTTCGCGACCGCGGCCTTCGTCCTGGTCGCGTCGGCCGTCACCGGCTGAGCGGACCCCGAGTGTCGTCGCTGCAACGTGCTGCCTACGTGAAGCTTCATGAGAATGAGACGATGGCGAATGAAACTGAGTCTGTGAGCTATTCACCGTCTGCAATGCGAAGACTTTAATGAAGTCATGAGCACTAACGGACAGAACACAGCGCCCATCCTCGTCATCGGCGGCACCGGCAAGACCGGGCGGCGCGTCGTCGAGCGCCTGGAGACGCTCGGCCGCCCGACCCGCGTCGGCTCGCGCTCCAGCGGTACTCCCTTCGTCTGGGAGGACGAGAACACCTGGGAGGCCGCTCTCGACGGAGTCTCCGCCGTCTACGTCACCTACTACCCGGACCTGGCGTTCCCCGGCGCCAAGGAAGCCATCGGACGATTCGCCGCCGTCGCGGTGGAGCGGGGTGTCAAGCGCCTCGTGCTGCTCTCCGGCCGGGGCGAGGAAGGGGCGGTCGCGAGCGAGGACGCGCTCAAGGCGTCCGGCTGCGACTGGACCGTCGTCCGCTGCAACTGGTTCAACCAGAACTTCAGCGAGAGCTTCTTCCTCGACCCGGTTCTCGCCGGTGAGCTGGCGCTGCCGACCGGTGACGCCGTCGAGCCCTTCGTGGACGCCGACGACATCGCCGACGTGGCGGTGGCCGCGCTCACCGACGACCGCCACATCGGCAAGACGTACGAGCTCTCCGGCCCGCGGCTGCTGAGCTTCCACGACGTGGCCCGCGAGCTGTCAGCCGCCACCGGCCGGACCATCACCTACATCCCGGTCAGTGTCGACGACTACCGTGCGGCGCTGCGGCAGCTGGGCGAGCCGGAGGAGTTCGCCGACCTCTTCACGCTGATCGTGGACGGCCGCAACGCGAGCCTGGTGCACGGTGTCCGCGAAGCGCTCGGGCGGGAGCCCAAGGACTTCGCGGACTACGCCAAGGAAGCGGCCGCGGCCGGCGCCTGGAGCGCCTGACCGCTCCTGTTCGAGCAGTGTGGTCCGCGGAACCGGGGAACCGGGCCGCGGACCACCTGTGGACCGTGTGTGTTGCCACATACCGACAAGTCGGGGGCCCGGCAGCGCAGCGCCGGAGCGACCGAAGAAAAGAGGGACGCGATGGACGGGCCGGCGTGGGAGGGCAGAGGCGTGGGCGCGCTGCCCCGTCACCTCCGCGGATTCGCGCAGACGCATCTCGCGCTGCGACGTGACTCCCGCCGACTGGTCGCCGCGGTACCGCTGTTGACCTCGTCCGGTCTGCCCGCGGTCGCGGAGTGGTGGCGCCAGTTCAGGGACATCGTCGACTGGCACCACCGTACCGAGGACGAGATCCTCTGGCCGGGGCTGATCGAGCACGCCCCCGAGATCGCCGCCGGTTCGCACCTCATGGTCCAGGACCACGTGGCCCTCGACGACTCCATGCTGCGGGTGACCCGGGCCCTGGAAACGGGCCGGGCGGAGGCGCTGGACGGTCCCGTCGGCATGTTCGACTCGGTCCTTCACCAGCACCTGCACGAGGAGGAAGAGCTGACCTTCCCGGTCTTCACCCGCGTGCCGCCGGACGTCTTCACCGCCCTGGAACGCCGGGTCCTGGCCGCGGCGCCCTTCGGCGTCAAGCGGATCCTGCCGCCCTGGCTGCTGGACGGACTTCCCGACCCGGGCGGGGTGATGCCGGGCCCGGTGCGGCTGATCGGCCGCACCTTGCTCTCGAAGAGCTACCGCCGCTCCGTCACCGGGCTTCTGGAGCCCACCTGACCCGGACCCTCCGCCGGTGCCGGCGGTCCGAACCACAGAACGACCGGAGAGACATCATGAGTCCCAGCTCCTCCCGACCCGATCCCGCGCTCCTCGCCGCCACCGTCGGCACCGGTCTGATGACCGGTCTCTACCTCGCCTTCGACGTCGGTGTGATGCCCGCGCTGGCGCGCCGCGACGACGAGGCGTTCGTGAGCGCGATGCGCCGGTTCAACGACGCCCTCGACGACAGCGCCTCCTTCGGGGCGCTCTTTCTCGGAGTGTTCGTGGCCACCGGCGTCGCGGCCCGGCGGCTCCGCCGAGCGGAACGGGCCAGGGCCGCCCGGCGGGCCACGGCCGCCGCGGTCCTCTACGGCCTGAGCATCGCGGTGACCGTCGGAGCCAACCTGCCGTTGAACCGCGCTCTCCGCAGCGCTCCGGTGACCGCGTCGTCGGCTGCGGCGACGGCCGCCAGAACGGCCTACGAGAGGCCGTGGCGGAAGGCGAACGCCGTCCGTACGGCCGCCTGCCTGGGAGCTCTCGCCCTGCTCGGCGACACGGCCCTGCGGCGGGCGGTTTCCCGGGCGTGACGGCGGGAAGTGTCGAGCCGGGAATCGGGAACCGCGGTGAGTCGCGGGCCGTTGGCCGAAGGGCTCCGGGGCGTGACCGGCCCCGGCGGCCGCCGGGGCGACACGCGCTCGGAGACCACGACGTCGAAACGGAATGAGGTGACTGTGGTGGATGCGTTCAGCGGCCTGCTGGGAAGCCCCAAGGCACGGGGGGCCTTTCTGCTGAAATCCGTGTTCAACCCCCCGTGGGGCCTGCGCGTCGAGGACCGTGCCCCCCTGTCGCTCGTCACCCTGTTGCACGGGTCGGCGTGGGTGCTCCGCGAGGGCGGCGAGCCGGTCAAGCTGGCCGCCGGGGACGTCGCGGTCCTGCGGGGCCCCGAGCCGTACACCCTCGCCGACGACCCGGCCACTCCGCCCGGCGTCACGGTGGCCGCCGAACAGCGGTGCAGCACCACCGACGGGGAGGACGTCACGGAGACGATGTCGCTGGGTGTGCGGACCTGGGGCGAACCGCACCGCTCCGGCTCGACGGTGATGCTCAGCGGCACCTACCAGGCGCCCAACGAGGTCGGCCGCCGACTGCTCGCCAGTCTGCCGGCCCTGCTGGTGCAGCCCGCCTCCGCCGCCCGGACCCCGCTGATCGGCATGCTGGCCGCCGAGATGGATCAGGAGGACATCGGCCAGGAGGTGGTGCTGGACCGGCTGCTCGACCTCCTGCTGATCAACGTGCTGCGCTCCTGGCTGGCCGAGCCCGGCACCGGCGCCCCGCTCTGGTTCCGGGCCCAGAGCGATCCCGTCGTCGGCCGTGCCCTGATGCTGCTGCACGACCGGCCGAGCGAAGCGTGGACGGTCGCCTCGCTCGCCACTGCCGTGGAGGTCTCCCGGGCGAAGCTGGCGCGTCACTTCACCGAGCTGGTTGGCGAGCCGCCGATGTCCTACCTGACCGGATGGCGGCTCACACTCGCCTCCGACCTGCTGCGCGACCCCGACCTCTCGGTCGCCAAGATCGCCGAACAGGTCGGCTATTCGGGGCCGTTCGCGCTGAGTGCCGCGTTCAAACGCGAGCGCGGTGTCAGCCCCCAGGAGTACCGCCGGGGCAAACGCTCGGAGGAGGTCCTGGCCACCGGCTCCGACGGCCGGACCGTGATGCTCAGACGCTGAGCCGTGCCGTCGGCCGGGCATCCGTCCGGCCGACGGCCCCAAGGCCCGGCACGGCCACCGCCGTGAGCAGCAGACCGCCCGCCGTGTGCCAGCGGCCCCGGTAGGGGTACGCCCCGCCCGTCGCTCGTGGTACGCCGTCCCCGGTCGCGGTCACGGCGGATCGCCGTCTTCCCCGGGGCGGTTGTGTCCGTTCCGGACGTACCAGTGCTGTGATGAGGCCGTCGGCGGTGAGCGTCACCTCGATCGCGAGGGTCCCGATCCATCGGCCCGTGGCCGGGTGCCAGGCCTTGTAGACCGATTCCTTCGCGCTGAACAGCAGCCGGTCCCACGGGACTTGCGGGCTTCGCCTGGACAGCTCGGCGACCATGTGCCGCTCCGGAGCCGTCGTCACCAGGTCCAGTACCCCCGTCGGCAACGGCAGGGCCGGTTCGGCGTCCACACCGAGCGCCGCCCACAGGCCGGCGCGGGCGGCCACCGCGCCCCGGTACCCGGCGCAGTGCGTGATGCTCCCGACGACACCGGGCGGCCACTTCGGCCCGCCGTCCGGGGTACGCAGCAACGGGACCTGCGGCAGGGCCAGTTGGTCCAGACAGCGGTGGGCGCAGGACCGTGCGGCGGCGAACCGCCGGACGATCGCCTCGGGCTGCCCGCGCAGCAGTGCCAGCTCCCGGGGGTCGGGCAGGCCGGGCAGCGCGTCGTCGAACGCCTCCGCCCGCGCGACCGTCTCCGGGACGACCCGCCCGATCACGGCCTGCCGCCCGCCGGTCGCACCTCCGGGCCGGGGCCGGGCGTGTTCTGCCGGCCCCGGCCCGGAGGAGTGGAGCGCCGTGGGCCACCGCTCACCGGGAGCCCGTCCGCTGCACGGTGTCGTCGCTCGTCGACCGGCCGGCGAACGCCCGGTCGACCCGCAGGACCGCCGCGACCACCGCGTCCGGGCTCTCCAGTGGCAGGACGTGACCGGCACCGGGCAGGGGGGTGAACGTGGCGTCCGGCAGCGCGGCAGCCAGCTCCCGCCCCAGCTCCGGCCGGATGACCTTGTCCTTCTCCCCGGCCAGGACCTCGGCCGGAATCCGCAGGGAGGCCGACGCCGCCCGGAGGTCCATGCCCCGGGAGGAACGGAAACAGGCGGCACGCACCGCCGGCGCGGTCCCGGCGAACACCTGGCGGTTCACCTCCCGGGACCGGGAATCCAGCGACGTACCCGTCATCTGGCCGAGCAGGAGCCGCCCGACCGCGGGCCGCCGCAGAGCCCAGGAGAAGAGCGGGGCCTCCATCATGGCGGCCTCCTTCTCCGGCGTGTCCTGGTCGTGCGCCGCCGAGGCGACCAGCACCAGACCCACCGGTCCGGCGCCCGGCCCCGACGTGGCCATCAGGGACAGGGCCGCGAACCCGCCCCCGGAGTGGCCGACGACGATCGGCGCGCCACCGGCGTACGAGACGACCGCCGCGAGATCGGCGGTCATGGCCTCGGCAGTCACACCCGAGGAGCCCACGGTCGAGGCGCCATGGCCGCGCAGATCGTAGGAGACCACGGGAAAACCGCTGCGCAGCAGGCGGTCGGTCACCAGGCTCCAGATCCGGCGGCTGCCGCCCCACCCGTGTGCCAGCACGACCACGGGAGGCTCCCGGTCGCTCCGTTCCAGCGGGTGCAGCACGGAGAGGGCCAGACGTCCGCCGTCGCCGGCGTCGAGGAGGACCTCCCCGGCTTCGGGTGTCGTCACCGCGCACCTCCGGCGGCGGAGGTGGCGGGCGTACTGCTGGACAGCAGCTGGTTGAGCCTGCCGAACGCGGCGCGGGTGGCCCGGGTGTGCATCGCGCCGACGTCCACCAGGCGTGCGAGGAAAGCCAGTTGGCCCTGCGGACTGGCCCGGAAGAACATCACGAGTCGGGTACCGCCGTCCTCCAGCCGGGTGAGCGTGAACTCCGCGGTACCCCGGAAGGCCCCCTCCACGTACTCCAGCGCCAGTCGCTCCGCCCGCTGTACGGCGGTGGTGCGCGCGGTGAAGCGGAGCTTCTTGCCGCCCTTGTCGACACCCTTGGTGTGGACGGTGATCCGCGTCAGCGCGCCGACCCGGTCCGGGGCGCCGTCCACCGGCTCGAAGGTGTTGTCCGGCACCCACCACCGCGCCTCGCCCGAGAGCTCGCCCAGCAGGGCCTCCCAGACCGCGTCCGGACCGGCGGTGAGCCATGCCTCGTCGACCAGCTCGTATGTCTTCAACTGCTCCTCCAGGGGGATGAACGGGAAGGGCCGCTCCCGCAGGAGCGGCCCCGGGCCGTGCTCGGTCAGCCGAAGAAGCCCTGGCCGGGGGTGAGGACGTTGCCGGGGTCGAAGCGGCGCTTCGCGTCGCACAGTGCCCCGTAGCTGCTGCCGAAGTGGCGCCGCCAGTCCGCGGCGGTCAGACCGGGCACAGCCCCGACGAGGTAGCGCTTGGCGCCCAGCTCCACGGCCCGGTCGTACAGCCAGCGGTTCTGCTTGACCATCCGCGCGATCTCGGCGTCGCTGGTCCCCGGGTTCGGGAAGCGCAGCAGGTCGAAGAGGTATCCGGTCCGGTCCTTCGGCTGCACCGCCATCGGCACGGTGACCTTGGACGTCGGGTAGGGGTAGGTGAGCACCACCCCGGCGCCCAGGCTCTCCGAGGTGAGCTGGCTCTCCACCAGGCGCAGGAAGCGGGCGGCCTGTGAGCTCGGCAGGAAGAGGCTCAGCCACGGCTTGGCCTCGAACCAGTGCCCGGCCTCCTTGAGGAAGGCCTCGTAGCCGTCCAGCCGGAAGAGGTAGTCGCGCAGCGCGAAGTCCTCGATGTGGGCCTCGGCGCGCAGGTCCTTGAGGCCCTTCAACAGCTTCGCCCGGTCGGGGACGCGTCCGCCGGAGTACGTGGCGACCGCCTCGATCTTGTAGCGCCAGCCGGAGTCGTCCGGCTTGCGGACCATCTCGCCGCCCTGCATCTGGAAGCGGCGGTCGGCGAGGAGGATCTCCGAGTCCTTCATGAAGGCCGTGACGTCGCTGTAGAAGAGGCTGAAGACGGTGGCCCGTTCGGCGGACGGCACCGTCCGCAGCGTCACGCTGACGATCACACCGACCTGACCGCCGCCGGCCAGTGCGGCGCGGAAGAGGTCCGAGCGCCGGCTCTTGGAGGTGGTGACCACCTCGCCGGTCCCGGTCACCACGGTCATCGAGGTCACGGTGTCCGCGATGAGGCCCTCGGAGCCCATGGTGAGCCCGATGCCGCCGACGCTGAGCGTCCCGCCCACCGAGAGCGGCAGGTAGTCGGGCAGGGCGGGCAGGGTGCGGCCGCGGGGGAGCAGGTGGTCGGTGATCTCCGCCCATGTCGCCCCGGCCTCCACGGTGATGGAGTCGCTCCCGGTCGACAGGATGCGCGCCATACCGCGGGCGTTGACCGAGATCCCGCCGGGAACCGCGGCCTGGCCGTAGCAGGAGTGGGACTCCAGGTCGCCTCCGGTGCCGCTGCGGCCGTTGACCGCCAGCTTCAGCCGGTTGGTCCGGGCGTAGCCGATCATCTTGGCGATGTCCTGGACCGAGCCGGGGGTGAGGACCGCCCACGGAACGGTGCCGCTGACGAGCCGGCCGAAGTCGTGGCTGTAGGAACCGAACTGGCTGGTGTCCGTGGTGAGCGTGCCGTCCAGTTGCGGTACGGACACGATGCGGTCGCCGGGACGGCGTGCCGGATCGGCCGCGTGGGCCCAGCTGCCGGTGGTGGCGTTCCAGCCGATCACCGTGGCGGCGGCGCCGACCGTGCCGAGCACTGCTCTTCGGGAAGGGGTGTGCAGGTTCATGGGGAAGGACTCCATGTCTCGTCGGTCACGTGGACGGCTGTCAGGAAGCGGCGGACGCGGTCGCCCGCAGGTCCTCGCTGGTGCTCAGCAGGTGCTCGGCGGGGTCGAACCGGCTGGTGGCCCGCCGGAAGCGCCAGGTGTAGGTCGGCCAGATGGACGGGTTGCGGCCGTGCTCGTCGAGATACCAGCTGCGGCAGTTCCCGGCGTTCCACACCGTGCCGTCCAGCCGCTGGTCCAGCTTGTCGTTGTAGGCCCGCTGAGCCTCGGGCAGCGCCTCGACGCTGGCCAGACCGCGCTTGTCCATCGTCTTGAGGGCGTCCAGCAGATAGGCGATCTGAGCCTCGATCATGATCACCTGGGAGGAGTGGCCCAGCGTGGTGTTCGGCCCGAGCAGCATGAAGAGGTTGGGGAAGCCTGCGACGCCCGTACCGCGCAGTGCGCTCATGCCCTCGCTCCAGGCATCCTTGAGGCCGACGCCGTTCCGGCCGAAGACGCGCTCGGCGATCGGGCGGCGTACCGCCTCGAACCCTGTGCCCAGCACGATGGTGTCCACCGGGCGCTCCCGGCCGTCGGCCGTGACCACCGCGTCGGGAGTGACCTTGGCGATGCCGTCGGTGACCAGCTCCACGTTGGGCTGCTGGATCGCCGGGTAGTACGTGTTGGAGAAGAGCAGGCGCTTGCAGGCCATCACGTAGTCCGGGGTGAGCCGGGCCCGTAGCGCCTCGTCCGGCACGCTCTTCCTGAGGTGGTCGGACGCCATCTTCTGCATCTTCCCGGCGACGGCGGGGCGCGCCATCACGAACGCCAGGATCTCCCGGCCCCACATGTTGAAGTTCCGGCGGAAGCGCTGGTAGCCGGGGACCGAGGTCAGCAGCTTGGTCTGGAGGGCGCTGTTGGCCTTGTCGTTCTTCGGGCCGATCCAGGGCGGGGTGCGCTGGTAGAGGTCCAGTTGCCCGACCTCCGGCTGGATGGCGGGGACGAACTGGATGGCGGACGCCCCGGTGCCGATGACGGCGACCCGGCGGCCGGTGAGGTCCAGGTCGTGCCGCCACCGCGACGAGTGGAACACCTCGCCCTGGAACTCGGAGAGGCCGGGGATGTCCGGGACGGCCGGCTCGCTGAGGTAGCCGGTGCCGGTGACGAGGACCCGGGCGGTGTAGTCGCCGCCGGTGGTGGAGATCAGCCACCGTTTGCGCAGGTCGTCCCAGCGCGCCTCGGTCAGCTCGTGCCGGAAGCGGATGCGTGAGCGCACCCCGAACCGGTCGGCGCAGTCGCGCAGGTAGTCGAAGAGCTCCCGCTGCTTGCCGAAGGTGCTCTTCCAGTTCGGGTTGGGAGCGAACGAGAAGGAGTAGAGATGCGACATCACATCGCAGGCGCAGCCCGGATAGGTGTTGTCGCGCCAGGTGCCGCCGACCTCGTCGGCCCGTTCGAAGACCAGGAAGTCGTCGATGCCCTGCTGCATCAGCCGGATCGCGGTGCCGAGCCCGGAGAAGCCACTGCCGATCACCGCCACCCGCAGGTCGCGGGCCGGGTCCAGGGGTGCCTGAGCCATCCCGGTCACCCCTTACGGGCCAGCGTCAGCCGGAAGTTGTTGAAGAAGCGGTCCTCCAGCGTGTAGGCGAAGATGTCCAGGTAGCGCTCGAAGCGAGCCACCACCTCCTCGCTCTCCAGCGCCACGGCCTCCTCGCGCCGCTCGGCGAGCAGCACCAGCCAGGCGCGGCAGGCACGGGCGAACGCCTCGCGCTCGTTGAGCAGTTCCACCACCTCGAAGAGGCCCTCGGCGGCGGCGGCCAGCTCGTGCAGGTGCGGGATGTGCATGCCGGCGAACTCGGAGCGCTGGAGGAACTTGAGGTCCGCCAGGATCTTCCGCCCGATCGGCTGGGCCTCGGCGGTCATCGTGTGCAGGACGAACCGGCCCTCCGGCACCAGCGCCTGGTGGACCTGCTGGAAGAAGAAGCGGTAGCGCTTGGTGCGTTCCTTCGGCGACAGGCTGGAGGGCACGAAGTGCTCCAGCGCGTTGACGCAGAACGCCGCGTCGTAGGCGCCCGGGGCGCTGTGCTCCGACCAGCTCTCCACCCGGGTGGTGAGGGCCGGGTTGTCCAGGCCCGCGATGAAGTCGGCCTGGGTGCGGCTCAGCGTCAGACCGACCGCCTCGCGCACGCCGTGCTTCCGCGTCAGCCGGTCCATCAGGGTGCCCCAGCCGCAGCCGATGTCCAGGACCCGGTCCTTGCCCGCGGCGTCCGCCAGCTCGGCGAACGCGTCGAGCTTACGCTCCTGCGCCAGGTCCAGGGCTTCGGTGAGGCCCTCGCCCTCCTGCCAGTAGCCGCCGCTGTACATCATGCTGGGCCCCAGCAGCAGCCGGTAGAACTCGTTTCCCACCTCGTAGTGGTGGCGGACTGCGTCCACCTCCGGCTCCGCGGTGTGGGAGGCAATCGTCGCCATCCTCGCCCTCTCCTCGCAGCTTCTGCCGACCGGGCGCGAGAGCGCTCGGACGGCTCTCGGGTTCCGAACCGTGCTGAGAGGGAGCCAAGCGGACGTGTGCAATCCGTCCGCAACAGCAGCGTGTGACCGTCTTGTTGCGGACCGATTGCGAGGAGCGGCTTGCATGCCGTCACGACCGTACGCCGCGTTGAGAGAGGAACAAATCATGGCACTGCCGACTGTCGAGGTTCTCTCGGAGCAGCTCGCCGCCGTCTCCGGAGCCACCGAAGTGACGCCCGACGCGCCGATCCGGCACATCCCGGGTGTGGACTCGCTGGACCTGATGGAGTGGCTGTACAACTTCCAGAACGAGCACCCCGACATCCCCGCCGACGAGTCGCTCTTCGCGGAGCTGGACGACACCACGACGATGCGGGACGTGTACGCGAAGCTGGTCGACCTGGCGCCGCAGCCGGCCGAGGCCTGAGGCGGGACCATGAGTGGATTCGCCATCGCGGGGTGGGGCAAGGCCCTGCCCGAGCGGGTCGTCACCAGCACGGAACTGGCCGAGCGCTTCGGGGTCGACGAGCACTGGGTCGTCAGCCGTTGCGGTATCCAGGAGCGGCGGGCGGTCGACCCGGGCCAGACGACCGCCTCCCTGGCCGTCGACGCGGGCCGCGCGGCTCTGGCAAGAGCGGGGCTGACCGGCGCCGACATCGCCCATCTGATCGTGGCCACGGCCACCCCCGAGCAGCCCTCTCCCGCCACCTCCGCCTTCGTCCACCACGATCTGGGGATCGCCGGCGGGGCGATGGACGTCAACTCCGAATGCGCCGGCTTCGTCTACGGGCTGGTGGCGGCCATGGGCATCCTGCGCATGGACCGTCGTCCGATCCTGCTGATCGGCTCGGACACGCACACCCTGACCGCCAACCCCGCCGACCGGGACCTGTCCATCCTGGTCGGCGACGGAGCGGCCGCGGTGGTCCTCGTACCCGGTCCGGAAGATCCTGTTCTGGCCTGGAACCTGGGCGCCGACGGATCGTGTGCAGATGCACTCAAGGTTCAAGCGGGCGGAAGCCGGATGCCCACAACGCCGGAAACGGTCGCGCAGGGGCTCCACTTCGCACAGATCAAGGGCAACGAGATCTACCTCAACGCCGTCCGCTACACCGTGCGCACGGTGCGCGAGACGCTGGAGAGCGCGAAGGTCGCTCCGGCGGAGGTCGATCACGTGATCCCGCACCAGGCGAACATCCGCATCATCAACTCGGTGATGCAGCACTCGGGTCTGCGCCCGGAGTCCCTGATCACCAACCTCGACCGGTACGGCAACACCGCGTCGGCCTCGATCCCGCTGGCCCTCACCGAGGCGCTGGAGGCGGATCGGATCAGAGCGGGAGAGCTGGTCCTGCTCGCCGGGTTCGGGGCGGGCATGACCTGGGGTTCGGTCCTGATGCGCTGGGGAGGCGCCACGTGAGCGGAGCACAGAAGGCGGGCAAGCGCCCCGACGCGCCGGTGGCCCTGGTCACCGGCGCGTCGGGCGGCCTCGGGCAGGCGCTGGCGGTCGAACTGGACGCGCTGGGCTGCCGGGTGGCCGTGCACTACCGCAGCTCGGCCGACCAGGCCCGGGCGGTGAGCGAGAAGCTGACGAACGACTCGGTCGTCGTCGGCGCGGACGTCGGCTCGTGGGAGGAGACGCAGCGCCTCTGCCAGGAGGTCGAGCGGGCTCTCGGCCCCATCGACGTGGTGGTCAACAACGGAGCCGTCCGCAAGGACGCCCTGATGGCCATGCAGTCCCGGAGGACTGGCACGAGGTCATCCGCACCAACCTGCTGGGTTCGTTCCACACCAGCCGGGCCGCACTGCCGTACATGCTGCGTCAGCGCTGGGGCCGGATCGTCAACGTCGTCTCGCCCTCGGGCCTCATCGCCACCGCGGGGCAGACCGCGTACTCCGCGTCCAAGGCCGGAGTGATGGGGATGACCCGTGCGCTGGCGGCGGAGTGCGGCCGGCGAGGGGTCACGGTCAACGCGTTGTCACCCGGGTTCATGATCACGGGCATGACCGACCAGCTGCCGGAGAGCATCGTGTCGGACATGGCGCGCAAGGCGCCCGTCCCGCGGTTCGTCACCGTCGAGGAGGTCGCCCGAAGCGTCTCCCTCTTCCTCGACCAGGACTGCATGACCGGGCAGGTGATCAGTATCGACAGCGGTGTCTCCATCATGTGAGCCGTTGCACGGCAGTGGGGAGGGACACGATCTCGTGTCCCTCCCCACTGCCGTGCCGGGGATCAGCTCAGCCGGTGTGCCGACATCGTTTCCCACTCCGCCCGCGCGGGGACCACCGGCAGACGGGTCCGGTCCAGCAGGCCGAGGTAGGCGGCCTCGCTCTCGGGGCTGGGGTCGCAGCCCAGCTCCTCCGCGAGGACGACGCGCAACTGCTGGTATATCCGCAGGGCTTCGGCCCGGTTGCCGGCCAAGCGGTGCGCGGTCATCTGGCAGCGGTAGGCGCTCTCCCGGAACGGGGCCTGGCGCACCGCCTCCGCGGCGTAGCGCAGGGCGTGGTGGGTGTCGCCGAGGGCGGACGAGGAACTGCTCGCGGTCTCCAGGGCCGAGACCCGCAGATCCTTGAGGTGGCGCCGGACGGACTCCACCCACTCGCCCTCGTGGGAGGCGAGGAAGGGGCCCCGCAGCAGGGGTACCGCGGTGGCGGCAAGCCGCTGCGCGGTGCTGTGGTCGCCTTCGCGGTGGGCGGCAGCGGCGGTGAACGCCGCCTGCTCGGCACGCTCCACGTCCAGCTGGGCGTCCTCCGGCAGGTGCAGCAGATAGCGTCCCCCGCGGGCGATGACCGTCGGCTCGACGCCCTTCCCCTCCGAGAGGGAAACTCTGAGGCGACTGACGACACTGCGTAAAGCCGAAGCCCACGTGCTGGGCAGACCATCCGGCCATATGGTGTCGGCAAGTTGCTCCCGGCCTATGCCAGAGGGGCGTTCCAGGCAGAGCCGGGCCAGGGCTATCTGTGCCTGATGGCTGGCCAGTACCCGCGGGGCCTCGGATTCATGTTCGATGGAGACGAGGCCGATAAGCCTGATGAGCACGATCGATCCCCCCAGTGAGAGGTTGAGATGACTTCCCCGGCGGCATGGGTGACGGAAGTCGACTGTCTGGCAGTGCGTGCGGTTCCGTGCGTGGGCCCAGCGTGTGGTTCGTGCGTCAGGTGATGCACGTGGGGATCCCGTGGGAGGGCTGCGGCGATCCGGCAGGAGCTTGGTCAATTCTTCTCCACGGCTGAGTAAACAGCATTCTCGTTTAAAAAGGGTGTGTGTCAACTACCCGTTAAGTTGCACCAGTTAACGCCCGGTGAATCAGCTGCCCGGTGCGCGCAAATCCTCCGATGACTGTTTGATCTTGCTCCCGTGTTGCGTCTCGATTGCGAGGCGCCCGTTGAATTCGAGGCGCATCAGATTCGTTGCACCCGTGTGCAATGGCAGTCACAAATGAGAGGACGGCCGATGGCATCCGCAGCGTGGGGGAGAATCGCGCCCAAACTGGAGGCGACGGGCCGGCGCGTGGCGTCGCTGGAGTGGGAGCCCGAGCGCCGCAACAGCTTCGTCCCCTACACCGCCGAGCGCGACACGGCCTACGTCGACCTCGACGGCCGGCGGCTGCTGATGATGTCCGGCTACAGCTACCTGGGCCTGGCGGGGGACGAGCGCGTGGTGGCAGCCGCCCAGGCCGCCGCGGCCCGTTACGGCACCGGTAACCACGGCGTACGCGCGCTCGCCGGGTCCATCCCGCTCCACGAGGAGCTGGAGGCCGAGGTCGCCACCGTCGCGGAGCGGGAGGCCGCCATCGTCTTCGGTTCCGGCTACGCCGCCAACGTGGGGACGATCGGAGCCCTGGTCGGCCCCGGCGACACCGTCTTCGTCGACAAGTACGCCCACGCGAGCATCGTCGACGGCTGCCGCCTCAGCGGGGCCACCGTGGTCCGCTTCCGGCACAACGACACCGAGCACCTGGCCCGTCGCATGGAGGCCGCCGCCCCCGGCGGAGTCCGCCTGGTCATCGTCGACAGCGTCTACTCGATGGACGGCGACATCGCGCCGCTGCCCCGGCTGCGCGAGGTGTGCGACGTCCACGAGGCGCTCCTGATGACCGACGAGGCCCACGCCCTCGGTGTGATCGGCCGCACCGGCCTGGGTGTGGAGGAGCACTTCGACCGGCGGGTACGGGTGGACGTCAAGCTCGGCACCCTCTCCAAGGCCATCCCCTCCATGGGCGGCTGGGTCGCGGGATCGGCCGAGCTGATCGGACATCTCCGTTATGCCGCGCGGCCGTTCCTCTTCTCGGCCGCCCTCGCGCCGGCCTCGGCGGGCGCCGCCCTGGAGGCGCTGCGCGTGCTGCGCGCCGAACCGGAGCGCGTCACCCGGATCCAGGGGTACGGCACCAGGTTCCGGGAGCTGGTGAGCGCGGGCGGCATGCGGACCGGCGACAGCGAGACCGCCGTCGTCCCGCTCATCGCCGGCAGCGACGAGTCGGCCTACGACCTGGCCACCACCGCACGCCGCCTGGGCGTGATCGGGCTGCCTGTGGTCACCCCCGCCGTCCCGCGCGATCTGGCCCGGCTGCGGATCGCCGTCACCGCACGGCACACGGACGCGGACGTGGAGCTCGCCGCGGAGGCGTTCCTCAAGGCCGCCGGAGAGTGCGGACTCCTGGCGGGCTGACCCTGCCGGCACCGCCCCCATCCATTCGAGCACGGCACCCTCGCCACGGCCGACGGCCGGTCACCGGAACGGGAAGGAACCACACGGACCATGCGTACCGAAGCCGAACGCGCCGCCCGGCCGGACATCGCCATCAGCGGGATGGGCGCCGTCACTCCGGCCGGGCTCACCACCGAAGAACTGTGGACAGCGGTGTCGGCCGGCCGGTCCCTGGCGGTCGACCTCACCCACTTCGACACCACCGGCCACCGCATCAGGATCGGCTGCCGGGTGCCCGAACTCACCGGCCGCGGCCTGCCCTGGCAGGAGGCGCTGGCCACCAAGGCCGCCCGGCGGCTCGACCCGTTCGCCCGCTACGGGCTCGCCGCGGCGCTGGCCGCCCACGCCGACGCCGGACTGCCGCGGGAACCCGCCGCACGCTGCGCCATCGTGGTCGGCAACGCCGTCGGGGGCCGCGCCACCAGCGACGCCGAGTCCGTCAACTTCGCGGCGAAGGGGCCCGCCGGGGTCCGCCCGCTGATGCCCCTGATGACGATGCCGAACGCGGCCGCCGCCCAGATAGCCCTTCAACTGGGCTGGCACGGACCGGCACTCACCATCTCCACCACCTGCGCGAGCGGGGCCGACGCCATCGGGATCGGCGCGGGCATGCTCCGCGACCACCGCGCCGACGTGGTGATCGCGGGCGGCTGCGAGGCGACCCTCACGCCGATCACCCTCGCGGGGTTCGGCAACCTCAACGCGGCCTCCCTCCGCACCGAAGCGGCCACCGCGTGCCGGCCGTTCGACGAGAGCCGGGACGGCTTCGTCATGGGCGAGGGCGCCGCCTTCGTGGTGCTGGAACGGGCAGCCGACGTACGCGCCCGGGGCGCCCGGGCACACGGGCTGGTCGCCGGATACGCCGCCACCTCGGATGCCCACCACCTCTCGGCCCCGCACCCCGACGGCGCGTACGCCGCCGAGGCCATGGCCGGCGCGCTCGCCGACGCCGGTCTCGTCCCCGCGGACATCGCCCATGTCAACGCCCATGGCACCGCGACCGTGCACAACGACCGCGCCGAAGCCGCGGCCCTGGCCAAGGTCTTCGGACCGGACGGGCCGCCGGTCACCGCCAGCAAGGGCGTGCTGGGCCACCTGATCGGGGCGGCCGGAGCCGTCGAACTCGTGGTCGCCGTGCTGTCGATGAACGCCGGAGCGGTGCCGCCCACCGCCAACCACACACGAACGGAACCAGAGATGGAGATCGACGTGGTCCACGGCACCCCGCGACCTGTCCCGCGCGGCCCCGCGCTGACCAACTCCTTCGGCTTCGGCGGCCACAACAGCAGCCTGGTGGTGGCCCCCGCATGACGACCCTGCCCGACTCCGCACTCGATCCGTCCGCACCCTCCCTGGACGCGGACGCCGCCCTCCGCTACCGGACCGTCACCCGCCGGGCGCTGGGCCGTCCGGCACCCGGCCTGGCCGTCGCGGGCCCTCTCGCCGCCTTCGTCCTCACCCACCCGCTCGCCGAGCACACGGTCGCCGGCCTCGCCGCCGGCCACGGCCCGTACTCCCTGGTCCACCTCGCCCAGGAGATCGAACTGCACCACCCGCCGCGCCCCGGCGCCCCGCTCGACGCGACTGCCGAAGTGGACGCCGTACGCGTCGAACCCAAGGGCACCCGGCTGGTCCTGACCACCACGCTCGCCGACCGGGCGACCGGCGCCGAACAGGCGCGGCTCACCGCCCACATCCTGCTCGTCGGCATCCGGGCGGCAGAACCGCGCGGGACTCTCGTACCCATGGCCGCGGTGAGGCAGGAGACGCCGGGCGCCACGCTCAGCAGCGACCTCGGGATCGACCGGAGGTGGATCGCCGACTACGGCCACGCGGCCGGAGACCTCAACCCCGTCCACCTCGACGCCGAGGCCGCCCGGTCAGCGGGGTTCGCGGATGTCATCGCCCACGGCATGAGCCTGGTGGCACTCGCCGTGGAGGAGGCCGCCGAGCGGTTCGCGGACGGAGACGTCGACCGGGTCCGGGCCATCGGTGCGCGCTTCGCCCGCCCGGTCCTGCCCGGTGAGGAAACGTCCCTCGACCTCACGCCCGCAGCCGGCGGGGACACCGTCGCGTTCACCGTGCGGTCGCAGGGCGCCGTCGCCGTCAAGGGCGGGTGGCTCCGGCTGGCCCCGGCGACGGGAGCGGGCCGATGACCGGGACCCGGCGGCACGGCGAGATGGCCGACTCCGTTCTCCGCTGGGCCGACAAGACTCCGGACGCCCCCGCCCTGTGGTGGAACGGCACCCCCACCAGCTACCGGGAACTGGCCGACGCGACCACGGAGGCCCGCGCCCGGCTCGCCGGGCAGGTCCCCGCCGGCGCCACGGTCGCCGTCCTCGACGAGAAGTCGCCCGGCACCGTCGCCACCGTCCTGGCCTGCCTCGCCACGGGTCGCCCCGTGCTGCTGCCCTCTCCCACCCTGCCGCCCGACCATGTCGCGGCCGTGATGGCCGAGGCGCACTGCCGGTACGCGCTCGCCGGGCCCGCCGTCACGGTGACGGCCCCGGCGCGGGGCGGACGCGGCGGGGGAGCGGTGCCACCGGGAACCGCACTCGTGCTCACCACCTCCGGTTCCACCGGCATCCCCAAGGCCGTTCCTCTCCCGCACCGGGCCGTGGACGCCTTCACCGACTGGGCCGCGGACGCCTTCGGCATCGCCGAGTCCACCCCCGTGCTCAACTACGCGCCACTCAACTTCGACCTCTGCCTGCTGGATGTCTGGACCACTCTCGCCCACGGCGGACAGGTGGTCCTGGTGGACCCGTCGACAGCGGCGAGCGGCCGGGGACTGCTCCGCCTGCTGCGCACCCACCGCATCGAGGTGGTCCAGGCGGTTCCCCTCTTCTACGCACTGGTCGGCGCGCAGGTCAGGGTGGAGGGCGGCGGCCCGCTGGAATCCGTCCGGCACGCGGCGTTCACCGGCGACGTGATGCCCGAGCAGGCGCTCGCCGATCTCGCGGCGCTGGCGCCCGGCGCCCGGCTCCACAACATCTACGGCTGCACCGAGACCAACGACAGCCTGATCCACGAGGTCGACCGCAGCCTCCCGCAGTCCGCCCCGATGCCGCTGGGCCGCCCGCTCCCGGGCGTACGCCTGAGACTGCGGGATCCCGACGGGCGGGTGGTGAACGGGCCGGGGAGCGGCGAACTGGAGGTCTCCACCCCCTTCCAGAGCACCGGGTACGCCGATCCGAGCCGAGCCGCCGAGAAGTTCGTCCTGGAGGCGGCGCCGGGCGGCGGCCCGGGCACCCCGTGGTTCCGCACCGGGGACCTGGTCGCGAGGGACGGCGAAGGCACCCTCCGGCTCATCGGCCGACTCGACCACCAGGTCAAGATCCGAGGCGTCGCCGTCAACATCGGCGAGGTCGAACAGGTCCTGCTGGAACACCCCGCCGTGCTGGAGGCCGGGGTGACCACCGTGCCCGACCCGGTCGAGGGCCGGCGCCTGATCGCCGTCGTACGGCTGGAAGACGCCTCCACCGTCACCAGCCTCGACCTCAAGCGGCACTGCACCACCCGGCTGGCCCGGGGGTGGGTGCCCGGCCTGCTCAGGCCCGTGACCGAGCCGCTGCCGCGCACCAGCACCGGCAAGGTGGACCGCCGCACGATCGCGCAGAGCGTGGCCGCACCCGCCACCGCGTCCTGACCCCTCTCCACACCCGGCAGGCGCCGGCGCGTCCAGCGCCGTCGGAGGCCCTTTCACGAACAACCCGCCAAGGAGCATTCCGTGAGCAACGCAGACCAGATCAGCGAGTACATCGTCCGGGAGTTCCTTCCCGATCTCACCCCCTCCCAGCTCCCGCGCGACCTGGACCTCCTGGCCGACGGGGCGATCGACAGCCTCGGCGTCCTCAAGCTGATCGCCTGGGTCGAGCACCACTTCCGGCTGGCGGTCGGCGACACCGACCTGGACCCCGAGAACTTCCGCAGCGTCGACGCCATCGACGCCTACGTCGCGCGCTCCCAGAGCACCGCCGCCACGGGAGGCTGAGCCGTGCACCCGGCCCTCGTCCCGGTGGTCGACCGACGCGCCGCGGCCGGCCCCGAGCAGTGGGACGCGCTGTGGCAGGCGCTGGCCGACGGCGCGCTGGACCGCGGTGACGCGCTGGCGCTCCTCGCCTCGCTCACCGCGGCCCTGCCCGAGGAGGGCAGCCTGCTCGCCATGGTCGACGCGCTGGACCGGCGGCGCCCGGCGCGGCCCGCCGGCTCCTGGGCCGGCACCGTCAACGTGGTGGGCACCGGCGGCGGCCCGCCCACCGTGAACCTGTCCACCGCCGCCGCACTCGTCGCCGCCGCCTGCGGGGTCCGGGTCGTCAAGTCCGGCTCCCGCGCCCACACCGCGCGCACCGGTTCCATCGACCTCCTGGACCGACTGGGCGTCCCGTTCGCCACCTCGCTCGACCAGACGTCCCGTCACCTGGAGACCCACGGCATCGCCTTCACCGGGCCGTTCGTCTACCCGGTCCAACTGGCCAGGCTCGCTCTTCTGGCCGTGCCGACGCCCATGCGGGTGTTCGGCCGCTTCCTCAACATCCTGGGCCCGTTCCTCGCGGCGGTCCCGGTCTCCGCGCAGGTCACCGGCGTCAGCGGGGGGCGGGTCCCGTCCGCCCTGCGCGCCCTGGCCTCCCGGCCCGGCACCCCGGTCACGTGGCTGGTCACCAACCCGCTCGGCGCCGACGAACTGCTCAGCATGTGCGACAACACGATCCACCTCCCCGACGGCGGCACACTGACGCTCCGCGCGGGCGAACTCGTCCCCGCCGGCGGATCCCCCGACGACCTGGCGCCCGTCCCCCGGGACGCCGCCGCCGAGCACTTCCGCTCCGTGCTCACCGGCCGCGCGGGCGCACCCCTGCGCGCCACTCTCCAACTCAACGCGGCCGCGCTCGCCCTGGCCTCCGGGCACCGCGACGACTGGGCGAAGGCGGTCGCCGAGGCGGGCGCGGCCCTCGACGACGGGGCTGCGCTCGACCTGCTGGAGCGGCTGAAAGGGGCGGACCGTGCCGGCTGACTTCTTCGCCGAGGCCCGTGCGCGGGAGGAACTGGGCCTGGCCGTCTTCCTCAACGCGGGCGACCCGCCGCTGCCCGTCCTCACCGACCTCGTCGGGCTGCTGGACGCATCGGGCGTCGACTGCCTCGAACTGGCCGTTCCCTTCCCCGACTCACCCACCGACGGGCCGGTGGTGCGCCGCTCCGCCGACCGGGGGCTGGCCCGGGGCACAGGCCTGCGCGAGACCCTGGACTTCGTCGCCGCCGTACGACCGGGGCTGAAGCGGCTGCGGATCGCGGTGCTGGCGGACTGGAGTCACAGCCTGCGCACCGCCGCGCCCGCCGACTACGCCCGCGTCGTCGCGGACAGCGGCGCCGACGCCCTGCTGGCCCACGGCCTGCCGCCCCGGCTGCGGCA
The DNA here is from genome assembly GCF_003610995.1 of Streptomyces griseus subsp. griseus. Taxonomy (NCBI): domain Bacteria; kingdom Bacillati; phylum Actinomycetota; class Actinomycetes; order Kitasatosporales; family Streptomycetaceae; genus Streptomyces; species Streptomyces griseus. The sequence goes on from NZ_CP032543.1 coordinate 6,321,184, forward strand.
GGCCCACCACGAGGCGCTGCGCGCGGCGGACCTGCCCGAGGTCACCACCTGCTACCCGGGCAGCTCACCGGCCATCGTCGCCGAGACGGCGGCCCACGCCTCCGGATACCTCTACCTGGTCGCGCGCTACGGGCGCAGCGGCGCCGGAACGCCCGACGGCGGCCACGCCGGTCTGGCGCCGTTCGTCGCCTCCCTGCGCGACCTCACCCTCTCCCCGATAGCCGTCGGCTTCGGGGTGTCCACCGCCGAGGATCTCCTCTCCGTCGCCCGCAGCGGCGCGGACGCGGCGATCGTCGGCTCCGCCGGAGTGGCCGCGCTGGAACGGAGTCTGGAGGCCGGGTCCGACCCGGTTGACGGCTACCGCTCCTTCCTCGCCGACCTCGGCCGTCCCCTCTCCACCCGTCCGAAGGAGGACCCCCGTGCTCATCCGTAACATCGAGACCGTCAAGACCGTCGACTGGGGCAACGGACTCAGCCGCAGATTCATCCTGGACGCCGACGGCCTGGGCTACAGCGTCACCGACACCACGGTGCGGGCGGGGACCAAGTCCCGCCTGGAGTACCGCAACCACCTGGAGACCTGCTACTGCATCGAGGGCTCCGGCGAGGTGGTGGAACTCGACGGCACCAGTCATCCGCTGACGCCGGGCGTCCTCTACTCGCTCGACAACAACGACCCGCACTTCCTGATCGCCTCGCCGCACGAGGACCTGCGTCTGGTCTGTGTCTTCGCCCCGGCGCTCCGGGGCGACGAGGTGCACAGCCTGGCCGAGGGCGTCTCCTCGGCCTACTAGGCCGGACCGCCGCCCACCCGACGGGCGCCTGAACCGCGGGCGCCCGCCGATCCGACGGCGGGACACCGCCGTCACCTCCCCGCCCGTCACCGACCCAGGCCACCCGCACGGCCCGTACGGAAGGCTCCGCCATGAGGAACCGCGACGCAGACCAGCAGGCCCTCTGCGCAGGCATGGCCCAGTGGGGCAAGATCCTGAGCGAGGGTCATATCGAGGCGGACGCCCGGTCCGCCTTCGAGCCCGGCCGATGGCGATCCCTGGCCGAAAGCGGCGTCCTCGGACTGCCGTTCCCCCAACAGTGGGGCGGCGCGGGCCAGTCCCTTCTCACCACCCTGCACGTCCTGGAGACTCTCGGTGAGACCTGCCGGGAGTCCGGGCTGAACTTCTGCGCCACCACGTCGATGGCCAGCACCGGCGTGCCCCTCACCGCCTTCGGCAGCGACGCCCTGCGCGAGCGGTATCTGCCCGGCATCTGCTCGGGCGAGCTGATCGGCGCGCATGCCATCACCGAACCGGACAGCGGCTCCGACGCCATGGCCATGACCACCCGCGCCGAGCGCGACGGCACGCACTACGTCCTCACCGGCGGCAAGGCCTTCGTCAGCAACGGCCCCATCGCCGATGTCTTCGTCGTCTACGCGCGTACCCGCCCCGAGGGCGGACCGCTCGGGACCACCGCCTTCCTCGTCGACCGGGACACCCCCGGGCTCTCCGTCGGCGGGCCCACCGCCAAGATGGGCCTGCGTACCGCCCCGTTGTCCACCCTCCACCTCGACGGCTGCCGGATACCCGCCGACCGGGTGCTGGGCCGGTCCGGCGGCGGACTGCTCGTCCTGGACCATGTGATGAAGCGCGAGATCCTGTTCGGATTCACCGTCCAGCTCGGCGAGATGCGCCACCGGCTGGAGCGCACCGTCGCCTACGCCCGGGAACGCCGGGCCTTCGGCCATCCCATCGGCGACTACCAGGCGGTGTCGCACCGCGTCGTCGACATGAAGATCCGCACCGAGACCGCCGCCAAGTGGCTCTACGACACCGCCGAGCGGCTCGCCGCGGGCGAGGACGTCACGGCCGACCTCGCCATGACGAAGATCCTCGCCAGCGAGGCCGCACTGGCCACCAGCCTCTCCGCGGTCCGCGTCTTCGGCGGCGCGGGCTACCTCACCGAGGTCGGACTGGAGAAGGAGGTACGTGCCGCGGTCGCGGGCACCCTGTACTCCGGCACCAACGACATCCAGTACAACCACGTCGCCTCGACCCTGGGGCTGGGCGGATGAGCGTCCCGGCGGCGGCGTCCCGGCCGCTGCTCAAGGTGTGCGGCGCCACCTCTCCCGAGGAGGCCGCCGCCGTGGCACCACGCGCCGATCTCGTCGGCCTCTGGTACGGGGTGGAGAACGGGGCCCGTGACCTGACCCGCACGCGGTTCACGGCCGTGGCCGACGCCGTCCGCACGGCGGGCCGGGCCGAGCCGGTGCTCGTCACCTTTCTGCACGAGGCCGGAGAGATCGCCGCGGCCGCCCGTGCCGCCGGCGTGCGCTGGATTCAGCTCCACTCCTACCAGCCGCCCACGGCCGTGGCGGCCCTGCGCAGGGCGATGCCCGACGCGGTGCTCGTCAAGGCCGTGCACGTGCTTGACGGGGTGTGCCTCGAGCGGCCCTTCCTCAGGGCGTACGCCCGCGCCGGGGCGGACCTGTTCCTCGTCGACTCGGCGACCCGCGGCGGGGCGGTCGGCAGCACCGGACACCCCGTGCCGGCGGCGGCGCTGGAGGCCCTGCTCCCCGCGCTGCCCCGGCCGTTCGTCCTGGCGGGCGGCCTCAGCGAGGCCGATGCGCCGGGCGGGGCCTTCGCCGCGCATCCCGGGTACCGGGGCGTCGACATCGACAACGCCGCCCGT